>JANQGJ010000080.1 GCA_028277395.1 Bacteroidales bacterium | reverse complement strand
TGTAATGAACAATCCATTGAGGTTTACTGATCATAGTGGGTTTGTGGCACTTGAAAATAGTGACTGGTTTGTAAATAGCACAACCGGAGATGTTTATTATAATAACGTGAGTTCGACGTAAAAACACTAGGATTTTGATTATATTTAAAGTGCTAATTGTCAAATATATAAAAATCAAAAACCCTTTTTATGAACATCGATAAAATTACTGAAATTTCTGTTTAATAGACGATTTCTGCAAGGAATTTGAAGAAGTTAAGAAGGATCACACACTTTTAGAGAACACAACTATAAAGCGAAGAAATCGAAAATTTGTACTCTCTGACAGTGAGGTAATAACGATTCTGATCGTTTTTCAACTGGGCCAGTTTAGGAACCTGAAGCACTTTTACTTGTTTTATGTACAGAAGCACCTAACCACCATGTTCCAATGAATATTCCTGAAACTTTTTTTGTCCAAATACTTCTTCGTCATTGGATTCTTTGCATTTTCCAGAAAGTTACTAAAATCAACATAAGCCTTCTACCAACCAGGTACCGATATTTATCAATCTTGCTCTGAATCTCTTCTCTAGCTCCAGGTCACTATATGGACAAACTCACAGTATAGAATAAAACATAACCCATAAAATAATAATAACATATTCGATTTCCAAAAGCTAACCGTATATCAAAAAGCCAAAAAATTCAACTCCGAAGTGAAATCCCTTATCAAGAAGAATTCATTTGACAGGTTTACAAATGATCAGTTAAGAAGAGCATCATTCAGTATAATGTTAAATATCGCAGAAGGTTATTCAAGATTTAGCAATAAGGATAGAATGCATTTTTTTGTAATCTCTCGTGGTAGTACCTTTGAATGCGTTGCAATACTTGAGTATTTACCGGATGTTAATGAAATTGATAAAGGTTATATTAGAAATTCTTCTCTGTTCAGGAAGAAATCCTGAAAATGTTGATTGCTCTTATAACAAACTGGAAACGAAACAATGAAGTAGATCAAATAATCAAAGTGAAAACTAGTCGTGATAGTTATCGGGGCTAGCTTCTTTTTTTATAAACTTCCTGACAACATGAATATCATCAATTGTAAATGATATTACATATAGCCCATCTGGCAGATTGTTAATGCTTATGATGTTTTCTTCAGTTTGTTCTACAAAAATCTCGTGACCAAAAGCATTATGTAGTCTGATGCCGGAAATTGATTTATCGGTTTTAACATATAGTTTGTCTATTGCAGGATTTGGGTAAACTGTCAGGTTTGGTATTGTATTTTGTTGAGGCACATTATTTACAATTTTCTTAAATAAATAAACACCGTTTCCACCTAAAAATACATTGTCCGTATTATTTATATTTATTATTGTCATACATCTGATTCTTTGATTTGCAATTACACTACTACACGAAACAGTATCCCAACCTACGCCTTTATCTTCAGAAAAAAGTAATGGCACTCTGTTGGAACCTGCTGATTTTAAGCCTGTCACATAAATAACATTGCAATTTACCGGACTAAATTCGATGTTTGTATAATACAGACTAAAAGGTGAAGTTGTGTCCAGCAGATTTAAGAGTTGAAACCAGTTTTCACCTCCATCAGTAGACTTTGCAATTACTCCTTCTCCGGCAGCATACCAAACAGAATTTTCTATAGCCATATCATGGATTGCATTATCACCAGAGAAAAATGAATTCATTGCAGGAATAGTCCATGTATAGCCAAAATCATTGGATAATTGCAGATATGCAGAAAAGTAACCTGTTTCACCACCAATTAATAATTGTTTATGGTTAGCGGGGTTAACCATTATAAAACGATCAGTAAATGTTGTATTGTAAATGTTTTCCCATGTAATTCCTCCGTTATTGGTTTTTAACCGGTGGTTTAGAAAATAAAGTGTATCATAATCATTGGTAGGATGTGCAATATGATCAAGAAATTGATAAGAATTAGTATTTGAGGTATCGGAGTTCATTAAAGAAAAAGTAAGTCCCCCATCAACAGATTTAATTATCTGTGTTGTGTTTGTTGAACCAAGCTGCACTAATGAAATAAAAGTCTGATAATCTTTCACCAGGGTTTGAACAATATAACTGCCCTGCTTTCCACAACCAGACCAAACAGTATCAGAACTGTGGATGTTTTTCTTATAAATGCCATTATCAGTGCTTGCATAAATTGTATCTGAATGAATCGTCAAATCATTCACCTGGTATTCATTCAAACCAAGATTTGTCCATTGAGCAAAAGCACTAATCATATAAAAAAGTATTATTAAACTGGCAACCAATCGTTTCATAGTTCAGGATATTTCCCGGTTAAATATTGCATGACCACAAATTAATGCAATTTGTGTTTTTCATCCATTATTAAATCATTGGTCTGAAAGTATATATCTAACCAATTATATGACCAAAATTAGTGAATCTGTTAATAAAAACCGAATGAGATTGATTCAGGAATTGTTGAAAAATTGAAACGTTAAAATCAACTAATAATTTGAGATGGTAAAAACCTTATGATACTGTGAATTTCAAACAAGATGTATGTTATGGACATTCATTTTCAGATAAATATGATCACCCTTAATGGTTTGGTTATAAAGTGTTATAGATTGCTGAAGATTTCTTTTCGTTTATTAATTTACACGTATGCTAATGTACTAACTCATATGTTATGATATCAAAAAAAGCGGTAATGGATCATGATTTCTAAATATTCCTCTACCATGGTAAATCCAGTAAATGAAATTTTTCATATTTAACATGAAAAATCAAATTCATCACCTCTTAACAAATCGCCTTCTGTAATTTCCTTCAGACGTAACAAATTCAATAATATACATACCACCTCCCAGATCGGAGACACCTATGACTGAGATTATATTTTGAAGGTTAATGATCTGATTTCCCTGGAAATTATAAATATTAATCTCTGAAATATCTGGAATATCTGTTGAATAGTGCAATCTGTTACCTGCAGGATTTGGATATAGTGATATCATATCATTATTCAATTCATCCAACCCAACAAAACAATCTTCACCCCATCGGGGTTTGAAATGATTCCATATCGGACAATTCTCTGCAAAATTATCTGGTTCTGACGGAATTTGTTTGACGCACCAGTATGATAGATCCTGGTTGAAACTTTGTGCATTACTAAACATTTTTCGCATCTCAATTACATTACTGACATCCCAGTCTCTTATGTCCTGATTGAAACTTTGTGCGTCTTTAAACATAGAATGCATCTCGGTTACATTACTAACATCCCAATTTCTGATATCCTGATTAAAACTTTGTGCACCATCAAACACTCCATCCATGTCAGTTACATTACTCACATCCCAGTCACCAATATCCTGATTGAAGTTGATGGCGCCAGTAAATAGTCCGTACAATTCCATAACATTTCCAATATTCCAATTACCAATATCCTGATTGAAAGCTGATGCATTATAAAACATTAATTCGATGTTAATTACATTGCTCATATCCCAGGCTCCAATGTCCTGATTAAAATTTATTGCAGTGTGAAACATGCCAGCCATATCTGTTACATTGCCTACATCCCAATTAGAAATATTACTATTAAACCTTCTTGCTTCAAAGAACATACTTCCCATATCGACTACATTACTCACATCCCAGCTATTTAGCTGCTGATCAAAATAATTTGTTCCCTGAAACATACGTGACATATCAGTAACATTGCTAACATCCCAGTTTCCAATTGGTTGGTTGAAGTTTTCTGCATCTTTGAACATTAACTTCATGTCGGTCACACTACTAACGTCCCAACTATTTATGTCCTGATTAAAAGTTTCTGCCTGCTCAAACATTCTGAACATATTGGTTACACTACTCACATCCCAGGGTCCAATATCTGAATTAAATTTATAAGCCTGCTTAAACATTGCCTCCATATTAGTTACATTACTAACATCCCAGGTGCTTAAATCCTGTTCAAATTCATGATTAGAAAGAAACATCCAACTCATATCTGTAACATTAGATACAGCCCATGCACTAATATCCTGGTTAAAACTATCTGAAGAGGCAAACATAGCACTCATGTTAGTAACATTTGCAACATTCCAGTCCCCGATATCCTGATTGAAGCTATTCATTTTTTGTAACATTCCAGCCATATTGGTTATATTACTAACATCCCATAAGTCCAGATTTTCAATTGTTTCAACAATCCTGCACTCAAGAAAACAATAACTTAGGTCGGTTATACCACCTGGTAAATCTGCCGGAACAGCTACTAAATTTTTTGCAGCAAAAAAAGCATAACTCAATGATTCAAGACCGATATCTCCGAAACTTATAACCTCTGCTAATGCATCAGCATATGATCTCATAATTCCATCATTTGAACCAAAACGTTTGAGGCTTCCAGATATGGAAACCTGATAAATTCCGTATGAAGGATAAGTGTGTCGGATTAGTGTATCTGATACAAAACTGTCAATATTCCCATCTCCCCAATCAACTGTAATATCATATTCTTCTTCAAGTGGAAGCATTATTGTTGTACCGGTAATAAAATCGACATCATACACAAGAACCATTTGTGAAAATGAACCGGTGAATAAAGACAAAAAAGTTAGAGTATAAATGAGCTTCTTCATATATAAAATATCAACTGTTAACAACTAAATTTTGAGCAAATCTACAATTAACTGGTGGAATTTGAAAGCATTATAATTTGTTATCATATCAACGAAATGCTGAACAATTTAATAGTATTTACATCAAACAGACGATTCCTGTTTCAAATTATTATTTGTTCATATATCATTTTTATTGTTAACTTAGCCACGCAAGCACTTGATATTTAATTACATACCATTTTCATTAGTGTTTCAACTACCTTTTTTAGTAGTAAGACACTTAGATTAAATTTACTAATCAATCATGACTCCACATGATTCTCATATATCACAAAAACATTATGATACAGTACTGATCTACCCAAAAGAAAAAATCAGCATTTTTGAACCAATGATTCCGTTGGGACTGGCAACAATAGCTGCCATACTGGAACAAAATAATATTTCTGTAAGAATCATAGACCTTGCCCGCTATCGGGGTGATCTTGTTAAAGATATTCGAATATGGCAACCCAAAGTTGTTGGAATTGGTGGAACAACAGCCACTCGAAAAGGAAGTTTTAAAGCAGCTAAACTGTCAAAACTATCAATACCTGAAGTGCCAGTAGTTTATGGTGGTATTCATGCAACTTTTGCTGCAGAAGACACACTGGTTAATATAAGGGATATTGATTTTATTATACGTGGTGAGGGAGAGTACTCATTTCTCAGGTTTTGTCAATGCATACTAGAAGATCGAAAAGAAGATATTAATTCGATTCCTGGTTTATCTTTTATATCAGATGGACAGATAATTCATAATAAATCTGAAAGGATTAATGATCTAAACAAACTTCCTCCACCGGCAAGACACCTGTTTAGCGATAAATATGGTCTCAAACTGGATTTCTTTAACCTTGAGGCCGACTTTATTATGACAAGCCGTGGATGTTCAGCTAACTGTACTTTCTGTTCAGCATCAAAAATGTTTCCCGGAGGGGTAAGAACCAGAAGTTCCGAACTATTAAAACCTGAGATAGAAACAATATTACGTAATAAAGATATTAAAGCCCTGAAAATCTTTGACAGTACTTTCACTGCTAAAAGAGATCATGTTCATGAATTCTGTAGTATGATCAAAAAGTACAACGTAAAATGGGAATGTGAAACAAGGTTAGATACAGTTGATAAAGAACTGCTAACCACAATGAAAAACTCAGGATGCTGTTATATAAATGTTGGTCTGGAAACTACAGATCCTGAAATCCTGACCGATATCAGAAAAAGGATCGACCCGCAACAACTTGAACTGGTTATGGATTGGTGCAGGGAATTATCTATTAAAGTGAAGGTATTCTTTACATTCGGACACCCTGGTCAAAGTTTAACAAGTTGCCTGAATGATATAAGATATATAAGAAATAACAGAATCAAAATCGATTTTATTGCCACAACATTAGGTATTCGGATTTATCCGGGTACCCTGGTTGAATCATTTGCCCTTGAACAAGGAATTTTACCAAAGAATTTTTCCTGGGCAAATTATTCTCCCGGATTTACAAATTTCCTGATAATGGAATTTGGAGATTCCTTGATTTTGAAACAAAAAGGACTTTCGGTCATCCACTTTATTTATATTATTTTTCTATTGATATTCAACGGCTTACTTGCCCCTGTTTCTTTTTACCGGAAACTTACTCTGTTTAATTTAAAGAAGATACTAAACATAAAAATTTAACCGGACACACAGTTAGTTTTTCAATAAATCTACCAATCCCCATTCACAATCTCCTTACGTGATTTCACCCCGAGCCTTGTAAATATCTTATATATATGGCTTTTTACAGTATTTACTTCAATATTTAACTCAAGGGAGATCTCCTTGTTGGATGCACCATTTTTCAACAGGTCAAATACTTTTCTCTCTTGTACTGATAGAGTTTTGAGCAATTCAGACTTCGGATCAACCTCTTCATTCTGTTGGTTTACACGTTTTCTGAACAACAACAAAAGCATTACCGTAATTAAAATCACTAAAGCTGTCAGTACAAACCAAAATTGTTTCACGACACCGGTTTTGCTGGTCTGGAACCGTACATATTCCAGATTATTTACAAAAGCCCTGTAATAAGGATTTGAGGTATCTGAAATCTGAAGAGATCCGGCTGTTTTTTCCATCAATTGTAATTTTGGTGATTCTGCTATCTTAAACAGATAATCTATCGCCAGTAACTTGATTATATCATGGGATGAAGTATCAGCAATTAGTTTGTACTTCTCTATTGTTTGCTCTCTTAAAAACTCTCTGTTTTGTTTTGATGGTAATGCAGGCGGAATTATCTGTTCCTTTTGGATATGCATTAATAACAAAAGTGAATTGTTTGCATTGTTCCCCTTAACACTACAGTACTGAAAATGTGGATTTTCCCGATCAGGTACAACTTCAATGTCCGTTTGATTATTCATTATGAAATGGATAAAATTCTCATCCCTGCCACCAATAATTATAGTAGAAACCGGATCATTTTTCTTACAAATATGTAACCTGTAAATCCTGTTATCATCAGGAATTACAAGATCATTCATCTCAAAAAACCCTACTGAGTCTATTTCACTCTTATGAACAAGGAAATCAAACGATACTGTATTAAAGTCATCAAATGAATTGATAGCTGATAGATATATTACAGGTTCCCAGCTGTCATCTATGATCACCTTCCCTCTTATGCTTGCAGTAAATGAAACTTTCGCCAGAAAACATACAAGGAATAACAGTGTGATGGCCCTTAAAAACCTGTAATAAAACGATGATGACATGTTATCAAAAATAGTCATATTATTACTGATACTCAACTCTATTCCTGATCAATTTCAACATCCAGTTTTCCGACAGCATTTTTTGCAATAATAACCAGCTTCCATTTTCCCTGCATAGGACCGGCTATTATTTTACTAACCACTCCTTTTGCACCTTGCGAATTACTACTTGACGATGTATAACCATAAGAACTTTTGCCCGAATATTTGCCGGAAGAATCACTGGCAGATACAGATGAGGAAGTTGAAGTAGAGGATGTTGTTACAGTAGATGTTGATACTCCCGATGAATTAGTAGAGGTAACAGTTTCCGTTGATTTCATATTATCTCCCGTCGACACAGATACACTAACTCCATGTTTTACATTATCATCACTAAGCAAATGAAAGCCCGGGATTTTCTCTCCCGAAGGATTATAAACATTCACCTCCAAAGAGCCTTCGGTAATTACTCCTGCAAAACTCATTAGAAGAGCTTTACTTTTTTTATTAACATCAATGAAGCAGATATCTTCTTTACTTTCTTTTTTCCATTCAAATGCCTCATCGATTGACTCTATTGATCTTTGTGAAAATGAAGTTGATGGAAATAACAGTGTCACTAAAAAAACGGCCGTAAAATATGTTGCGATTCTTGTTTTCATTTTATTATACTTTAATGAATTATTATTGTTTAATTATGACTTCAAAATTAACTCAACAATCCTGAAGTATGAATTATAAAAAGACTGAAAAGAGTGTGCAGAAAGTACCAATAATGCATTAATGACATTTCTTTTTAGTAATAACTGTTGCTTTACATATTATTTATTATAAAAAATGTAATGTGTATTGTATAAACGAAAGTCCTTTTTTGCTTCTTAAAACAATTCCGAAAAAAAGTATTATTGAAATACAAACCACATGACAGGTTTCTAAAATAAAGCATTATGCAGCTTATCTGTGGAAACTTACAATCTTTGATTATTGCTCTGTTTTAAGATTAATATCCCGGCAGAAAATACTCTAACTTCCATAAAAAAAGTCTGGAGTATATCAGAGATGTTAAATTGTAGTTAACTTCAACATTCTTCATCTACTCCAGACACCCCGATACAACCAACAATAATTATTTAATAACAGGAACTTCTCTATTGTTACAATCATTGGATTAGGTCGTAAACAATCTATGCTAATGCAATATAAATTGTTCCTTATCAAAGCAAAAATAGATCACGCATAGTATGACACAAAAAAAACAGCATTACAAAAGCGTTACACTTTGTTAGCAAGTATTACAATTGCGTTACTTCTAATGAAAATGAATGATTCCTGTATAATTGATAATAAATTACAGTAAATCTTCAGAAATTATATGAAAATTCATCGCATGTTATTCATAATGAACATAATGGAAATTACATATATTGTATTTTCAACAAAGAAAGTTTTGACAACATATCAGGAATTTAGAACAGGATAATTCTAATATAAAACAACTTTTTTCGTAGTTGAAGTGTCACCTGAGTTGATTTCTATGTAATAGATTCCTGCCGGAAAATATGAAAAATCCAGTTGATTTACGTATTTACCATTCTGAGTTTTCATATTTCCTGTAAAAACTCTTTGTCCCTGTAAATTTAACACGGATATTTCAAAATTCAGGTCAGCAACAGTACTTATGCTAACATTAACAATTCCGGATGTTGGGTTTGGATAAAGATTAAAATCAATATCAGGTTTATCCAGATCATTTACATAAGTACAAGGATCTATTAACAATGATAAGGCATCTGTATCTTCTCCCTGACATGGTTCAACTGCCTTAGCATAAAGCGTAAGGGTTACATTACCAGCAGCAATATCTTCTTCTCCGGGAGTATATATTGCATTTACCAGTGATGAGTCATTAAAGAAGCCATCACCTGAGGTTGACCAAACCAGTGAATCTCCAAATTGAACATCAGGCTGTGTTACAAACGATTCATCGTAACAAATAATGGTATCATTTCCTGCATTTATCTGAACATTTGAGGTTATATCAACATGCACTGTATCTGCATCCTGAAGATCAGGCTGATATCCGGCAACATTTAATACCAGGTCAAAATATCCGCTATCAATATCCTGTGGTCCCCTGACATATACCGGGTTTAAAACCGTTGGGTTTTGAAAAATACCATCACCTAATGTGGACCATAAAATAGAAGAATAATTTTCAGCCTCTCCATGCGCAAAGAAAGGGTAATCAATACATACAACTGTATCGTTACCGGCATTTGCAACAGGAAGTAAAAGCTCACCATTTAGATTGAACGCCGCTATTCGTGTTTCCCAAGCTGATACAATGTACTCCTGGGTAAACCAGAATGTAGTATCATCTGTGGGATCAACCGACATATAACTATAATCACCCCATCTTGCACTTCCTCCCTGCGAACCTGAACCACCAATTATTGTTACCTCTTCAATATCCATTTCACCTGGTGGTGTTGAAGATGATCTCCCTGTATACCTGATAGATGGATACAAATTCTCACCTGTAACTGAATACCCTAGAGCAATATCTCCATTTCCATTCATAGCTATAGATGCCATCCACCGGCTTAAAGTATCTTCCGGAGCATAGGTACCTTCCTGGTAAATGTACCATTGATCCTGACCATTGTCTTTTCGCAACTCATACCATCTTACACCAGCCCTGTCACCTAACTTAACAGTATGATTTATGGTCATTGACTCATGCGAGCCAAAGTTTCTGTATTTAAGCGGATACATCGAATATTTTGATAACGGGTCAAGTTTTTGAGATGAATTTGGTTGTGGTAGCTGGGCTCTTACATTCGGGTTGAAAAAACTAAAAGGCGTTACTGTAAGATCATCCCAAAGTGAGAATGAAGAATTAGACGGATTAGTCCAGTCAACTTCAAATTTATATACCTCCAAAGTTTGTGGTGTTCCGTATTTATTAAGATTCACTACCCAGTTTGGGGAATCAGAAGGGGGTAGCATTGTTCCATCAAAATCAGAGGTATTTGTTCCATATAAATCAGGAAACGGACCAAATTCAACAACACGGGCATCAGGACTTCCAATTAGCATGGAATCCTTTTCAAATGCAACAATGGTCGATCCGGCATATCCATTATCAAACATGTTGTATGTAGCATAATAGCCATCAGGCCAGCTACTGAATTTTGGATAATCGTTGAAAATGCTGTATTGAAATGCATATCGGTAATAAGCACCCAATGGATCAGGTGTTTCACTCACTGCTATTAATTCCCAGTAGGTTCCATTACTTGTATTAACAGCAAACTGAGTTGCTATCCAACGGTCTTCAATTTCATCATAAATCACGATCGGATCACCATCATTAGTTCCGGTCCAGGGTCCAATAAAACCATTCCAAAGTGTAGAGTTATCTACCGGGCCATATAGTAAATTCCCTGCTTTATCCCAAATGGCAAATGACACATTAACCATTTGAAAATAATGATTAGGTCCAACATCTCCATCAGTATCCGGAGGTGTCAGGTTTGTTATTCTGCCTACTCCGGCAAAATTTAATACCGGTCCTCTTACACTTCTGGTTCCCATTGATTTTTGCTGAACATCATCACTTTCAGGCTGAACAAAGGCATTATACAAAACTGACTCATCCCTTTCATCATTTTGTACAAGTTCATCTTTCCAGCTTCTGGTTCTTTCACCTGGCAAAACAATCTTCATCTCTCTGAGTGGAGGTGTTTTATCTGAATAATAAGCTTTGCGAACTTTCGCTGTTGCCGTAGAATAATCCTGTCCATAAGTTAATATTGATGCTAAAAATACACTAAGAAAAATGAAGGATGGTTTTTTGAACATATGTATCTGATTTATTTTGGTGAATTGTTTTCCGCTATAAGGTTGACAAATATAGTATATTCCATAGGTTATAATCCATTTAAGAACTTTTTAACAAGACGGTACAATGTGAAAATATCAATTCAAATCTACTTTTATGCCGAACCGATGTTAACATTTAGGTGAGAATTATTGTTGTACTTTTATTAATAATTAGCAAAAACGGACATGTCTTCTTAATCAAACACTTGTTAATTTTGTTTATCGATTTTTAGTATGGCCAAAGAAAAGACAATACTTGAATACCACTCTTCTATTAACAGGGTTATTGATTATATTAACAAAAACCTTCATAACAACATGAGTACTGAAATACTTGCCGGGATTGCAAATATTTCAGAATTTCACTTTCACAGAATCTTCAAAGCTATTATTGGTGAAAATATTGCATCATATATTACAAGACTTCGCCTTGAAAAAGCAGCGCAGAGATTAATTATTACTAACCAGCCAATTTCTGTAATTGCCAATAGTTCAGGTTATAGCAATTCTCAGGCTTTATCAAAAGCTTTTAAAAGACATTACGGAATATCGCCATCAGATTATAGATCAAAGCAAGCAAAAGTCAGAAATCACAATATTAAACATACTTCAGAGGATGCAATATTAAAGCCTGATATCCGGGATATTGATCCGAAAAAACTAATCTATATTCGGGTAACTGCTAAATATGGAGATGCTTACAAGTATAAAAATGCATGGCGGGAATTGATAAACTACGCCAGAGATAATGAATTATTATCACAGGATTGCGAATACCTGGGATTAAATTATGATAATCCCGACATTACAAACAACGATCTTTGTAGATTCTACGCTTGCGTTACAATTAAAAAAGACTTTAAACCAGGTGGGAAATTTGGTATATTGAATATCAGCGGAGGCAAATATTCGGTTTTCACTCTAAGAGGTCCTTACGACGGACTATATAATCTTTATGACTCCATTTACAATAGCTGGCTGCCGGATTCCGGATTTCGGTTGCGTAACAGCATACCTTTTGAAAAATACCTTAATGATCCAAACAAAGTATTGTCAAATGATTTACTAACTGAAATTTATTTACCAATAAAGTAATCGTCATATGGAAAAGATAATAGATTTAGTTCATGAAAATATTGACCATGAGCATATATGTTGTGCTATTTCAGATAAAAAATGTAAGAACGGCTATGAATTAAAGAAAGACTGGCTCAAAAAAGAATTTGATAATGGCTACATATTTCAACGTATTGATGCCAGGGCAAAGGTATTTATTGAATACGGACCTGCTGAGTTTGGTTGGGCTCCAATTAATGCTGATAATTACCTGTTGATAAACTGTTTCTGGGTATCCGGCAAGTATAAAAAAAATGGTTATGGTAAAGCTCTGTTGAAAAAAGCTGTTGAAAACGCAAAATTGAATAACAAAGAAGGTCTTGTTACAGTTACAGGCACAAATAAATATAATTTCATGAGTGATAAAAAATGGTTACTCAGGCAGGGCTTTGAAGTTTGCGAAACATTACCATATGGATTCAGCCTTCTTGAAAAAAAACTTAAAGACACAACAAAATCACCTTCATTTGGAGATAGTGTTTTAAACGGGAAATGTTCCGGTAAGGATGGTATTGTTGTTTATTATTCAAACCGTTGCCCTTTTTCGGAGTATCATGTTCACACTTCTTTACGAGAAACGGCTACCAAAAGGAATATTAAGCTTAAAATAATAAAAATTGAGACTTTAAAGCAGGCTAAAGAAGCCCCAACCCCGGCTACTATTTTTAGTCTGTTCTATAATGGAAACTTTATTACAACCGACATAAGTGTATGTATGGATTCAAGATTCGATAAGATAATGAATAAAGAATTGTTATCAAGAGGATTGTCATAAAAATCATTATTAATAATTCTGTAAATGTACATCCCGGAATAAACCAGTAATACATAAATACTGTTCAAATAAATAGTTATGAATTGGTCTGAATTTGTTCAACAATTAATTCTATTCCACCTTTAAAATCTCCTTCTGTTGTTTTATTGATATTAATGTTAATCCGTTTATTCACAAATGTCATTTTTGTTCTTTTAAGCTGTTCATTGTCGATCTCCAGGTAATATGATCCGGGAGCTAAACCTATGTAACTGAAATACCCGTCATATTCTGATATTATCTGCTTAACTATGTCTCTTTTTGAGTTGTAAATATTAACTTTCATTCTTCCTATTCCTGATAATCCTTTGTCAGATTTTAAAAACACATATCCTGACACCTCACCCATTACATGTACAGGAATTTCAACTAACTTCATCTGGTTTGGAATTACCTCAACATCAAAGGAATTAAACTCCAGTCTCCAGGAAATATTATCAAAATTATTATCACTTATTTCAATAAAACAGTTTGTATATGCCTCCAGTTCAGATACTACTATGGTTGAATCTTTATCATTACGTGTTATTCTTCCTGACGTAACTCTAATATCAGGAACTGATACCTTAGGTTCTCCTTTGTCGTATTTATTGTTATGGTTCAAATCCAGAAATGGTAATAACACTAAACTTCCTCTGCCAACTCCTGATCTGTTGGATGCAATTACCTTTTTAAGCCGGCCATTGTATTGCAGACTCCCTCTAAAGTTTTCAAACAGGGTTGTGTTTTGATTTCCTGTTACTATATTAAATCCTGATTGTGCAAATGACAAATCAATACACACACCAAGCTGAACACTTCTAAGGTTTCCGGGAATATTATCCTCATATGATACAGAAATGTATCCTGTTTTTTTTAATCTTTTTTCAAGTTCAAGTTTTACTGAATTGATTTTATTATCATTTATATCATATTGCATGTGTGTTCTAAGGTTTATTTTTCCAGATAGTCTAAATCCCATTGATATATTACTATAATAAAATGGAGTTGAATAATCTGTAATAATTGCTAAAGTCGATATGTTAGTGCTTATCCCAAAAAAATTACCTGATATTAACAATTCAGAATTTGTAAAACTTGTTACGGACAAAATATATTGTGAAACAGTTAGTCTTGTTAAAATTGAGTATCGGTTTTTCCTTATGGGTAATGAAAATGAAGCTTTTCTAACTTCCTGATAGTTATTATTTATTGCTAACTGACCACTTTTATATCTTGTATAATCCAGGTTCATATGTAACCCTGACTTTGTATAATAGTTAAATATTACCTGGCCAGCTACCTCATGTGAATATTTTGCGGCAATAAGTATATTACCTCCAAAGCTAAAACTTGTGTTGACAAAAGGTATATAATTACCGTTAGTTATTGAAGACAAATATTCCACTCCACCACTAAGGCTCACATTTCTTCCCAAACCATAGTTTAGTTCACCACGAAAATAACTGCTACTTAAAGTATCTTCCACAATACCAGAGCTTAACCTGTATTCCAGCTTTTTCTGAGGAACAAAATTAAACGGAACTGTTATACTCTGTTCTTTAGTTTGTACTTCACCCCACGGACCATAGTATCTAAGTGTTATTTGTGTATTTCCATAAACAAGTGGTACCTGGAATGAATAAAAACCTGACGCATCGGCTTTTTGATAATCAACCAGTATATTATTTACAAATAGCTCAACATCCCACCCCGGATTAGTATAATCACTCAATGTATATTCACCATACGACCTCCTGTAAGTTGTTGGTGTATTTGATAAATGTACACCTACAACGGGATCATATATAGATGAAATGGAAAATGGAACTATTTTACCAAATTGTAATTGTCTTATATAATCTGAATTATTATTTACAAATCGCCAATTGTATTGTTGTTGCCTGCCTGTAAACGGACGATCTGAATCATAATTTAATATCACATTTGTTTCACCTCCGGCAATAACAGATCCTATTGCAACGCTTGATCTTGTATTTGCTGAAACACCAGGCATTTGCATTGTATTAACCGACCAGTCAATGGTTCCAAAACTAAACCCAGGGTATTTTCTTCTTATAATTGTATCGGTCTGTCGTTTACCTTTCATTTTTTGAAGGTTATCTCTGATTGTATTAAGACGCATTTCCCGAATTACCGGTAATTCAAAGTTTGTTTTTAATTCAACCATAAGCTTACGAAGATTAAATGAACAATCCAAACCAAATATTCTTCCAAACCATTTTAATTCAAGGTATAGCCCAGGGTTATGTTTTAATAAATCTCCATCCGGAATCCTGTATGTTTTGTTTTCATAGTTGATCGTATTATTATTTCTTATAATAGAATAAGTGTTTTCAGGCCTTAGAAAAAAACCGGATAAGGTATCAAAATTATCTGAATAACTGTTTTTAATCTTAATAAAATCAAATAATCCACTTATTAACAGGCATACCCTTTCTTCGGTTATTATTGCTGGTATCTCAGTTCCTCCAAATTTGTCAATCTCCACATAAACGGGTATCTCGAAAAAATCATATGACTCCTGAGTCAAACTAAACTCAGGCATAAAATGTAGTAAAATTAGTAAGTTCCAAATCAGTAATCTTTGTCGCCATATTTTTCTGGTATTTTTTAATCGAATCAAATCTTCAGAGCAATAGGTTTACAAATAATGAGCTACCAGCAATATCAATTTTACTCTGCTATTATTCCTGAATCAATGTAATTGAAAACGTACCACTGTATAAGCCCGGAGGGTTTGCAACTGGTTGACCAATTTCAAGCGTACCTCCAACTCGCAGAATTGTTCGGTTTGGATATTGCTGTGTTGTAATGAAAGGTGATGCAGGTTGTGAATTTCCTATTATAAGTGTCAAATTTCCTCCGTTACTTCCAGTAAGAGTAGCATTCTGACCATTCAATATTGATATAAGAGTTCCGGGATTAGCTTCAATTTCGAAAAGTGCCGGAGAATATGCAACACCAAAATCACCGGGAATTACACCTCCGGTTGATGAACGTGACCCATCAGGACTAACTGTAACTGTACCATCAGAAGGCCCCAGAATTATTGCTCCAAAACTTAATCCATGAAGAGGTGAAACATAAACTGCTATAGGACGTGGAGGTTTTTCCTGGGCATTCAAACTAAATATTAATACTTTTTGCAAGCAACAAGTAATTAACAGTATTCGGGTCATCTTAAACATTAACAAAAATTTAATTTGTTAGTACAATTTTACGTGTGTAATTACCAAATCTTGACCTGATAATTAGAATATAAAATCCCGGTTCAATGTTTACTGTGTATCTTGACAATCCGTTTCCATGAATTACTTTTTGCCAAACCAATTGTCCCATGGTATTCACAATCTCCATTGTTGACATAAGATCATACGGTGACTCACAGTAAACAGTAATAGTATTTTTATACGCGAAAGCATTGTAAATCCGGTTTTTATCAGATAAATTATTCAACTCCCCTTTTGATATCAATAAAAAGAACCTATTATTATATTCTCCTTTTAGCAAATTAAACAGAGGATACTGCAACTTTTTTAGTTCGTAATAAATACCTTCTTCACTATCCTTTATATAGAGATTAAAATTTTCAGGGAAATTTTCCAGGCCTCTTAGTTCAATGTATAATTCACCATCTTTATTTGTTGTCAAACCTATTGGTACTACAAGTAAACTATCAAAATCACCGGGTAATGAATATACTGACAGCTTTTTTAGATCAGAAGTTATGCCATATAAATTAGGGACATTAATATCTGTATTTTCCAGTTTTAAAGCATCATACCTGTTATCAAATTTCCTGTTATCACTTTTCCCAAAATAAAAAGCAAGCGGATCACATTTGGTTCCATTATCTGAAAATCCGGCACATAACCTTATTACTTTATCGTTTCTTGTATTTTTATGATACACAGGTGTAAGTGATACCACTCTGGCATTATTATTAATCGAAATGTTTCCTGAAACAGGATATGTACCATCAGATATATGTACAAAAAAGCCTTGCATTGCCGCTATAATTCCACTTGCAATACCATCGCTTGAAATACCATTTACATAGCAGCTATAAGTGCCTTCGTATTGATCAGCAGTTCCAGGATTGAAGTAATATACGGCATTATCAATATTGGTCCGTATCCATCCTGAAGATGCATCCCAGTCAACAGGCGACGGGTAAGGATTACCTATCAGATTAAAGCCCTGAGTGTAAGTTTTATTATTGTTGAATAAAGTCAATAAATAAGAACTACTATTTACCTCTCCCTCCATATCTATTGTTAGAGGTGTTGATGATGAGCCAAAATTCAGGGCATAACCATAAAATGGTTCCAGTAGATTCACAGGATCTGAATAATTTACCCAACCGGATGATTCACGGTCTTCATTATAACGATATAATGGAGGAAACGATGCTCCAAGGTCCACTTCATCTGAAAACTGCGCAGCTGTTGCCGATGAGAACGGTGAACTAACATAATGATACCCAAAACCTGAAGGCAAATAACGTTGTATCTCTATTGTACCACTTATGTTTCCTGTTCCACTTCCATCAATTAAAGCAGTTTGAGAAGATGTTGAAGTAAGAGTCAGTCCTCCCGCGACAATCAGGTTTCCATCAGATTTCAAGACTCCAGTCAAACCGGTTCCTGTAGAATTGACAGTTGTAGTACTTGTTGATGTAATAGTAAGATTATTTAGTAACGTTACTGAACTACCCCCGATACTTTGATTTATACCGTTAAAGATTAAAGTACCATTATTATGATTATATGTTCCATTATTGGTAAAATCACCAGCAATGTTAAGGGGAGTCAGGGAATTCCCATTTAATATGCTACCTGTATTTATTAAAGTGTTATTCAGGATGGTTGTCCCGCTTCCACTAATGTTTGTAACTCCGTTAAAGACAAATTCTCCTGAACTTTGGGTTAAACTACCATCAACTACAAGATCACTTGTTAGTATTAACTGGTTTGCTACATCAACCTCTACCAAAGCACCATTCAATATATTAAGGTTCCTGCCTATAGTGAAATCATATGGTTTCCCAGTACCATCAATACTCAAAAACTGAACATTACCTCCTGATATTGTAAAGTCGTTGTTTATTGAAAATGATGAATTATAACCATCTCTGGCAAATAAATAGCTCCCTGTTGAATTAACCGACATATTATGAACATGAAATTCACCTGTATTTGAAAATGGTAATATATTACCGGCTCCGGTTGCTATGATTGTGCCTCCTGTAATTTCTGAAAAAGAGGAAGCATCCATTTCGATACTTCCTCCTAAATTCAACACAAATGAGCCACTCATTATACTGTTTGATGCAACATTATTTAAACTTATATCACCAACCAAATTTATTGTGCCTCCTGAGAGTTCCACTTTGCCTGACGCTGAGGTTCCGGGGCCACTTTCGTACCAGCCATCCAGTATAATGTTGCCTCCTGATATGCTGGTTGTTGAACCAGATGTACAATTCAGGTTACCTGTTATAACCATTGATCCATCAACAATCATCAGTGCACCATCGTTCCAGCAGCTTTCTGCAAGAGTAATAGCTCCTCCTGTACCTACAGTTACAGAATTCCCGGCATCTATTAACAGGTTTTTACAAGATGCCGTTTCATCGATTACAGGATAGTTTGGAGGAACATTTATGATCTGTGCATCAATTGAAGCATCAGGTATGGTACCATTCATCCAGTTACCGGTGGTAGCCCAGTCACTATCAATATTCCCTGTCCAGTGACCTGTAGTTGATGGTGAAATATTTATCGACAGAATACCACTGCCAGTGTTGTCATTTCTTCCTCCTACCTGAACAATGTATGTGTTTCCAAGGGACACATTTAATTCTATATAAGACTGTTTTGATCCGGGAGAACAAATATTACTATTATTGTTACATGACAATACATTGCCTCCACATTCATCCCATATGGCAAGCCGGGTATCAAAATTACTCATACAAAGACTAAATGATGCAAGTCCTGTTAAGGAAGGAGTATATTCATACCAAAGATCAACCGGGTTTGTTGTACCACCACATCCGGGATTTGATCCACTTGCTGTTGCATAATCCAGTGTAAACGGCATGCCTGTTATTTCACCTACAGGTGTTGCATCAACACATTCATTGTTTTCAGCATATGGAGTAAGTGATATGGAAAGATCACCATTACCTGTGGTATTATTATATCCACCAACCTGTATATAATATACATTTCCTGAGTTCACTTTAATTGAAAGGTAGGATTGATACGAACCATTGCCACAATTGTCACTATCATCATTACAATCAATCTGATTACCATTACAGGCATCCCATATGGCCAGGCGGGTATCAAAGCTACTGCCACACAGATCAATATTTGCCACTCCTGACGCTGATGGTGAATATTCATACCAGATATCAATGGGATTCGTTCCTCCACAATTAGGACTTATACCACTGGCAGTGGCTTCAACCGTTGAAAACAAAAGGTCCGTAACTTCTCCAATACTTGTTGCATTTAAACAATTATCATTATCGGGAAAGGGGTATACTTCTACTGATAACTGACCACTACCGGTTAGAGCATTATTCCCTCCAACCTGAATATAGTAGGTTGTTCCTGAAACCACATCCATACTAATATGCGATTGTTGTGATCCCCAACCACAAACCGATGAATTATCATTACATGTAAGTACAGTACCTCCACATGCATCCCATATTGCCAACCTGGTATTAAAATTGCTTCCGCATAAACTGAAAGAGCCTGAACCTGTTACTGTTGCCGTATATTCATACCATATATCTACCGGATCAACTATTCCACCACAACCCGGATTATCTCCCCCGGCTGTAGCTCCAATTGTTGTATATGGCAATCCCGAAACTTCTCCAATTGGTAATGCGTTGGAACAATCATCGTTAACTGGATAAGGAATTAATGACAATGACAAATCCCCGGATCCTGTAGAATTGCTATATCCTCCTACCTGGATATAATAGGTAACACCAGCAGTTACTTCAATTGCCAGATAGGATTGTAAAGAACTGGAACCACAAAAATCACTATCATCATTACAGTCAATCTGATTACCATTACAGGCATCCCAAACAGCCAGCCTGGAGTCATAGTCACTTCCACACAGATCAATTGATGCTACTCCGGAAGAAGCTGGTGTATAGGTGTACCAAATATCAACTGGGACTATCCCTCCACAATCCGGATTTACTCCACTTGCTGTAGCAGTAATTGTTGAAAACGGTAAATTGGAAACTTCTCCTATTGATATGGCATTATTACAATCATCATTTGACGGATAGGGCATAACATTTATTGATAGATAACCTGTTCCAGTGCTTGCATCATTGCCTCCAACCTGTATATAATATGTAATTCCTGATGTAACATCCATTGTGATTATGGATTGTGAAGACCCTGGTCCACATGCATTATTGTTATCATTGCATCCCAAAACATTACCTGAGCATGCATCCCAAACCGCAAGACGCGTATCAAAGCTACTTCCACAAAGATCTATGGTTGCCAAACCTGTTTCTGTTGCAGTATATGCATACCAAAGATCTACAGGATCTGTGGTTCCACCACAACCTGGATTCTTCCAGCTCACAGTAGAAGCTAACGTATTAAAAAGCAGATCATCAACTTCATTAATTATTATTGCATTATTACAAAAATCCCCGGCAATTGGTTCAAACACGACCATGTTGTCAAACCTGTGTATTTCCATTCCACCGTTATTATACATCCTTACTACTATGACCAGATTTGTACCGATCAAACCTGATTGGGATGCAACCAGTGGTGAAAAATCATCTGAAATATCACCATTTTGTGAAAATAATATTTCAGTACCTCCATCAATTTTATAATAAAAACGAATGTAATCTCCTGGTTCCATTCGACCACCCATTGATACATCAGTACTAATACAAACAGAAGAATAATTTGAAATATCAATTGATTCTGAGATCCAGACAGCTTCTCCATCCAGATCGCGACCTTCCATTTGCCCTGATTTTACTTCGAAATAATCATTTTGGTTTGAGAATGTACAGGCAGAAACGTCACGAGTCCATTTCGGAGGGGTACCACTACCCTGGATCGTTCCATCCGGATATGTAAAATCTTCCTGCCAGACTATTGTTTGTGAGTTCGTAAACATGTAAAAAAAAGAAAGACATACCAATACTGCCAGTTTCATAAATCGGTGACCAATTCCGCAAACTTTACAAGGCAAACTGATACATCTCCTTTTTTTTTCGCATATCATGGTTGAAAAACTCATTTTAACTAAATAAATACGATTTTTCTATTCCAGTTTCAGAACAGATTCAGCTATTATCTCTCTTTTCAAATCTGATCTGTTTTTATATTTTACCTGTAGTTCTCCGTTAATATAATCTGTATCCTTATCAAGACTTAAACTGAATATCCTGTGATTATTAGGTGTGTAAACAGCAAGTCCTCTTACAACTGCTACCTGTTTTCTCTTATTGTCAATTCCCACAAAATCAACTTCAATATCACCATAAGCTGACATGTTACCTGTACGATTAATTTTCATTGTTAAAACCGGAACTGTATCGGTAGTATTATCCAGTTCAATATCTGTTATTGTAATCTCTGTGGTAGATTCTCCCTTTTTTATTATCACCGGGACAGAGATACCAAAAATTGGTACCAGTTTTACTGTTACCGAATTAGTATCTGCATTGTTATTCTCTTCACCAAGAGGTTTAACTTCCGGTTGCAACCTGAAATACAGATACGAACGGTATTCTCCATCTTCAAGCACCTTATAGTTTCTCACCTGGACTTTTATCATCTGTGCTTCACGAGGTTCAAGTGTAACTTTCCTGGGATACAGTCGAAGGTGTTTATCGGCAAAGTGTTGTCCTGGGTCAGGTTCTTCTATTAATTCAAATTCTCCTGATTCTGTCATTCGATATTGAACAAAAGAAACTATGTAGGTTGATCTTTCATCTCCGGTATTTGCAAGGTTAAGCTTCTGGGTACTTGAAGTTCCGTCAAAAACAACCCGACGCGGGGTTATTAACAGGCCCCCCTGAGCTGATACTTCAACAATTACAAAAAGTAATACAATGAAAACAATAAAAGGTCTTACATTGAACTTTTCACTCAACCTACTATTTTGCTGATACGCTTTTTTCATAATAAACCAAGATTAATTATTATCAAAGCCTGTTTTAGCTATATCCCACTAATGGGATTCTGCTGTTAAATTGTATTTTATCCTAATTGTAATGCAGTTTAAAAGTAACCTATGATTACTTAGTCAATCATATAAAAAAGTAATTTCATATGTTCCTGAGTAATAATCAGCAGGCGACTCCTGTACATCTTTTACATTTAAAGTTGCTCCTAAACACACCTCTTTTATTACAGAATCTTTACCTTTTGTAGTTTTTTTTATTTCTGTCTTCCAGTCTGATACTATCATTGTTTTTGTTCTATCTGTGTTAGTAAGAATCACGGAAGTATTCGGCAGTACAACTTTACTGAAAGACCCTTTTCCCCCTGAAAATGAATATTTTGCAGGGCTGAAATCGTAATTAACAACAGACAGATCACCTTCAACAATCCTTGTTCCGTTTGGTGATACTTCTATACGCCCTTGGGATACTTCCCTTACTACTTTTCCGAAGTCAAGCCTGTTTGTTTCGTTGGCTTCACAGGTTATAACAATATTTGCCGACACCATTGCACTACTGCTTTTAGAAAATATATCAACTCCCTGGGCATTAAGTTTCATTACCATAACAGGTGTCATTAATAACAAGATAAACAAGCAGTAGCTGTGGTAATTCATCATTGTTTTACATTATAATTTTCAGATGTGAATTTTTAATTACTTCTATTTTCTTTTCAAGAAAACTTAAAATCCATAATATCTAAACCAATGATTTAAAAAACTGCACAAAATATCAATCAACAACATACTAAATTAAAACTAATTTCTGCTCCCAAAGCCTAAACAACCTATTATTAACTAAGCTAATTTTAACCTTGTTATTTCCCGATTTAGATTATGCAGTTTTCTTTGATATGAATAATATTAGTTGTAAACAACTGTTACCTCAAAATCAGTATCACTTTCATAAGTCCCGGCTTCCTGTCCTGCACCAACATTAAGGGTTGCACCAACGCTAAGTGTTTGACTTCCTGACCCATCAAGTGTCCCTGTAGGTGTTGGGTTACTTGTGAAGTTATCAACAGTCATAGTGTGTGATGCATTGTCATCCAATGTAAGAGTAGTTGGAAGAGTTATTGCATAGGTGTAGTTTGCAGTTCCTGTAACAGTAAAAGCAGCGGCAGCTACTGTTCCTATTGTACCTGGAAGAGTTACACCTCCTGTTGTTGTCCTTGTTCCTGCAGGTGCCAATACCACCGTACCAGCATTTGAAGCACTTACTGCAACATTACCAAAATTCATATCAGTAGTTTTTGTTATGCTGATTGGTGTTACAATAACAGCAGTTGTATTTGCACTTGCTGTTGAACTTGCCTGTGCAAAAAGATTGTTACTTAATGTGACTGAAATAAATAATGCAATGGTGATTTTTAAATAATCTTTCATAACTTCTAAATTTTATTTACATTTTACAAAAATAGACCAGCACATTGGCAATCAACAAGATTTAGGCATTACTAAAGCGTTTCATAATCGTAAAACAGCGTTACTTTTCCGTTACATTTACCAATATATCATCAAAATCATATGATTTCTGTAAATTAATTTCAATTATGCCGGAAATGACTATTATTATACCAGTTGGTACACTTTTTCTATGTCGCATCAAAATATCATTAGAAACATACTGGTTTATATTGTAAATCAACCCCCATTACTAATGATAACGTCAATTAAAATAACTAAAAAACTCCCCGAAGCAATGCAAAACTACTATCAGACAAGAATCATAATTGGTAGAAATTTGGTTATTGCTGTCAAAAATAAAGATATGACTCTTTTTGAAAGTACAATTCTCTTCATTGCATTGCAGGGGGAGATTCTTTTTAAACCGCAAACATAAATCCTGGCTGCACAAGTTAAAGAATATGAATATATTGATCTATACATAAGTTCTATCATACTTTTTTCCATGTACAATCTGTTGAAACATTTAACACCAGTTTTAAGGTTGGTGTTATATATTTTCGAATAAACAATTAATAATTCGTATAAGCTGTAACAAAAGCATTACAAAAGCGTTACACTTTTGATTTTTGAGTTACTTATCCGTTACTTTTTTACGTATGTATCAGATATTAAGTAAGTTCATATCCGGTAATACCACATACTTTGATGCCTGTAATCAATCATCTAATAATTGGGTTGTATAATGAACTGACCTATAATATGCTTTAAAACAGGTATGAAACGAGATTGTACAGGTTTTTAAAATGGATTCTTATGTAGTAATATCTTGTTAAGGAGTGTTGAAAATACAATATCATGTTTACATGTTCTAAACTGAGCTCTCTAAAAAGCATAGGTCATTTTAATTATGTCCGCTAAATCTGTTACTTTGTTTTCCTTCGTTGACAAAACTGCACTAAGATTGGATCTGGCAGTTGATCTGTCGATTCCACTTTCATATTTTATACCTGTACCTATTGATAATACATCGTCAAGACGGTTTGCTATTGCCTCAGGATTGCCTGAACCATTGGTTTCTGATCCATTGTTAAATGAAAGATCACTCATTTTCAGGCTTCCACTTTCCCTAAAGTCGGTATCAAGCTGCTGCATACCAAACAATGTTGACCATAATGTAATACAGGCTTTATTGCTTTTATCCCATTTATTCATTCTGCTTTTCTAGTTTTATTTGTAGATCATTTTTTAGTTTATCAATTACTTCTTCTGTCCTTTACCTATCAAATAGGTCCCCCCGGAAATACCCATTAATACAAATGATGTTTCGTCGAAATCAGGGTAATTCATTCCCGAATAAAAGAAACCCGATAGATAAATTCCAATAAATACAATTGTAAATATCAAATTCTGAAGCCTTCCAACAGAAAACTGGCCACTATCATCCATTAGTATATCTGACCAAAATGAATTGCCATCAAGTTCGCTTTTTGCTGTTGTACCATCTGACTTTACTGATTTATGTACGGAAGCGATTAATCCGGCTGATATTGTAACCCCGGCAGGAATCCCAAGCAATATCAGACTTGTTAGATTTAAGGTTGGTTCATGGGTTTCGGAAAAACCCCAGTTCAGAGCAAATGCGGGACAAATTACCAATGTCCAGGCCCAAAACTGAAATCTTGAGATGCTATACGGAGCCGTAGGTTTGTTTGCATCCCTCAACAGGTTAGTTTTTAATCCTGTTAAAAGAATAGTTATAAAACTGATTATTGCCAGTACGATTGAAATAATACTCAGAATATTCATATTTATGTAATTTGAGTTGCTTTGGACTTAAATGAAACTTGCATAATATTTTACCTGTTTGACAGAATAGTTTTTCAATGATCAATAACTTTGTATGTAATCAGGTTTTTTTAATCCAAATATAATTACTTGAAATACATGTGTCAATACCCTGAACAGGCAGGAAAAAATCTACTATAAAAGGTATTTTTTAGCATGCAAAAATTATTTATATATCTGATTTTGTGCCCTTTAAGGATTTTGGATTAATGTTCGGGTTTTTTTCAATTTTTCTGAAAATCATGAATTCCGGATAACGAACAACAGTCCTTAATAAAAACTCAGTGCTATATGGTTGTAACGTAAAAAGCTAAGCTAATAGCCATCAATTTCCACAAATCGGGCTAAATATTGTTTTTAGCAAAGCCAAATTTCAGGCTTTCAGTATGCCAATCGCAGCCACAATGTCTACATTGTCTTGCTTTTGGAGTTCTTGCCAGCTCATTACAAACCGGACATGTATTAAATATTACTTTATCAGGATTTTGATTTAATATCCTTGCTGCGGTATGTGTTTTGAATTCATCAAGACCTTTCTTCAAAGAATCAGGTTTATTACCATTTATTAGTATCCACCCTCTGTCAATGTACAAACTTTTACGTCTTGCTACTACTTCAGTGTTTTTAACAGAGTTTAATCTTGTTGTAGAAGTGTAATGTTTCCATGCTCTGGCTTCATCATCAGTCATCAGATCGCAATAATATGTTAATATATAATCAATTTTTTTCGAATCCATTCTGTAATACTTCACCTGCTGTTAATACGTATTTTAAATGACAAACTATCCACATGCTTATACTATTGTTATCTGTTACCATATATCGCAAATTCTATAATACTGGTAACCATCTTCTTTTCAATTAAATCATCCTGCTCATAATCTTCTTTTCATAACCGGGCCCGACTTTGCCTTGCCACAGGTTAAAAACACCTGCATTACTGACCGTGATTCTTTTATTTCGACTTTAACATTTCCAAAATTAATCGTCAATACAATAGCATCACAACCGGTTTACCGGTCAAACTCAATACTCATTTAGTGGTTTTAGTGGAAGTAATGTGGCAAATATAAATACATAACATATTCATGTCAATACCCTAAATGCATAGGAAAATGCTCTACCTAAAAGGGTATATTAAATAACGCCAATATTTATATTCATTTGATCTCTTGTGCTTTACACGACATTTATTTGTTAATTAATTAACAATCCGGTTTGTTGGTTTTCATCATAGTTAATACAATAACTTTAAAAGAAGCCCATTGTTTCCAAACAAAAGAATTAAACTGTATCATTTTTTTGTAATTCTCAAATCCCTTTTTGGTGTTTGTGTTAATTATGTTTTATCTTTGCAACTTCTTTAAAGCAAAGAAATATGAAAACATCAGTCAATACTACGGTGTGTTTTGCCTGCTAGGAAATAGTTAAACTTCCCCAGAGTTTATTCTTCCGGGCTTTTCATATGGCGGTTTTACGCTATTTAATCAATTATTAATTTTTTATTAATCATTAATCAATCAAGGAGGACTTATCCATGAAAACATTTTTAACAGTTTACAATCAATGTGTTTACAATTTACCAACCCTGGTGCTAACATTTTCGCCGGTTATTAAACAAGAAAACTCAAGAAATAAACATCGAAAACGAAAACACTATGAATCTATTATATAAATTAAATTTGCGGACATCGTCCATTATGAAATTATCTTTACATAAATATAAAAAACTATTAGTTAACCTAAAAGAAGCCATTGCAGGTACCGAACAGGATTTTACATCTGGTAGTATGCGACGGGCGATATTTTTACTTTCGGTCCCTATGGTACTGGAAATGATAATGGAAGCCATTTTTGCTGTGGTTGATATATTTTTTGTTGCCAGGCTTGGAGCTGATGCTATTGCTACAGTTGGGATTACCGAATCATTAATAACTATTGTATATGCTATTGCTGTGGGATTAAGCATGGCTACAACTGCTATAGTTTCGCGTCGTATTGGTGAAAAGGATAAAAAAAGAGCAGGAAGAGCTGCTTTCCAGTCGATTATTACCGGAATTTTTGTTTCGCTTTTAATTGCTATTCCAGGTATCTTTTTCGCAAAGGATCTGTTAATTTTAATGGGGGCATCAGAAAACATGTATTCACATATGAGTGGTTACACAACAATTATGCTCGGTGGAAATGTAGTTATTATGCTGCTTTTTATAATTAATGCTATTTTCAGAAGCGCAGGCGATGCAGCCATTTCTATGCGAATACTAATTATTGCCAATTCTTTAAATATAATTCTTGATCCTATTCTGATTTTTGGTTTGGGACCAATACCTGCAATGGGTGTTACCGGTGCTGCAATAGCAACAAACATTGGTCGCGGACTCGCCGTACTTTACCAGTTCTACCTGCTTTTTAATGGTAAAAAACGAGTTCAGCTGGCTATGAGCAACCTGAAAATACATTTTGCTACCATTAGAAAACTCATTAAATTATCACTTGGAGGTATTGGTCAGCACCTTATTGCTACTTCAAGTTGGATACTACTTGTGCGTATAATTTCAGTGTTTGGAAGTGAGGCACTTGCCGGATATACTATCGCCATAAGGGTTATTATTTTCTCTTTGCTTCCAGCATGGGGAATTAGTAATGCTGCAGCCACACTAGTAGGTCAAAATCTTGGGGCCAATCAACCACAAAGAGCTGCAAAATCTGTGTGGTCGGTAAGTAAAGTTAATATAATTTATATGGGTATAACAGGATTGATTATATTCTTTATCCCGGAAACAATACTTTTATTATTTACTACTGATCCGATTATCATTTCAAGCGGAATATTAAGTCTTAGAATAATTAGTATTGGTTTTATATTTTACGGACTGGGTATGGTAATGGTACAGGCATTGAATGGTGCAGGTGATACAGTTACACCAACATGGATAAACTTCTTTAGCTTTTGGGTTGTTGAAATTCCAATGGCTTATTTTCTTTCAATAGAATTAAATGTTGGTGAAACAGGTGTTTACTACTCAATTATCATTGCTGAAACGTTTCTGGCTGTTGCAGCCGTTTGGTTTTTCAGACTTGGGAAATGGAAGTTAAAACAAGTATAATATTCCTTGCCGGCCCTGAACACCCCGGGCCGGCAATTTAACAAATTAAACTGTTTACCGGATTTTACTATTTTTACAAACAATTCAACTTCTTGATTTTAAGTTTACCGGATTATTTAAAACAAAAATGAGTAACATGTACACCGATAATCGTGATAACAGATTTACAGATATTCAACAGGGAGGTAATCCTTATTTTGATCAGAAATTGACACTTCAACATTTTATTACTCATAAAAAATGGGAAAGTCTGGAACAATCTTCCCGCGATATGATTTCTGCCTATCCCGAATCCGGGTTCGGATGGTATGCACTTGGACTTGCTCATTCACGTATGGGAGTTTTTGACAGGGCAGTTATTAATCTTAAAAAGGCTATTTATCTCTGTCCATCTATGCTAAATGCTCATTATCAACTTGGAATTACTTATTACAAACAAAAAGAATACTATCAGGCACTTCATTATTACAGTGAATCTTTTAAAATGGGGATGAACAGTCATTTTCTCCATTATAACTGGGGTAATGCATTGCTTAAAAGTGGTGATTCAAAAAAAGCAATTGAATCTTACCTTAATTGTTTAAACATTTGTCCGGATTTTACACCCGCTGCTTATGCTTTATTTAATGTATATTTTGGCAAAAATGATTACCCGAAAGCCGTATCGGCTCTGAAACCGGTAATTGTTGATAATAATCTTCCCAACTATCTTTTAGCGCAGGCCAAATTGCTTTATGCAGATGAAAATGACACAAACCTTGTGAAACTCAGGAAAGCTCTAAAACTACTAAACGGAGCCATTGACCTTGATGATAATTTTGCCCTTGCATATTATGAGCGGGCTTATATAAAAGCTAAACTTGGTAATGTTGAAGGATTTGCAAACGATAAGAATATGGCTTTTCAACTTAACCCTGATTTAAGAAAAGGTCATTCTTTTAGTCTGTTTTCAACGTATTTTTAGATCCTCAGGTAAATAATTATACTCTCAAAACACAATACGATTCAATACCAGTCTTTAAAATAAACTCCCCTGATCGTTCTTTTTAACCCTTCCAAGATGTTCGTATGCCCTTTTGGTTACTTCCCTACCTCTTGGAGTACGCATTATATACCCTTCCTGTATTAAAAATGGTTCGTATACCTCCTCAATGGTATCCCGTTCCTCTCCACATGCTGTTGCAATAGTGGTTATACCAACAGGTCCGCCTTTAAATTTGTCAATTATAGTTGAAAGTATTCTGTTATCCATTTCATCAAGGCCGTTTTTATCAACATTCAAAGCACTCAATGCATGTTTTGATATTTCAAGGTCAATATTACCGTTACCAACTATCTGTGCAAAATCACGAACACGACGAAGCAACAGGTTTGCAATTCTTGGAGTACCCCTGCTTCTTCCTGCAATTTCGTCGGCAGCAATTCCATCAATTTTCACCTTTAATATTGAAGCACTTCTTTTAATAATTGAGGCCAGGGTTTTTGAATTATAGTATTCAAGACGTGAATTTATTCCAAATCGCGATCTTAAGGGAGCTGTTAACAATCCTGAGCGTGTTGTTGCGCCAATTAGTGTAAAAGGGTTTAATGAAATCTGCACGGATCGGGCATTGGGACCAGTTTCAATCATTATATCAATTTTGAAATCCTCCATTGCTGAATACAGATACTCTTCAACAATTGCACTAAGTCGGTGGATCTCATCGATAAACAGCACATCGTTTTCATTAAGGTTGGTCAGCAATCCTGCAAGATCGCCGGGTTTGTCAAGAACAGGTCCGGATGTTGTAATTATATTGACACCCAGTTCATTGGAAATAATATGTGATAATGTTGTTTTTCCCAATCCCGGAGGTCCATGAAGTAACACATGGTCCAAAGCATCTCCACGCTGTCTGGCTGCCTCTACAAATATTTTGAGATTTTCAACAACTCCAGGTTGTCCAGTGAAATGACTGAAATGTCCGGGACGTAAGGTGTTTTCCCATTCTCTTTCATCATTGCTTAATCGTGATCCCGAAGCGTCCAGATTTTCGTTCATTTATTCTAATATTTTAAACAAAAGTAGGGGAAATTAGTTTAACAAATAAAACTAATGACAAAGTTTACAATACCATCAATAATCAGAAATCAGCTTTAATTAAAAGATAAGTACTGTTTCAGGTAATAGAATTCACTTTTTTTTGTTATATTAGCTGCATTGCTTATTAATTGTGACGGCATTATGCCATTATCAAATAACTAAACAGAATGAAAACTATACTGGTTGCAATCGACTTTTCAAAAAATGCAGAGCATGCACTCCGGTATGCTTTCCTTTTTGCCGAAAAACTGGATGCTGCTGTTAATTTGATCTGGGTTGATAATACGATTTCGGATGAAACAGTTCTGGATACAATAGAAGGTGAACTTCGAATTGAAAAAAAAGAATATTTCGACAATATTATTCAGGACTATAAAAGTAAATTCTCTGGAAAAAAAATTGAAGTGATTTTAAGAAAGGGCAGAGTTTATCAGGAAATAGCAAAAGCTGCCCGGCATATTCAGGCCGATATAATATTCGCTGGTACTCACGGTGTTTCTGGGTTTGAACAACATTGGATTGGAAGCAACACTTATCGTATTGTTACACAAGCTCCATGTCCGGTTGTTACTATTAGAAGCAGCTACGATTTTAAACCTGGTATCAGAAAGATTCTTTTACCTCTCGACAGTTCACTTGAAACTAAACAAAAGCTCCCTTTTATCTGTGATCTGGCTACTAAATTTGCAGCTACAGTTCATTTACTTGAGGTTTATAATACTACAATAAGTGTTATCAGAAAGAGAATAGAAAAGTTTGGAATTGAGGCTGTTGCCTGTCTTAAGGAAAATGGTGTTGACCACAAAATAGGTAAAATAGATGTAAAAAACGTTGCAGCATCAATTATTGACTATAGTCTTGAGAATGATATTGACCTGATTGCCATAATGACTGATCAGGGAATGACAACTGCAAATAAATTTTTGGGGCCTTATTCTCAACAACTTATTAATAATTCAACTATACCTGTTGTTAGTGTTAGGTCAAAAGAACAATACAAGATATAAACTAATTATGAAACTACTGCCTGGCATTATTTTGTTGATCCTTTGTTGCTTCGGAAGCCTTAAAGCGCAGAATACTGAAGAAGGAAATGCTGTTGTAATTGGTGACCAAAGAATCGATTCACTTTTACAATTGCATATTGATATTAATGAAAAATTTCCTGTTTTTCAGGGCTATCGCATACAGATACTTATGGTATCAGGTAATGATGCTCTGGAAGTAACGGATGAAGCTAAAACCGAATTTATTGAAGAATATCCTGATATACCTGTTTATCTTACATTTGGAGAACCTAATTACAGGGTTCGTGTTGGTGATTTTAGAACTCGTCTGGAAGCCGAAAAGTTTCTTGAACAAATCAGCAGAAAGTATCCGGGAGCATGGGTTACTCAGGATAATATTAATTTTCCGGTTTTATCAAAATATAAAAAACAACAGCTATGAGTAAAGTAATTCTTGTGGGCATCGATTTTTCTGATTGTTCAATAAACGCCCTTGAGCATGCAATAACCATTGCCAGAAAGGCAAAAGCCGGTATTGCAATGGTTTGGATTAATCACCTGGATTATTCAAAAGAGATATTCTCTGTTGAACCACAGAATATCGAAAAGGAAGTTATCAGTCGTTTTGAGGAACTTGTAAAAAAATACAAGTATCACCTTAATGGTGAAAATATCGATTATCATATCAGAAAAGGTAAAGTTTATAAAGAAACCTGTATAATGGCTAATGAGTTGGATGCATTTCTTGTTGTAATTGGCACACATGGCTCGTCAGGTTTTGAGGAGTTTTGGATTGGCAGCAATGCAAACCGTATAGTTTCTTCATGTTCAAGACCGATTATTACAATCCGTGGTGGTATTGATATCGGTACTGATCTTAAAAAAATTGTTCTGCCTCTTGACAGCACTAAAGTCACACGCCAAAAACTTCCTTTAACTGCACTCCTTGCCAAGTACTTTGGTTCTGAAATTCATATACTGGGGTTATTCACTACCACATCTGATGATATCAGATACAGGGTACGAAATTATGTTGCTCAGGCTGAAGAGTATCTCGAAGAAAATAAAATCAGGTATAAATCTGCTTTGATTGATGCTGATAATATAACCGAAGAAACAATTAATTATGCATCAAAAATTGGTGCTAACCTGATTTCTATAATGACAGAGCAGGAAACATCAACTGCAAACTTATTGCTGGGACCTTATGCTTCGCAAATGGTAAACCATTCACCAATTCCGGTATTAAGTATACATGCAAGTAAATATTAATATTGGTAACTAATACAAACTAAAAAACGGGAGGTATAAACTATATACTTCCCGTTTTTTAATATCTGAACACCAAATGTAGCTTATCTTTTGATCATATCTCTGTTTTTGTTGAAGAAATGAAATTCCATTATCTGGTAGTCTTTTTCTGCACGAATTTTAATCCATTTTCGATATTTCAAATACCATCGCATTTGTATTGACATGAACTTTTTCGTCAGATAAGCGTAAATGTACGGGTGTACAGCCAAAGTAAGTGACTTTTCGTTTTGATCAAGTATTAAATAATTAAGATTACTCTCAATATCATCAACGAGTATCATACTTGATTTAATTTGTCCCGTACCATTGCAGGTAGGGCATTTTTCAAGTACCGGAACTATCATTTCAGGGCGTACTCTCTGGCGTGTTATCTGAACAAGACCAAATTTACTAGGAGGAAGTATAGTATGCTTGGCCCTGTCTTTCGACATTTCCTCAACAAGCTTTTGGTGTAAAATACGTCGGTTTTTAGCATCATGCATATCAATAAAGTCGATCACGATAATACCACCCATATCTCTTAAACGCAGCTGGCGTGCTACCTCAGCTGCAGCTTCCATGTTCACCAGCAACGCATTTTCTTCCTGGGAATTTTCTTTATTTACCCTGTGTCCGCTGTTTATGTCAATAACATGCAGAGCTTCCGTATGTTCAATTACAAGATAAACACCGCTCTTTATAGTTACTGTTTTTCCAAAGGAACTTCGCATTTGCTTTTCGACCCCATACTGATCAAAAATTGGAAGTTTACCTTTATATTTCTTTACTATATCTTTCTTATCGGGAGCAATTGTTTCTATATAGGATCTTATTTCCTCACATAATCCGGCATCATTAACATGAATTGTGTTAAACGATTCGTTTAGGATATCTCTAAGTATCTGTGAAGTTCTGTCAAGTTCGCTTAGTACTTTTTGCGGAGGTTTCAATTTTGACAGTTTTTTTATAATACTTTCCCATTTACCAGTTAAATCACGTAAATCGGCGTCAAGTTCTGCAACTTTCTTATTCTCAGCAACTGTACGGATAATAATTCCATAATTATTAGGAAGTATGCTGGATATTAGCCGCTTGAGCCTGTTTCTTTCATCCTTGCTTTTTATTTTTTGAGAAATGGATATTTTACTAGAGAAAGGCAGTAGAACCAGAAACCTGCCTGGAAATGATATCTCGGTAGAAATACGTGGTCCTTTGGTTGAAATAGGCTCTTTCGCTATCTGAACAAGTATTTGCTGTCCTGATACCAGTACCTGGGTTATTTTCCCTGATTTCTCAATGTCTCTTTCTCTCTTTATAGTTTCGTGAGAAGTAAGGTTTGCTTTACCAAGAATACCCAACTTTACATATTTGTTAAATGTCCTGATTTGCGGGCCAAGATCGAGATAATGCAAAAAAGCATCTTTTTCGTAACCTACATCAACAAAAGCAGCATTTAAACCGGGCATTATTTTTTTTACCTTACCTAAAAAGACATCACCAACAGCAAATTTATTATTGATTTGATCCTTATGTAATTCGACTAAGCTTTTGTCCTCAAGTAGTGCAATGTTAACTTCCGATAAATTTGAATCAACGATTAATTCTCTGTTCACATTGTATAATTTTGAATTAGTTAAATACCAAAGCCGTGCTATGGTTATTTAGCAACTGTTTTCTGAAAGTAATTAGGACAAACTGTGTGTGGGGTGATTTGGAGAGAATAAAATAACACATGGCTGCTCTTGGAACAGCCATGTGTTATTTATGCTAAAAGAAATTAATTATTTCTTCTTATGCCTGTTCTTCCTCAAACGCTTCTTGCGTTTGTGAGTTGCCATCTTGTGCCTTTTTCTCTTTTTACCGTTTGGCATAATAAATGATTGTTAAATGATAAATAATAAACTACTTAGCTTTTACTTCGTTAACGAAAGTTTTAGCCGGTTTAAAAGCAGGAATATTATGTGCAGGAATAATAATAGTTGTATTCTTAGAAATATTACGACCTGTTTTTTCAGCTCTTTTCTTAATAATAAAACTACCAAAGCCTCTTAAATATACATTTTCACCATTCACCATTGTGTCTTTTACTGTCTCCATGAAAGACTCTACTACTGCCTGAACAGCTACCTTTTCAACGCCTGTCTTATTGGCGATATCAGTTACAATTTCTGCTTTTGTCATCTCAATGTTATTTTAAATGATTAAAAATTAGTTTCTTAGTTCGGGCAGCAAAAATAATATAATTTTATAATAAGCGATATATTTTTTTATTTTTTTTAATTATAAAATGTTCTTTATTAGTATATTCAGTTTATTTATTGCTTCTGAAAGTTATAAATTAACAGTTTTTGATATCATGTATTATTTTGTTCTGCATGTTAGATAAAAAATCTCTAATTTTGATCGAAATTAAAATTCAAATAAATATTATAAAATGGCAGGAATTAATAAAGTAGTATTGATTGGGCATATAGGTAAAGATCCTGATATATTTACATTTGATGATGGCACAAAACGTATTAGTTTTTCTCTGGCCACTACTGAAAGCTACAGAGACAGAACCACTAATGAATGGAGAGATCAGACCGAATGGCATAATATTGTTGGGTACAGGTATATGGCTGAAAAAAACGTTGCTAAAGGCGACCTTATTTATGTGGAAGGTAAAATCAAAACAAGGAAGTACAACGACAGGGACGGAAACGAAAGATATATTACTGAAATTCTTGCTGAAAAGATCAACATGCTTGCTCATCCAAGAAGTAACGAAAGCACTGGTGGGGGTTACTCTGATTCCAGGCCTGCAAATCAGCCGGAACAGGGAAATTCCAATGCGCAAAATACCGGCACAAGTGATAGTACTGATCTACCTGAGGACGATCTTCCATTCTAAATTTCAACATGTTGAGTTTTGAGTATCGCTTTTCTTAGTAATTTTGCAGGTAAGATTTAATACAAAATTTTAATTTGGACAATATTATAACATTTTTAAGTTTTACCTGTCAGAATGTTATCCCGGAAAATTTTTTTACGGGTTTTGATATAAGTACCACAATTGCTCTGTTAATTTTAGTAATCCTTTTATTTTTCTCAGGACTTATTTCAGGATCTGAAACCGCTTTCTTTTCTTTATCACCTTCTGATATCGAATCACTGAAAGTTAGAGGAGGAAAAAAAGATGCTGCAATTCTGCAACTACTTAAAAAACCAAAGGAACTTCTTGCAACTATATTAATATCAAATAATTTTATAAATGTTAGTATTGTAATATTATCAACATTTATTACGGTTAATATTTTTAGCCTGGAATCAAATGTAATTCTGGTATTCTTTATCCAGGTAGTTGTTGTAACCTCTATTTTGCTGATTTTTGGTGAAATTATTCCCAAGATCCTTTCAAATAAGGAGCCTGTTTCCGTGGCGACTTTAATGGTTCTGAACCTTAAATTTTTAATTTGGTTTTTTAAACCATTAAGTACGTTGTTGGTAACATCAACTTCGTTTATTGATAAACGGGTTGGCAGAAAGGGCCATAGTATTAGTATGAGCGATCTTTCAGACGCCATTGAAATTACTTCAGATGATAGCGTTTCTGATGATGAAAAACTCATCCTAAAAGGTATTGCCACATTTGGAGAAAAGGAAGCCAGTGAAATAATGGTTTCAAGGGTAAATGTTACTGCTATCGATTACACCTTAACCCTTGCCGAGGTGAAAGAAATAGTACTTAAATCCGGGTTTTCAAGAATTCCGGTTTATGAGGAAACACTTGATAAAATTCATGGGCTGCTTTATATAAAAGACTTGTTGCCTTTACTAGGAAACAACACCAGTTTTGCCTGGCAAAAACTTATCAGAAAGCCGGTGTTTTTCGTACCTGAGAACAAAAGAATCAATGATCTGTTACAGGAATTCAGGCAAAAGAAAATACATATGGCCATTGTTGTTGATGAATATGGCGGCACATCAGGTATTATCACCCTTGAAGATATTATTGAAGAAATTGTTGGCGAGATAAGCGATGAGTTTGATCTTGAACCTCAGCAGTTTAAGTACAACAAACTATCAGACAACTCTTTCTTTTTTGAAGCTAAAACCCCAATTGTTGATTTTTGTAAAATTTTAAATATCAATGATGATGTTTTTGATGATGTAAGAGGCGAATCCGATTCACTTGGCGGACTTATTCTGGAGCTTGAGAATAAGATTCCTGAACCTGGCTCCGTTATATATTTCGGACAAATAAGATTTGAGATTGTTGAAGCAGATCAACGAAAAATAGTTAGCATTAAAGTTGTAATTGATGATAGTAAAACACAGGGCAATCTGGATATTTAGCTTGATAGCAGCATTTTTTGTTGCTTCATGTGACTACAATTATACTCCCCTGCCAAGAGGCTATTTCAGAATTGATTTACCTGAGCATAGTTATAAACTCTCCGATACATTATACCCCTATTATTTTGAATATCCGGTTTATACTGAATTAAAGAAACCTTCAGAAGATCCGAATCAAAAATATTGGCTGAATATAGAATACCCTCAGTTTAAGGCAACAGTATTTTTAAGTTATAAATATGTTAATAATAACCTGGTTACTTACCTTGAAGATGCATATACTCTGGTTTCAAAACATATTCCCAAAGCTGAGGATATAAAAGATAGTATGATAGTTGACAGGGAGAGAAACCTGTATGGATTAACATATAAAATTGAGGGAAGTGGTGCTGCTTCTCCTTACCAGTTTTTTGTAACCGACAGCGCTTCCCATTTTGTCAGGGGGGCATTATATTTCAATATTGTTCCAAACAACGACTCACTGGAACCGGTTATCAATTTCATTTCCAAAGATATTGAACATTTGATCAACACTCTTGAGTGGAGGGAGTGATTAAGTTGATGGTATGGAATGTTGATGTTTTTCGAATTATGTAAATATCTTGCATGAGTCAGGTGTTTACCAGAGTCTTGTAGTCTCAAAAAAGGTACGCCTGAGACTGAATCAGGCAGATATTTGAAACAATCTCAAAATCGCATTACAAATGTTATAGTAAAAAACATCCTCGATGCGCTTTGCTAATCGAGGACGAGTTATGGGTTATAAATTAAAATTAGCCTGAAAAGTCGATTCTTAGTAAGAAACAAAAATATTGCTCTAAAAGAAGAAAAAGAAAAAATTATCTAAAAAAGCACAATTTAAAAGTGATTTTCGGATGGGAATCAGTAATCGAGTAATTGAAACATATAACAATGAAACAATCGAACCCAATTCTCAAATCACCACATCTTCAAATTATTATAGAAACACCCTACTTATTCAATAAACTTAAAGATATTTGCAGAATTATTGCATTATTTAATGACAGGAGTAAATAACTGGTAAATGAAAAAGAGAAATCCATATAAACAAGGCTCATTAAAAAAGAGTAGTTTGAAGAAAACAGAAACTATACAAACTAAACAACCCGTTTTGGTGCGACTCAATAAATACATTGCTGATGCCGGTATTTGTTCCAGGAGAGAAGCCGATAAGCTCATTGAAAAAGGTGAAATTAAAGTTAACGGAGAAGTTACTTTATTACTGGGCACAAAGGTAGGCCCCGCTGATAAAGTAACTTATAAAGGTAAAGTTCTTAAAAGTGAAAAGCATGTTTATATATTGCTAAATAAACCTAAAGGCTTTATTACAACCTCTGATGATCCTCAAAACAGGCGTACTGTAATGAACCTTGTGGAAAATGCATGCACTGAAAGAATATATTCAGTTGGCCGTTTGGATCGCAACACTACAGGGCTGCTTCTTTTTACAAATGATGGAGAACTCACAAAAAAATTAACACATCCAAAACACGGAGTACGAAAACTTTATCATGTTGTACTTGATAAACCGTTATCAAAAAACGACCTCCTGAGAATTATGGATGGCCTGGAACTCGAAGATGGTTTTATTAAACCGGATAGCGTAGATTGGGTAGCTGATGAAGCCAACAAAAAGCATGTGGGTATAGAATTACATTCAGGCAAAAACAGGATTGTCAGAAGGATATTTGAACATCTGCATTATGAAGTAATTAAACTCGACAGAGTGATATTTGCCGGATTAACAAAAAAAGATCTGCCCAGAGGAAAGTGGCGGTTACTGGAAGAAAAGGAAGTTAATGTTTTAAAGATGTTGTAGACAGGTTTCAACTACCACAGCAGGAAAAGACAACAGCAAACAAATCTGAAATCCAGGTTTGATATACACTATTCCAAGCATTTATATAGTTGAATCATTTCATTAAGTGATTCTTCTCAAAGGTCAGGATTTATAAGACAAAACGAGCCTGACCATGGAACCTTTTAGTTTTACAAGGCAAACAGATAACCGAACCTGTCACCATACATACGGCAGGTAAACCATTGAACACTCAACCCCAATTTTCAAATATTATAATTCTCAAATCTTAAAATTCTATTTTTTTACATATCTTTGGTTTCAGTAACTAACCTTAACTTAATCAACTATTATGGATCACGGATACGAATATTATGACGGATTTGGAACAGGAACATTCCTGTTTATTTTGTTTCTGATTGCGTTTTACCTTTACGTTTACTGGCGTATTTTTGAAAAAGCAGGTAAACCTGGCTGGGCGGCAATAATTCCGATTTATAGCACAATTGTAATGCTGGAAATTGTTGGAAAACCCTGGTGGTGGCTACTATTGTTCTTTATTCCAATAGTGAACATTGTATTTGCAGTTTGGATGCTCAACCTTCTTTCTCTAAGCTTTGGCAAAGGTGTTGGATTTACACTGGGACTTTTATTTTTAAGCCCTATTTTTTATCCAATTCTGGCATTTAGCAATGCTGAATATAAAGGACCTGCCGGACTTGAGAATAATGTTACTGCTCCTGAGCCTGAATAGCTGTAATTACCACAGTATTTACAATATCGGCAACCAAACATCCTCTGCTTAAGTCGTTTACAGGTTTGTTTAAACCCTGTAATACCGGGCCTATGGCAACAGCATTTGCAGAACGCTGCACAGCTTTGTAAGTGTTGTTTCCTGTATTCAGGTCGGGAAAGATAAATATTGTAGCTTTCCCGGCAACCTCACTATCTGGCATTTTGGCTTTAGCAACTCTTGCATCAATAGCAGCATCATATTGAATCGGACCTTCTGTTTTCAGATCAGGACATCTTTCTCTAACTATTTCAGTTGCTTTTCTTACTTTCTCAACCTCAACTCCTTTTCCGGACTTGCCGGTAGAATATGATAACATTGCAATGCGAGGTTCTATTCCAAACATCGAAGCTGTTTGTGCCGAACTTATAGCAATATCTGCAAGTTGTTCAGCATTTGGTATGGGATTTATAGCGCAATCACCATAAACGAGCACTCTGTCCTCCAGGCACATTAAGAACGAACTTGAAACAATTGATATTCCAGGTTTGGTTTTTATAATTTCAAATGCAGGACGAATTGTATGTTGTGTTGTATGTGCTGCCCCGGAAACCATACCATCAGCATGTCCCTTGTGAACCATCATAGTACCGAGGTAACTAACATCATACATCAGTTCTTTAGCGGCTTCTTTTGTAATGCCTTTGTGTTTTCTTAATCTGAAATATTCAGCAGCATATTCACCAATCAAATCATTATCATAAGGATCGATTATAAATGCCCCTTCCAGACTAATATGTAATTCAGCTGCTTTACGGTATATTTCATCTTCATTACCCAGTAAAGTAATGTCAACAACATTTCTCTTAAGCAAAATACTTGCTGCTCTTAGTATCCTGTCGTCGTTACCTTCGGGTAGTACAATATGCTTGCGGTTATGCTTGGCTCTGTTAAACAATTGATATTCAAACATAACCGGTGTAACAACTTCTGAGCTTGAAAACGTGATCTTATCAGCAAGCTGCTTAATATTTACATGATCTTCAAACAAACCAAGTGCAGTTGCAAGTCGTTGTTCATTTTCCGGTAATAGTAACGGACGAACTTTATTAACATCAGCCGCAGCTTTAAAAGTATCGGACTCAACAGAAAGTATAGCAACTGGTAATTTTTTAAGTCCGTATATCAATTGTTTGAACTGGTCATCAGGTTTTAGCCCGCAAGTAAGTAAAATTCCTGCTATTTTCGGGTAATTATCAGACAAGAGCGTTAAAGATAGACCAACAAGTAAGTCGAGTCTGTCAACAGGTGTAATTATCAATGTACCTTCAGTTACGTTTTTCAGTACACTCTCAATATTCATTGCAGCAACCTTGAAATCGGTAACATCATAGTTCAGGGATTCATCGTCACCATATATAACCTCTGCACCAATGATATCCTTTATCTGTCTCATTGTTAACCTCTGAAGAAACTTTTCCTCCGGTATAACAAAATTGAGACTTTCTTCCGGCATTGATGTTTTTAAAATGTCTTTAATTTTAGATAAGTCGTTTTTACTTGCACGATTAACAATGGTACCAAGCTGAATGCACTTTTCGTGTTGCATAACCCTTCTCATAATCTGAATAGATTCAGATACCTCAGAAACAGCCTTATTATAACCTCTTACAATACTTATTATAGGACATCCAAGGTTGTTGGCAACATTCAGGTTAAAATCAAACTCATATGTACTTAAATAGCTTCTGAAATCACTACCTTCAACTAAAATGAAATCACAGTTCTGTTCAAGTTGTTTATATTTATTAAGAATTGATGTAAATACTCCTTCGGTATCACCGGTTTGATGAAATTCGAGCATTTCATCACTTGTTAACCCATACATCGATTCATAATCAAATTTCAAATTGTATCGCGAAGAGATAAGTCTGATGTGGTTGTCCATAACTTCGCCCGAACGAACAATAGGACGAAAAAAACCAATTTTATCAATGTGCCTTGACAGGAAATCCATGATTCCCAGTATTATCATCGACTTGCCAGCTTCGGCTTCAGCTGCAGCGATATATAAGTTTTTCGACATTATAAACTACGGTTTACCCAATAATGTAATAAATTGCAAAAATATAATGATTATCCACGCTAGGAAACAAAGTTTAAAGTTTTTTGCAAACTAATTGTAATGTTAATATGCGCTTAATAAAAGTCAGACTGAATAATTTGAATTCCAACTAAAAAAAACCATAGTTATGAATTAACAATCCGATAACTTTTCAAAAATCTAATTTTTTTAACTTTGAATCATTAATTTTAAGATATGGGTGAAAATTATACACTTAAAGTAGTTCAAAATAAAAAAAGTAAAAAGGAATTCCTGAAATTTCCATCATCACTTTACCTTAATGATAAAAATTGGATCCGTCCACTGAATAGTGACATTGAAAAGATCTTTGATCCTTCAAAAAACAGGCTCTTTAAAAGAGGTGATGCAATCAGATGGATACTACAAGATCAAAATAATAGAATTGTTGGCAGGATAGCAGCATTTTATGACGAAAAAACAGCCAATAAAAACGATCAGCCAACAGGGGGATGTGGTTTTTTCGAATGTATTAATGATCAAAAAGCTGCCAATCTACTGTTCGATGCTGCAAGAAACTGGTTGAAGGAACAAGGTATGGAAGCAATGGACGGGCCTGTAAATTTTGGATCCCGGGAACATTTTTGGGGGTGTTTATCGGAAGGTTTTTACGAACCAATTTACAATATGCCTTACAACCATAGTTATTACAATGACCTTTTCAAAGGTTATGGTTTTCAGGATTACTTTAATCAGTTAACCTTCCATATTCCTCTTGTAACAGGTAATTTTGAACCAATAATAAAAGAAAAGGCTGATAGGGTAGCACTAGACAGTGATATTACTTTTGGTTTTCACGACAGCAATAATCCCACCAGATCAGCTGATAATTTCATGAAAGTTTTTAATGCTGCATGGGCAAATTTTGAAGGTGTAAAAGCAGTAACTGAAAAACAGGCAAAAGCATTATTTAATTCCATGAAGCAAATAATTGATCCGCGACTGATAATTTTTGCGTATCACAAAGATGAACCCATTGCTTTTTTTATAATGATCCCGGACTTATACCAGATTATCAGAAAATTTAATGGAAACTTCAATCTTATTAATAAACTACGACTTCTGTACTTATTAAAAGTAAAAAAGATTTGCACCCGTGCTGTTGGATTAATATTTGGTGTAGTGCCTGATTTCCAGGGTCGCGGAGTAGCCGAGGGCATGATCGTTTATTTTGAAGATGAAATAGCAAAAGGTGTTAATTATACTGATCTTGAAATGAACTGGATTGGTGATTTTAATCCTAAGATGATAAAACTGGTAAAACAAATTGGATCGAAAGTAAGAAAAACTCATATAACATACAGATATCTGTTTGACAGAAACAAGGAGTTTATAAGGGCAAAAACCATCTAACTAATATTTATTACATTTGCTATAACAAACAACTGAAAATAATTTTTGAAATATTCCTTTATGAATTATCTATCACTTTTTCTAAAAAAGACCGGAATTGTTATGCTCTGTCTGGTAATTGTCAGCTCATGTAGCGACAAGAAGCAAAAAGCACCAATGAAACTTGAAATACCTGTAGTTGAGGTAATTCAAAAAGATGTACCTATTTACCAGGAATTTGTTGGCCAGATTTATGGTAAGAATGATATACCTATCAGGGCCAGGGTTAGTGGTTTTTTAGACGCAATTCACTTTGATGAAGGCACTTATGTTCAAAAGGATCAATTACTTTATACTGTTGACCCACAACCAATGGAAGCTAAACTGGCCGGGGAATTAAGTAATCTTGCGGAAGCAAAGACCCAACTGGCTAAAGCAGAAAGTGATCTGGGCAGAATTAAACCACTTGCAAAAATAAATGCGGTTAGCAAAAGTGACCTTGATGCAACACAGGCACAATACGATGCGGCCCTGGCAAACGTACAGGCCGTAGAGTCCAGTGTTCGTCTTGCAAGAATAAACCTGAGCTATTGCAAGATAATGTCGCCAATTACTGGTTTGATTGGTAAAACACAAGCTAAAGTTGGTGAGTTTGTTGGACAGGATCCAAATCCTGTAATATTAAATACTGTATCAACAATTGATACTGTTCATGTAGAGTTTTACCTGGTTGAGTCAGATTATCTTGGCCTGGCAAGAAGATTTGTTGAAAGCCAGCACGAGAGAAGGGAATCAAATTATCTTAACGAAGAAAGAACCGAAGGCAGATTGATACTTATACTCTCTGACGGAACAGAGTTCAATTATAAAGGAAGGGTAAATTTTGTTGACAGGGAAGTAAACCCGGAAACCGGATCTTTGCTTGTTCAAACCGCATTTCCAAATCCCGGTGCACTTCTGCGTCCCGGGCAATATGCAAAAGTCAAAGCAAAGATGGATGTTGTAAAAGATGCTCTTTTAGTTCCCCAGAGATGTATAATGGAATTGCAGGGAACACATTATGTATATGTTGTGTCAGATAGTTCAAAGGTTGAAAACCGTCAGATTGTGACCGGTCCGAAATATGAAGATTTCTGGCTGGTTGAAAGCGGACTTGAACCTAATGATAAAGTGGTAATTGATGCCCTTCAAAAAGTACAGCCCGGAATGCCTGTGATCGCAAAAATTACTGAATTCGAAAACAAAGTTATTCCACAAACAAAATAAGCCGTATGTCAGATTTAAAAGGAAATTTTTTCGTACACAGGCCTATCGTTGCAATGGTAATTGCCATTGTTATTGTTATTGTTGGATTTGTAATGTTATCAGGATTACCTATTGAGCAGTATCCAAACCTAACTCCTCCTGTTGTACAGGTTAGAGGTACCTATACCGGAGCAAATGCTATTACAGTGGAAGAATCGGTAGCAACACCTCTTGAACAGCAAATAAATGGCGTTGATAACATGATATACATGAAATCAACAAACTCCAATGATGGTACAATGTCAATTGATATATCATTTGATGTTGGTACCGATCCTGATATGAATACTGTTCTCTCCCAAAACAGGGTAAGTGCAGCTTCAGCTAAATTACCATCGGAAGTAACAAAATTCGGTGTGACAACCCAAAAATCATTACCGAATATTCTTATGCTGGTTACATTGTCATCCGACGGGCGTTACGACCAGGACTTTTTAGGTAATTATGCCTTAATTAACATAAAAGATCAGCTTGCAAGAATTAAGGGAATTGGAAGAGTTGATGTACTTGGTGCCTCGGATTACTCAATGAGAATATGGGTAAAACCTGACAGGCTGGCGCAAATGGGAATTACTGTATCTGAAATTCAAAACGCAATTAATCAGCAAAACCTAATTGTTCCCGGAGGTAAATTTGGAGCAGAGCCTTCACCACCAGGTACTGAATTTACCTATACGGTAAGATTACCTGAACGATTTAGTTCTCCCGAAGCTTTTGGTGAAATTGTTATCAGAACTACACCAGAAGGATCGCAGGTGAAGCTTAAAGATGTTGCTACCATTAACCTGGGAGTTGAAACATATAATGCCTTTACACGATTAAACCAGAAAACGTGTGCTGCTATTGCACTTTACCAGGCTCCCGGATCAAATGCCGTTGAGCTCGCTGAAATGGTAAAAGCTGAAATGGAACAGATAGCAAAGGGTTTTCCTGAAAGTATAGTTTATGATGTATCACTGGATGCAACATTACCAATTACTGCCGGTATCAGGGATATCGTTATTACATTGATAATTGCAGTATTTTTAGTTGTACTTGTTGTGTTTGTTTTTATTCAGGACTGGCGCGCAACACTTATTCCGACAATTGCTATTCCGGTTTCACTTGTAGGTGCATTTATTTTCTTCCCGCTACTTGGTTTTACTGTTAATGTTCTGTCATTACTTGGGCTTGTGCTTGCTATTGGGATAGTTGTGGATGACGCCATTGTTGTTGTAGAAGCAGTACAAGTAAATATTTCCAAAGGAATGAATGCAAAGCAGGCCACTCTTGAAGCCATGAAGAAGGTTTCTGCACCAATTATAGCTACAACACTTGTACTTGTTGCTGTATTTATTCCTGTTGCAGGTATGGCGGGTATTACAGGAAGGCTTTATCAACAGTTTGCGATAACAATAGTTGTTTCGGTTATTGTTTCATCTGTTAATGCACTGTCTCTTAGCCCGGCATTGTCATCTATATTGCTTAAAGAACCCAAACCTTACAAAGGGTTATTAGGTAGTTTCTTCGGGGTATTTAACAAGTTCATGGGTAAAACAACTGATGCATACATGAGTTTTACCAATATTGTTGCACGTAAAATAAAGCGAAGTATTGTTTTTATTGTAATAATTACTATTGCTGCAGGGTTTTTCGGCAATTTGGTTCCCGGAGGTTTTATTCCCGAAGAAGACATGGGTTATTTCTTCGTAAATATTCAATTGCCTGATGCATCTTCACTACAACGATCTGATGCAATTGCCAAAAATGTGGAGGAGATACTGATGACACTACCGGATGTTAAGTATGTAACAACTGCAACAGGATACAGCATGCTATCAGGTTCAATGTCATCAAATAATGGCTTTATGTTTATAACTCTGAAACCATGGGATGAACGAAGTAGTACTGCCAAAGAAATAATCGACCAGGTTAACCCAATATTGTTCACAAAGGTACTTGGAGCACAGGTATTTGCTTTCGGCCCACCTGCTTTGCCCGGATTAGGAAACGGTTCAGGGTTTAGTATTATGATACAGGACAGAGCTGGTAATACACCAGAATACCTGGCCCAAAACACGGAAAAATTTGTAAAGTCTGCTAATAACCGACCTGAAATTGGCAGGGCATTTACAACATTCAGGGCTAACGTACCACAACGATTTATGGATGTTGACAAGGAGAAAGCACTAAAACTTGGTGTTTCGCTTGATGATCTGTACAGAACCATTGGTGCCTTTATGGGCGGATCGTATGTAAACGACTTTACCCGTTTCGGAAGGTTATATAAAACCTATATCCAGGCAGAACCACAATACAGGGTGAACGAGGATCAAATAAATAATTTCTTCCTGAAAAATGATCAGGGAGAGATGGTACCATTATCAACACTGGTCACAGTTAAAGATATCTCCGGGCCTGATTATACAAATAGGTTTAACCTTTTCAGATCTGTTGAAGTAACAGGTAGCCCTGCAGATGGTTATACTTCAGCACAGGCAATGAGTGCTTTGGAGGAAATTGCTACCGAGGTATTACCTGATGATATGGGTTACTCATGGAACGCTATGTCGTTTCAGGAAAAGCAGGCTTCAGGTTCACTTGGAATAATTTTAACATTCTCGCTGGTATTTGTGTTTTTAATCCTTTCAGCTCAGTACGAAAGCTGGTCGCTGCCAATAAGTATTTTGATGGGTACTCCTTTTGCAATATTTGGTGCTTTATTTGCACTTTGGGCGTCACGGTTTTTCAGTCCCTCATTTGAGAATAATATATTTGCACAGGTATCATTTGTTATGCTGGTAGGTATGGCTGCCAAAAATGCTATTTTGATAGTTGAATTTGCAAGTGATGAATTTAAAACCGGAAAAGATCTGCTTGCATCTGCAATCAGCGCAGCTAAATCACGTTTCAGACCAATCTTAATGACTGCGTTTTCCTTTATATTTGGTGTTTTCCCATTGGTTATTGCAACAGGATCCGGAGCAGAAGCCAGAAAAGTTATGGGAATGGCCCTGCTCGGTGGTATGTCACTAGCTACATTCCTGGGTGTATTCATGTATCCTATGTTATTTGTATTTATCGGAAAAATAGCCGGGTATGAGAAAAAAAGAGAAAGACTGAAACTGAAAGAAGAGTCGGCAAGTAATGTTGAATTAACCTAATTTAGTCGCTATGAAAAAAATAATAATATTCATTTTTGGAATAAGTATTTTCATTTCAGGTTGTAAACTGGGACCAGACTTTCAAAAACCGGATTACAACAGTCCTGAAGCATTTAGGTTTGATTCAATACAAACCGATACTATTGTAAATCTTTACTGGTGGAAATTGTTTAATGATCCTGTACTTGATACACTTATAAAAACTGCTTTACAGGAAAATAAAGACGTATTGGTTGCGGCGGCACGTATTGAGTCTGCAAGGGCGAATCTTGGTTATACAAAAGCTGATCAATATCCAACATTTACGTACTCCGTTGGAGCTGGTAGTGGCAATTATGCAGGAGTAAAACAATCAACATCTACTGATAACTTTTTTGCTTACCCGGAACTTTCATGGGAAATTGGGTTTTGGGGCAAATACAGACGGTTAAACGAAGCTGCAAGGGCTGATTTTCTTGCAAGTGAATATGGAATGAGAACTATTCAAATGAGCCTTGTTGCAAGTGTTGCCAGTACCTATTTTGAATTATTGAATAACAAGGAAATGTTACGTATTTCCGAAAGAACACTGGCATCACGCGATAGCGGATTAACAATTATCGAGGCCCGGTATCACTGGGGTGTTGTGGCAGAAATTGACCTTAACCAATCGCAGGTACAACGTGCTGTTTCAGCCGCTGCAGTTCCTCAGTACAAGCGCGCAGTCGCAATTACTGAGAGCTCCTTAAGCACACTACTTGGTAGTAATCCTGGAGAAATAGAAACCGTTAATAGCTTACTGGAAATGGAGTTCCCTCCCGAAATACCTACCGGTTTACCATCACAACTGCTAGAGCGAAGACCCGATATCAAACAGGCCGAAGCCCAACTGATGTCGCAAAATGCACAGATTGGAGTTGCAGAGGCAATGAGATGGCCTTCGTTAAATCTTACAGGATTATTGGGTGTTGCAAGTTCAGACCTTTCAACTCTGACATCCGGCGGACTTGCATGGTCAGTTGGAGGTAGCCTGTTGGGACCTGTTTTTCAGTTTGGTAAAAACAAAAAACGGGCAGAAATGGCACGTTATGAAACAGAAGCATTGCTACATGAATATGAGAGTACCGTTTTACAGGCTTTTAAAGATGTAGAAGATGCTTTGATAAGTATCGAAACCTTAAAAGAAGAGTTGATTGCCCAGGAAATGAGGTACAAAGCTGCCACAAATGCTGAAATGTTATCTGAAAACAGATACTCACTAGGTGAAACAAGCTATTTGGAAGTTCTTGATTCACAGCGACAATCATTCGATGCGCAGTTGTATTACACACAAACCAGAACAAACCTGCTGACAGCGTATATTGAACTATATAAAGCACTGGGAGGAGGATGGTTATCTCCCGAAGAAGAAGCAAATAGTACTCAACAGAATTAACATGAAATATTGGTTTTTAGCATTAATAATAACATTTAATATTGCTGGTATAGCTCAATTTGATAAATATTTCCATGATAAAACATTGCGAATGGATTATTATCATACCGGCAACCACGAAAGTGAGCATTATTTTTTTGATGAATTAATAGAGGAACCCTACTGGGGAGGATCGAAAATAAATCTGGTTGATACTTTTGGTTATGGTAACTACTATTTAAAAGTATATAATAAAGAAAACGACTCTTTATTGTATTCAAGGGGTTATTCAACTTTATTTCGTGAATGGCAAACAACTGACGAAGCGAAAAAAATCCAAAAGGCATTTTCAGAAGCAGTTGTATTCCCATACCCTAAAAATGACGTTGATGTAGTATTGTATTCTCGCAATTTCAATGGTGAATTTGAAGAAAAATTCAGGCATACTGTTGATCCTGATGACTATTTTATCAGAAAAGATAAACGAATTAATTTCCCATCGTTTGATGTTCACATTTCGGGAAAACCTGAAAATAGTGTTGATATACTAATTCTTCCTGAGGGATACTCGAAAGAAGAAATGGGGCTTTTTATTGATGATTGTAATGCATTCTCTGAAGGTCTTTTTAGTTATGCACCATATGATAAAAACAAAGATAAAATTAATATCAGGGGAGTACTGGCCCCTTCTGCCGACTCAGGTAACGATGTGCCAGGAAAAGGTGTTTGGAAACAAACTCTGCTTAACACCAGTTTTTATACATTCGACAGCGAACGCTACTGCATGACAATGGACAATAAAAGTGTTCGGGATATGGCAGCTAACGCACCTTATGACCAGATCTACATACTTGTAAATAATGAGAAATATGGTGGAGGTGCAATTTATAACTATTACAATGTAAGTGTGAACAGCAACGAAAAAGCTGCTCAGATCTTTATACATGAACTGGGGCATGGTTTTGTGGGACTGGCTGATGAATATTATACCTCTTCAACATCGTATAACGATTTTTATAACCTTGAGGCAGAACCCTGGGAACCAAACATAACTACATTGGTTGATTTTAACAGCAAGTGGAAAGACATGATGAAAAAACGGACACCAATACCTACACCTGATACCAGGAAATACAGAAATAAACTAGGCGTTTTTGAAGGTGGTGGTTATGTTGCCAAAGGAGTTTACCGTCCGGTTCACGATTGTCTTATGAAAAGCTTCAACGGAGATACTTTTTGTCCTGTTTGTGTTAAAAGCATACAGGAAATGATTGATTTTTATTCGAAGTGAGTTATTAAAGGCTTGATTGTTCTACTGTTCGATTGTGTGGTGGCTGGAGTGACGGAACGAAAAGGAGACAGATTGATTATGCTGTTGATATACTGCTTTAGGAATTTATCAATAACAATCAAACAAATGAAGCTTATACTTAATGCATAAAACGTACTGTTACTGATTTTTATCAGGCATTAATAAATTGAGAACCCTGTTAACTATTGCTTCAGAGGTAAGGCCGTACTTAATCATTAATTCATCAGGAGTACCTGACTCTCCGAACTGATCGTTCATTCCTATCATCTCAACAGGAACCGGATGATTTTGTACAACAACTTCAGCAACTGTAGATCCCAGTCCACCGATTACCTGGTGCTCTTCAACAGTTATTATTGATTTCGTTTCTTTGGCAGCCCTTATAATAGCATCTTTATCAACCGGTTTTATGGTATGCATATTTATTACCCTCGCTCTGATTCCTTTTTCATGTAATTTATCTGATGCAACTATTGTCTCCCATACCATATGTCCGGTTGCAATTAAGGTTATATCATCTCCTTGCTTCAATGTATGAGATTTACCAATTTCAAATTTCTGATCATCCTGAGTAAAGTCCGGTACTGCAGCTCTACCAAACCTAACATATACTGGCCCATTGCAATTTTCATATGCAGCTTTTGTTGCCAATATGGTTTGAGTGGCATCAGCTGGTGATAATATTGTAATATTTGGCAGTGATCTTAATACAGCTATATCTTCAAGAGCCTGATGTGTTGCTCCATCAGGACCAACAGATATTCCTGCATGTGCACCTCCAATTATAGTGTGCAAATTATTGTAACACAATGAAATTCGTATCTGATCAGTAGTGCGTAAAGCAGCAAACACTCCGTAGGTTGAAAAAACGGGTACTTTCCCGGAAAGAGCCAGCCCTGCAGCTACACCAACACAATTCTGTTCAGCAATACCCATTGAAAAAAACCTTCCAGGGAATCTTTTTTGAAAGCCATCCATTCCAACAGAAGATGTTATATCTGCTCCAAGCAAGACCATATCTTCATACTCCCTTCCCAAGGTAACAAGAGCTTCTGCAAACCCTTCTTTTGTAGCCCTGTTTCCTCTATTCAAATACTTCATAAGATTCTTCTATTTGGTTGATAAAATCATTCAACTGGGCTTTTGAAGGGGCCTTTCCATGCCATTCATTATTGTCTTCAATTGACCCGACACCCTTTCCCATTATTGTTTTGGCAATTATTACCACGGGTTTATATACTGTCTGTTTTGCAGAATCAATTGTATCTATTATTTCACGATGATCATGACCGTCGCACTCAAAAACCCGCCAGCCAAACGATTCCCATTTTGCCTTTAATGGTTCTATTTCCATTACAGTTTTAGTACTCCCGTCAATTTGCAGGTTATTTCTGTCAACTATCCCAATCAGGTTATCCAGTTTATGATGAGAAGCACTCATGGCTGCCTCCCAGACAGAGCCTTCCTGTAATTCACCATCACCCATTATACAATAAACTGAATGATCCTGATCATAGAGTTTAGCGGCTATTGCCATTCCAACAGCAACCGACAGACCCTGTCCAAGAGAACCTGCCGATAATTCCAGCCCGGGTAATCCATGATCCCGCCCTGGATGACCCTGTAACCTTGATCCAAGTTTTCGTAATGTGTCAAGTTCATCAACAGGGAAGTATTTTGCATGCGCCAATGTAGCATATAGTACGGGTGCAACATGACCAATGGACAAAATCAACCTATCGCGTTGCTGCCATAGAGGATTCACGGGGTCATGTTTCATAACTTTGAAATACAGACAGGTAAATATGTCTGTCAGACCCAGTGAACCACCAGTGTGTCCTGATCCGGCACTGGTAATGCTTCTGATTATATCCTTTCTTATTTCTTTGGAAATCAACCGAAGATCAGGTAAACCGGAGTTAGATATTTTCATAAAATGCAATATGTTTTACTGATATTTCTTTCTTCAAAGATAATGTAAAGCTTGCATTGAATTGAAAATTCAACCTGCAATCTGGTGAATATAATTTTCTAATTTTGCTTTTGAAAAACACTCGTTTATAATTACCAACAATCAGGCGAATATTGTAATACAAAAGATATACTATGCAACTAACATACTACAACAGGATCGGTGAGGATAAAATTAATAAGCTTGTCCACGACTTCTACCTGGAAATAAGAAACGATAAGATATTGTTACCAATGTATAAAGATGGATTGGAGGCAGCTGAAGAAAGACTTCGTTTATTTATGATTCAATATCTTGGTGGACCTTCTCATTATAATGAAAAAAGAGGACATCCAAGATTGAAACAACGGCATGTTGTTTTTCCGGTAACTGAAAAGGCTAAACAAAACTGGCTTGCAAATATGAAAACTGCTCTGGAAAAGTCCGATATCGGCAACAGTGAAAAGGAATTTTTATGGAATTATTTCTGCCAGACTGCCGAATTTTTGAAAAACAGGTGATGGGTATGGATTGATTGATTCATGGTTCGATGGTTTTATGGTTCAATTGTCACATGGTTCAATGGCTTGATGGCTTGCCTGCCGGAATTTATGAAGGCAGGTTGGATTGATAGTTTACTCCGTTTTTAATTAACTAAACAAGCATTTCTGTAGATATTAAGTTTCTCGAACGTTGTAATAACTTGGTATAAATGATTCACACTCACCATCAGATGGAATAAGACGCTGAAAGATAAGGATTGTTAATGCCTTAAGGATTTATTGTAATTTTGAATTGCTTTTCACCTACTTGTATCGCATGATCGTTAATTCATTAAATAAACAACAGTTGAGCGATTTCGTTATATCCCATGCTAAAAAAATGGGTTTTTTCGATTGTGGGATATCAAAAGCAGAATTTCTTTCCGATGATGCAGACAAAATGGAAAAGTGGTTGAACGAAGGCAATAATGGTGAAATGAATTATTTAAAAAATAACCGTGAGAAAAGATATAACCCACAATACCTGGTTGATGGTGCAAAGTCAGTTATTTCAGTTCTTTATAATTATTTTCCTTCAAAACAACTCATCAATAATTACAACTACAAAATATCAAAATATGCATATGGAACAGATTATCATTATGTGATTAAAGAAAAATTGAAGTCTCTGCTTGTTGAAATTGAAAACAAAACCGGTAAACTTAACTCCAGGGTATTTGTTGATTCTGCACCTGTTCTTGATCGTGCATGGGCACGGAAAAGCGGACTGGGTTTTATCGGTAAAAACACTATGCTAATAAACAGAAAAGGAGGATCTTTTTTCTTTATTGGACATATTATTACAAATCTTGAACTGCATTACAACGATAGTAATGATATCAAAAACTATTGCGGGAACTGTACAAAATGTATAGATGCATGCCCAACAAATGCCATTAAAGATAACTTTGTTGATGCAAGAAGCTGTTTATCATACCTTACCATTGAATATAATGGTGACCTGCCGGCAGACAAAAAGAATTATTTCAACAACTGGATATTTGGTTGCGATATTTGTCAGGATATATGCCCTTGGAACAGGTTTTCAACACATCATTCAGAAGAATTGTTTGAACCTTCTGATGAACTGCTTAATATGAAAAAAGAAGACTGGGATAATATGGATAAGGTTAAATTTAATAATCTTTTTAAGGGTTCAGCCGTGTCGCGAACAAGATACAAAGGACTGAAGAGAAATATTGATTTTTTGAAGGGATAAGTACGTACATGGTTCAACTCACAGGCTTTGTAGCAGATTTGTGCTTTTGGAAATGGTTTGATGGCTTGTCTGCAGTAATGATCGCTATAAATATCAGGATAAAGCAGGTTCGATTATTTCATGGCTCTAATGTTTCAATTGTCTGTTGTAAAAAGTGGGGCACGTTCAATTGTAACATTGTAAGCATAGATTCAGATGTAGGCAGACCTCACAGATTTTTGAAATAGAGAGTGTAACTTCACATCAGCTCAGAGGCTTCTGCATTGCAAAACGTTCATACATATTTTCATATCCTGACTTTTTCATTGAATTAAAAATCATATTTTTGATTATTATATTTTTCAGTTATGACACAAAAGCTTAAAATCCTGATTGCAGGGATTTTTTTAATTGTTACAATAGCAAGCCTTGTTACTTTCTGGCTTAAAAGCAAAGAAGATACTTTCGCTGATGAAATCATTTCCGATGCTTCATCATCTTTTAAAAACAGCCTGGAAAACTTTCTGTCATCAGTGGAACTTTCTATAAATGAGGTTAAATTAAAAAATAATAATACTGACTTCAGCAACCCCGACAATAAAAAACTTGATGCCTATTTCACAGAACTGATATTATCCGAAAGTTATCTTAAAGGTGTGGCTCTGTCAGGAAAAAACTTCAGCTATATTATATTCAGGGATAATTCATCATGGGCAACAACTTTTGATACAGTTCTGAACGACAGTCTTGCCGGCTGGAAAAGACTTAATAACAACCTCGATGTATTAAGTGAATGGACCGATGTTTACAGAGTTTTTCCCAATGATCAAAATATTGAACATATCACTAATTCATTGAAATCATCTGAATACGTATGGAGGGCATCGGAAAAACAAATTCAGGAGCTGAATAATTTCGTCTCAATCATATTTAAATCTTTGAATAATACCGGGGATTCTGTTGTGGTTGGATTGATTTACAGTGCGCATGAAATCAGCAGGAATTTTGCTTCAGTACTCAGGTTTGAAAACCCGTTGGTTTCAATACTAGGTACTGATAACAGCATTGTTACACCAATTATTACCAATGATACTACAAGTATTAACACTTATAAACTATTAAGCGTTGATATCGACAAGTTGATTAATACATGGAAAAATTCAGAAACAAAAAACCCTCACTCCTACTCTTTTGAAAAATTCAACAAAAATTACTGGACAAGGATTGTAAACCTGACACCGGCTGTTGGAGTCGATGGTTTTGCTGTTACAATATCAGCTTCCGATCTTGCTGAAACTGAACGAAAGCAGGAGATGGTTTATATTTATTTGTCTGCCTTTTTCGGACTTTTGACTTTAGTATTTTTATATCTGCTGTTTTTTAAAAGAAAGGGTATAAATTCAACAACATATAACAGTGAAATTCCAATATTGGAAGACAACGAAATTCTCACATTAATAAAAGAAGGTGAAACAGAATTTGTTGAGTTTAAATCATCACTCAGATGGGATTATCATGAGGAAAAAGTTAACAAAATACTTGAGAACGTTATACTGAAAAGTATTGCTGCTTTTGCTAATGCCAAAGGAGGGACTTTGTTTATAGGTGTAAGTGATGATATGAACATTTTGGGACTGGAAAACGATTTTAACACATTACGAAAAAAGAATGCTGATTATTTTGAACTTCATCTTAGGAAGCTCATTAACAATCAATATGGGATTGCTTTTGCCAATGAATTTTTAAGTATGAGCTTTCATGAATTTGATGGAAAAACTGTCTGTTCCATCCAAATCCTTTCATCAGATCACCCTGTTTTTCTTAAAACCAAAAATAAGCAGGGAAATGAAGTTGAAAAATTTTATGTCAGGTCAGGTAATGCTTCTCCGGAAATATCATCGCTTAAAGAAGTTAATGAGTATATTAAGGCAAGGTTTTGATTTGGTAATTTGAAATGGATGGGTTCAATTGTTGGATGGCTAGATTATTGGATGGCTCAATTGTTGGATGGTTCAATTATTGGATGGCTCAATTGTTGGATGGTTCGATTGTTGGGTGCGAAAATTTGATGATTTGAAGATGATAGACTTCAGAAATACCAGTATTTAATCATGCTTAGTTCGTACAATATAACAATGAAGCAATCGAACAATCGAACAATGATTCAAACTCGAAAACAGATTAAAATATAGTTATGGGTTGGCTGATTTTTTTTATTGTATTGTACCTGGTTGTAATAGTGTATTTATCATTAAGGCATCTGAAAACATCTGACCTTGATCAGTATCTTGTAAACAACAGGAATACGAAAACACTACCTCTGGTTTTTACAGTACTCGCAACTTTTGTAGGAGGAGGCACATCTATCGGTCTTATGGCTCTTGGGTATGAATCTGGGTTTGCCGCCATTGCCATTGGAATAGCATATGTTATAGGGTTTGGAATAATGTGGAAATATGCCGGAAAAATACGTGATTTTGGCTCAAGTAACAATATTTACAGCTTTCCGCATTTTCTGAATCACAGCTATACTTCAGATAATGAGAAAGGATTTTCAAAAATATTTTCAGCAACGGTTAGCGGAGTAAATATTTTTATTTTCTTCTTTATTCTAGCTGCACAGTTTGTGGCAATGGCAAGTCTGTTAAAGTTCTCTTTTGAAATAGGATATACCACAGCTGTTTTAATCTCTGCATTTATTATTATTGCTTACACTGCAATTGCAGGTTTGTCAGGAGTTATTATAACCGATACTATTCAGTTTGTTGCTATAGTAATTATGATATTTCTTATTTTTATTCCCGGCATACTATCTGACACAGAACATTTTAACAGGTTAAACGAACTTCCGGCCGAAATGTTGAACGGCACCCAGCTTGGTATTGTTTTCCTGGTTGGCACACCAATTTTTCTTTCATGGTCAGTACTGGCACGTATGGATATTTGGCAACGGGTACTTGCAGCTAAAGATAGTAGAACTGCCAAAAAAGTGTCGTTATGGTCCGGACTGGGAATGCTTCCTTTCTATATAATTTTTCCAATGGTAGGAATGGCTGTACGTTTGGTAACCGACACGGAAATTTCACCTGATCAGACAGCCGGTGTTGCGTATCTCTTCATCGACAGGCATAGCAGCGGTTTCATTATGGCTTTCGCTATTGTGGGATTATTATCGGCTCTGATGTCATCAGGCGATAGTTTTTTAAATATTATTTCTATTTCGGCAGTTAAGGATTTTGTTGGCTGGGGAAGTAAGAAGCTTGTATCGCCTGCCAAAGCTCATCTCATGATAAGGGTTGCCACCGTTATATTTGGAGTTACAGCTCTTTTTATGGCAATGGTTTTCCCAAATATTGTTGATTTAATGGTGGTTGGAATTTCAACTATCACAATTTTTGCACCAATTACGCTATTTGCACTTATTAAGAAGAATGCATTCAACTACCGTAAAACAGTAATTATAAGCCTGTTATCTGCATTCATTATAAATCTGGTTTTGTTTGTTTGGGGATTAAATTCTCCTGAAAGTTTCAATCCTAAATCTTCATTTGTTCCATCAATTATTCTTGAAAGCATAATACTTCTTATTGGCATGAAAATTACTGATTTAGTTAACAATCCTAAGAAAAAATAATCGCTTTATGACTATGACTCTAGGAATTCACTCTGATGAACATTTCATGAAAATGGCTTTACAGGAAGCACAGCAGGCTTTCGATAAAAATGAAGTTCCTGTGGGTGCTATTATTGTTTATAACAATCAAATTATTGCGAGGGCTCATAATATGGCTGAGACTCTGAACGATGTAACTGCACATGCTGAAATGCAGGCATTTACATCAGCTTCTGATTATATCGGCGGTAAATATCTGAACGATTGTACGTTATATGTTACCCTTGAACCATGTACAATGTGTGCAGGGGCATCTTTTTGGACACAAATTGGTAAAATTGTTTTCGGAGCATACGACAGTAAAAGAGGTTATTCTACAATCAGTAATTCCATTACCCACCCTAAAACCAAAATTATAGGTGGTGTTATGGAAAAAGAATGCAGTGAACTAATCAGCACTTTTTTTAGTAACAAAAGGAAACTCAGCAAATGATTTCATGTAGCAGGCATATTACTGCAGTAATTTAATTTATTATAAGTGATCATACTTGAACAACATACTGTACCAAAACTGGATTCCCCGGTAATACTTCTGGATTATGCCTTTGAAGTTATAACACTTATTCCATCGAAAAGTGGTATTAAGAAAGCCATAAAACAGGGTGAAATATTGGTGGATTACAAGCAGGAAAAATCAGGATTACGGCTGAAAGAAGGGCAGACTATTGTTCTTGTAGATCTTGAAAATAAGCCTCCAAAACCTTTAAATATTGATTTGGAAATTATTTTTGAGGATGAACACATAGCATTGATCAATAAGCCTGCCGGAATTGAAGTTAGCGGTAACAAATACTACACAATTCAAAATGCCCTTGTTGCAAATATAGGAAGATCAGGGGAGCCTGATGCTTTAAGATGGGCACGTCCGGTACATCGTCTCGACAGACCAACCTCAGGTCTGTTGCTGGTAGCTAAAACTGCTTCGTCACTAATGCAACTGGGACAAGAATTTGAGAACAGGAATATTAAGAAAAAATACCATGCTGTTGTTTCTGGTAACATACCTGATAAAGGAACCATTACATTACCTGTTAACGATAAAAATGCTCTATCAGAATACCATTGCTTATACCGATGTCGTTCATTGAAAACTAATTGGTTATCACTTGCTGAACTGACACCTCATACCGGACGTACACACCAGCTACGTATTCATATGGCTGAAAGTGGTTTTCCGATTGCTGGCGATAAACAATACGGGACCGGACCGATACTCAAGGGTAAGGGGCTGTTTCTCGCTTCAACAGGCCTGGAATTCAATCATCCCAAAACAAACCTGTCGGTTAATTATAGTATTGATCACCCTGAAAAGTTTGATGCTTTTATGAAACGTGAAGAAGAACGATGGAACAGGTATAACAAATAAAAATATTAATTAGTTTCGCATTATTCGAAACGATAAATAAAACAAGGTTAATCTTTAAATTATGACAAACGAACTACTTACATATAGTCTTACCGTTTTTACAGGTTTTTTTGCAATAATGAACCCTATTGCCAACACACCGATTTTTCTTGGTTTAACAGCTGATAATGACAAAAGAACTAAAAAACTTATTGCCAGAAAATCAACTATAACCGCTTTTATTATTGTTACATCATTCGTTATACTGGGTAAATCAATATTTGATGTATTTGGCATTACAATTCCTGCATTTAAGATTACAGGTGGTATTCTTTTATTCTACGTCGGCTTTGAAATGTTAATGACAACCAAATCAAAAATTCACAGTCTGGGAGATAAGGATACTGACACAGGAGTTGCAATTTCACCATTGGCAATTCCTATTCTGGCAGGACCCGGTACTATTGTTACTGCTATGAATAATGTTACAAATGCCGGTTATCTGCATATTGGCATTGTTATTGGCATTTTTGCCGTTATGATTTATCTGACTTACCTTGCTTTTTCACTTAGCGATATTATTGTAAAAAAAATGGGGATGAATCTGATCAAAGTAATTGGTAAGCTAATGGGATTAATACTTGCAATTATGGGTACCGATATGGTGATGAACGGGATCAAAATGGGACTGGTAAATTTAAAACTGGTTGAATAAAACTGGTAATATTCCGGAGTTCATTAATCCACTACCATATATTATATTTACATTAACAAACTGTAATCTATTTGTAGATTTAATTGCAAGTTATCTTCCTGTTAGTCTTTGTATTACCTCCTTTCGTCTAGTTTTAATTTAAGCACATCTATTATTGTTTGATTTAGCTTATTGTTAAATGATCTTTGTATTACCAGTTTAATACAAACAATCAAATCAATAGAAATATAAACTTATTAATTATGAAACTGACTTATACACTACTTTTGATTTTTATAACATCTTTTTTAACAGCTCAAAACGATGCAATCATTCCAGTGCAGATAAAAGAAAAATTCTCCAACTTCACAATCAATGATCATAACGGAAATGAAGTAACCCTTTCGGAACTGAAAGGTAAAAAAGTGATGCTGGTTTTTATAAGAGGCAAGGTTACACCACAGGTTTGGTGCCCAATTTGCCATTACCAGTATCTGGAAGTATTACAGGCCGAGAAAGAGCAGGATCTTCGTAAAAAGTTGAATATGGAAATATTCTTTGTACTACCATATAGCATGGATTCACTTGAAAACTGGAAAAACGCGTTTGCCGGAAGTATAAATACCGTAGAGAAGTGGAAAAATCCTGAAACAGATGAAAATACACCACAGGGGCTGATTGAATGGGCTGAACACTGTAAACTATTTTTCCCACATACATTTAAAGTTCCTGATAATATTGAACTTGATATTCCCGTCCTGATGGATGAAAAGCAAGAACTATCAAAAGGGTTATTTTTATATACTGAGGAATGGGGAGGTACAAAAGTTGCCCAAAACATTCCAACTATTTTCATAATTGATGAAAAAAGGTATGTTAAGTTTAAATATCATAGTCAATATACCAACGACAGGCCCGACATGGGATATATAACAAAGTATATTGAAAAAATGATGTGATCTCACTCCACGGTTCAATACAACCTGGCTAAATAATTGTAATGATCATCCTCAAAAATCAATTCACAGTTAAAACCAGCCTGTTCAGCAATCATTGAAAGATTATCAAAATCAATATACAGCCATCTGAAAGCTTTTCCGGTGACTCCATCATATTCAATTATATATTCAACTTCACCATAATACCGGTCGTTTAGATTTATTGAATATGTGCCATCCTCATCTTCGTAAAGATACAATAGGTCGGAAGAATCCAGTATCAGTTGTCCTCCCGGGTTGAGTAAATTTTTAGCCCGTTCAAGAAATACTGACAATCCTTCAAATGTTTTTGTAAATCCTATTCCGTTCATCAGCATTAGCATTGTATCAAATTTGCCTTCACTAAAATCAAAAATATCAGAGTTTATCACCTTTATTAATCTCCGTTTTTTCATAACTTCAACAAATCCGGGCGATATATCAAGTGCTGTTACATCCATTCCCTTTGATTGAAGGTACAATGAATGCACTCCCGACCCTGCGCCAATATCAAGGATTTTTCCTGAACACAGATCAATCGCTTTCTTCTCCAGCTCAGGCATCATTTCATACTCTCTGAAAAAATATGATACAGGTATTACTTCATCATCACCCTTATTGCAATGAACTGTTATCTCCGTTTTTTCTTTACCATTCAGATAGTCAAAAAAAGCTTTTTCAAAAGGATCTTTCATACCATATCCATTTAATTGGGTGGATAAAATTAATTTACTGCAATCAACTGCAGGTTCCATATAACCATAAAAATACGGCAATATCTGTTAATCAGACTTTAACAAATCAAACATAAGAAAAGGTAATTGTTCCGTTTTTAGTTTCTGTTATGGACACTTCACTACCCATAACCAAAGCAATATTATTATTTATATGACCTGAAGGAAATCCAAAATACACCGGATAATTGTACTCAGCTACGGTATCACGGATAATCTCTTCAGCAGTTTTTCCAAAAGGAATATCATTGTCATTCATTTTTGTCATTCCTCCAATAAGAATTCCGGCAAGATTTTCAAGTTTTCCTGCTCTTTTTAATGCCATCATCATCCTGTCAATATGATACAGGTATTCGTCAAGATCTTCAAGAAACAAAATTTTACCATCAGTATCAGGAAATGAATCACTGCCAAGTAAACTATATAGTACTGATAGATTTCCCCCGGTTAATATTCCTCTGGCAACACCATTCCTGTTCAATTTATTCGAAACAAACATTGTATTATAACTTTCTCCGGTCAGGATACTAAACAATGATTCAATGGCTCCTTTTTCGTTTTCAGGAAAATTTACAGGCATTGTAGCATGTAAGGTTTTAACACCATAATTTTTGTTTACATGGCTGTGTATTACTGTTATATCACTGTATCCAATTAACCAGCACGGATTTTTAATAAATCGATTAAAATTTATGTGGTCAATAATTCTAACAGTACCATACCCTCCCCTTGCAAACATAATTGCTTTAACTGAAGTATCGTCAAGCATTTGTTGAAGTTCATTAGTCCTTAATTCATCATTTCCGGCATACTGGTTATCTTCAGCAAACAGATTATGATTAAACACAACATCATAACCGTAATTTCCAACTATTTTAAGCGAAAATGAAATTTCTTCCTTGCTTATTTTCCTTGCCGGAGCAACAATTCCAATCTTATCTCCTTTTTTAAGAAATGGCGGTCTTATCATTTTGAACATATTGGTTAACTTTGCCGAAATTACTGAAATTTGTAAATTTTCATTCAAGAGTTCCGGCTACAAATCTATCAATATTATTTTTAGCTGATAAGAAAATATATTAACATGACAGACATTAAAAGATACACCATTACATCGGCATTGCCATATGCCAACGGCCCTATTCATATCGGACATCTTGCAGGAGTTTATGTTCCTGCAGATATTTATGCACGTTACCTTCGAATGAATAACAAAGATGTTTTGTTTATTGGTGGTTCTGATGAACATGGTGTACCAATAACCATTAAAGCACGTCAACAGGGAGTAACTCCTCAGGATATTGTTGACAAGTATCATGGTATTATAAAAAAATCTTTTTCAGATTTTGGTATTTCTTTCGATGTTTATTCAAGAACTTCAGCACCAATACATCACAGTACTGCCTCTGATTTTTTTAAAGAGCTTTATGATAATAATAAGTTCATCGAAAAAACCAATAAGCAATATTATGATGAGGAAAACCAACAGTTTCTGGCTGACAGGTACATAACCGGAACCTGCCCTCATTGTTCTTTTGAAAAAGCTTATGGCGACCAGTGTGAAAACTGTGGAACCTCTTTAAGCCCGATGGAACTCAAAAATCCTAAATCGGCATTAAGTGGAAACGTTCCTGTACTTAAAGAAACAAAACACTGGTATTTGCCTCTTAATGAATACGAAGGTTGGCTAGACGAGTGGATTATTGAAGGACACAAAGACGACTGGAAACCTAATGTTTACGGTCAGGTTAAATCATGGATTGATCAGGGTTTGAAACCCCGTGCAGTAACCCGTGATCTGGACTGGGGAGTAAAAGTTCCTGTTAAAGATTCTGAAGGTAAAGTACTTTATGTATGGTTTGATGCTCCTATTGGATATATTTCAGCTTCCAAAGAATGGTCTGAAGAAACCGGCAACAACTGGGAGCCTTACTGGAAGGACGAAGGCACCAAAATGCTACATTTTATTGGTAAAGACAATATTGTTTTTCATTGTATTATTTTTCCTGCGATGTTAAAAGCTGAAGGTAGCTTTATCCTGCCGGAGAATGTACCTGCAAATGAGTTTTTGAATCTTGAAAATGATAAAATCTCAACATCACGAAACTGGGCAGTTTGGTTACATGAATATCTGGAGGAATTCCCGGGTAAACAGGACGTTCTGCGATATGTATTGACTGCTAATGCTCCTGAAACAAAGGATAATGATTTTACGTGGAAAGATTTTCAGGCAAGAAATAACAATGAACTGCTGGCAATTTTCGGTAATTTTGTTAACCGCACCCTTGTACTTACCCAAAAATACTTTGATGGGTTTGTTCCTGAATGCAATAATTTGGATAATGAATCAGCAGAAACACTGAAAGAACTTGCTAAATATCCTGAAATGATAGCTGCCAGCATTGAACGATACAGGTTCAGGGAAGCTTTAAGTGAATTAATGAACCTTGCGCGATTGGGCAACAAATACCTGACAGATATGGAGCCCTGGAAGATATTTAAAACTGATCCTGATAAAGTAAAGCAAATACTCAATGTTTCTTTACAAATTGTGGCTAACCTATCTATCCTTTCTGAACCATTTCTTCCGTTTACTTCTGAAAAATTACAGAAAATGTTAAATATTTCGGGATTAAAATGGAACGATGCCGGAAAATCTGATTTGCTTAGTACCGGTCATAAGCTTAATAAACCTGAGTTACTTTTTGAAAGAGTTGAAGACAAAACTATTGAACAACAGGTTCAAAAGCTTATGGAAACGAAAAAAGAAAATGAAGAGGCTGAACCTGCAAAACCACCAAAACCTGTGATTGAGTTTGATGATTTCATGAAGATGGATATCCGCACCGGAACTATACTGGAAGCTGAAAAAGTAGCAAAAACCAAGAAACTTCTCAAACTACTTGTTGATACGGGAATTGATAAGCGGACTGTGGTTTCAGGGATTGCAGAATATTACCAGCCTGAAAACATCATTGGCAAAAAGGTAAGTATTCTGGTTAACCTTGCACCAAGAAAACTAAGAGGAATAGAATCGCAGGGAATGATACTGATGGCTGAAGACAACGACGGCAAACTCTGTTTTGTTTCGCCTGTTGATGATGTGAATAATGGTAGTGAGGTGAAGTAGGGTAAACTTCTCAAAATTACTATTTAGAATTTCTTTTGTGTTTTAAATCTACTATCTCGTTTTTCAATTTATTGTTAAGATTATTTAGAAATTCATTTTGATGAGTCACTAATTTTAAGAATTCTTGCATAGTATTAATGTTTTCCTGTTGTTTGATTATTATTTTCAGAAGCTCGGACTTTGAGTATTTTTTAGTCATAGTTTGGTCTATTTGCAAATAAAATTACTGATGCAAATATATAATTTATTTTTTTATTTTGCTGCTTTATTAACTTTTTACATCATTTATTTTAATTCATAAGTCAACATATCTCTAAATATTAATATTATATATTTGTTTAATTAATTAATTTACTCTATACGCAATTAAAAATGGGTAAAAAAGCAATTAATCGGTTGAAAGTTGTTTTAGTCGAACAAGGTAGAACCAATAAATGGCTAGCTGAAAAGCTTAATAAAAATACTGCAACGGTGTCCAGATGGTGCACAAATGAAATGCAACCTTCATTGGAAACATTGATCAATATAGCAAGTGTATTAAAAGTTGATGTAAGGGAATTATTGATCTCAACCAAATAACAAGATATTCTAATGAGGTTTGAACAAGCAAACATCAAAATTATTCCTACTTTTAATTATTATTATTGGTAATAGCCTTACCTCATAAAATCAATTATTATGAACACCGTTAGTACAAGTTCCAGATCAAATCCATTTGTAACTATTGCTGCTTTGCTAATTATTATAGCTGTTGTAATGTATGCATCATCATTTATAACGCCAATCCTACTGGCTTTGTTTATTACCATAGTTTGTGCTCAACCCATCAGATGGCTTGAGAAGAAGAAAGTTCCAAACGGAATTGCTGTTTTAATCGTATTACTTACGATAATCCTGATCTTATTTGGACTTGGCGAGGTTATCTCCAGGTCGATTTCTCAATTTTCACAGGATTCTGCTTTTTATGCAAAAAGGTTAAATGAGCTTACTGCTTCATTGTTCAACACCTTACACGGAATGGGTTTCGATATGTCAATTGAGAAACTTGAGAGTACAATAAACACCAACAGTATCATGAGTTACAGCGCTGATTTCCTCAGTGCATTGGGTAGTTTAATGAGTAATATGTTACTGATGTTGTTTATTATGATTTTTATGCTTCTGGAACTAAACAGTTTTAAAGTGAAAGTGAAAGCAATAGTAAATACCGAAGGATCAATCAGTTACCTGAACAGAATTGACAAAAGCATTCGTCAATACCTTGGACTTATGACAATTATGAGTTTACTAACTGGATTACTGATTTGGCTTGCTCTGACGATTATTGGTGTCAAATATGCAATTTTATGGGCCCTGCTGGCATTTCTGTTTAATTTCGTCCCTAACATAGGTTCGATACTTGCAAGTATTCCTGCCATTATTTTTGCAATCATTCAGATGGGAATGGGAGGAGCCTTATGGACACTGGGGTCGTATGTTTTTATTAATATGCTGATTGGGAGTATAATTCAGCCACAAATCATGGGTAAAGGACTTGGATTGTCCACACTGGTTGTGTTTATTTCCTTAATTTTCTGGGGATTTGTACTTGGAACTGTTGGTATGTTCCTTTCAGTTCCACTTACAATGGTTGTAAAGATCATACTTGAACAGAAAGATTCCACAAAATGGATTGCCATAATGCTGGGTACAGAAAAGGAGGCTCAGGAAATAATTAAAATAAACGAATCCCGGTTAACAAAAAGTTAGTAGTATAAAAATGGAAATTTAATAACGGATATTAAAATTTCTCATCATATTTAGTCCATAGGAAATCGCCAAGTTTTATTGCTTCATCCATTACCTTTGTTCCCTGTTTGTTGGAATATTTATTTAGAAATTCAATTGCATCCTTTTTGTTTTCCTTATATAGTTTCAATGCCTGATCATCAATTTTTTTTTGTTCTTCGATGAATTTTAACTCCATTGGCTCCCAAACTGCTGTTACATCATGTCTCATTTCACCCCAGCGCTGGGAGGCAAGAGTACCCAATCTGTTGAAAATCCACCAGGCTGATTCCAATGTATAACCATTTACTCTTCCTGGTGTTTTATACTGTACTGGCAGATCACTTACACAACCATAAATTGGAACATATATCGAAGTTGCTACATTATCCATTGCCAGCCACTCAACACCTCCAATTTCATCAGGCAACCAGTTTCTTAACTGAATTATTGTCGCATACATAGTGTACCAGCGGGCTATCGTACGTTCGCCCAAAGGTCCCCACCCTCCGTTTATCCTGTGCAGCTTATTTGCATCATATGGCATATGTGGACTTGCAAGCGGGGAAATTACTGTTTTCCCTTCTTTATCAGTAACTGTTAGTGTTTTGGTCATGTCATACGGAGTTCCTTCATAGTAATCTCTGAATACACTCATGAGTTTCTCAAGGGTAACAAGTGTATCAGGTTTTACTGAAAAAGGAAAATCCTTATCGTTTGCATCAAATCCATATGAAGGAGCTAGCAGGTCAAATACTCTCCATTCGCGTCTTCTGGAAGCAGGAGAGTTACGACTTTTTGGTGCATATGCATAACAAAAGCGAAATTCTTCTTTTTCAGGATCCCACCATCCATTTTCTTTTGCTACATCGTATACATTTTCAGATGCCATGAAATGATCTTTATCCTTAAGGTTTATTTCTTTGATAGTACTTGCATTGGCATTTACCGAGATATGCCCGTCAGGTACTCTCTGTGCAACCCAAACAGCTCCTACCTTACCTTTTCCTGGTCCAACAATTTCGAGATGCCATACCTCATTTTTATCAGCTATTGTAAGTACTTCACCATAATCATTCCATCCATATTTCTTTAACAGTTTACCAGCAGTCTTAATTGCTCCTCTTGCGGTTGATTCCCGTTCAAGCATTAGTAAACAAAGTCTTTGACAATCAATTATTCCAGCATCACTTTGCAATTCTTCTCGTCCTCCAAATGTCGACTCCCCTATTCCAAGTTGTTTATCATTTAAACTGGGATAAGCAGTATTTATATAGCCATTGGTATTGCTTACCTGTGGTATTTCACCAACTTTTTGATGTCCATAGGCAGGCATCGCCAGTGAGTCATTTTTTACCCGTTTGTACATTGATACCATTTCACCTTTTGTATGGTGTTTTGCAGGTACAATATCTATCCATGACCTTGTTCGGTGACTATCATCAGTATGAGATGTCATTACAGAACCATCGAAACTTGCATCTTTTCCTATAGTTATTGTAGTGCAACCTTCAGGATATCCATCTTTCCAGTCGCTTTTATCAGCTGTTTGAGAAACCAGGTTTGTAGTTAGCATCAAGCTAAGAAACAGCAAGGATATGGTGTTTAAATAATTCTTCATAATAATTGATTGTTTTAGAAATTACGGGGTAAAGTTAATTATTTCGGTCAAAACCAGGGCGAATAACTCTTCTTTCATTTGGTCGGTTTCATCCATTCAAACAACTGGTAATGATCACCATTCATGCCAACTTTGGAATATACCATTTTAGCAGCAGTGTTTGTCTGGTCAACATATAATTTTATTCCTGCTACATCATTATTTTCAAGTACCTGTTTTTTAATACTTTCATAAAGTAATGCAAAAACTCCCTGACCTCTTTTTTCGGGAATTACATATACCGACTGAATCCAGTAATTCCATTGATTGCGCCAGTCGCTCCATTCCGGTGTTATTAACAATGAAGCTATTATTTTCTCATCTTCAACAGCAACAAAATATTTTCCTTTGTCAGGATCTTTATAAACAGCCCTAACACCCTCAAAAACTGCATCTTTATTGAGAACTACCCCTTCGGTTTCATCAGCCATTCTTAACTGAAAGTCAACAATATGATGGGCATCATATTCATTGGATAACCTGATTTTAATCATCTTTTTCTTACTTTTGCCACAAAATTATAAATATTCTGCGCAGAAAATGAGCGATCGTATTAATCACGAATGTGGCATCGCCTTAATTAGATTACGGAAGCCTCTTGAGTATTACCTTTCAAAGTATGGAACGTCTGTTTATGGGTTACAAAAGCTGCATTTGCTAATGCAGAAACAGCATAACAGGGGGCAGGATGGAGCCGGGATTGCAGAGGTTAAGATTGATCTGGAACCAGGCCAAAGATATATCAGCAGGATCAGGTCAATTAAATCAACACCGATAAAGGACATTTTTAATCAGGCATACGATGGAATTCAAAACGCTGTTAAAGGAAACCCTAAGCGTCTTGCCGATGTAAACTGGCTTAAGGAAAATGCAGATTTTACCAGTGAGTTATTTTTAGGTCATTTAAGGTATGGTACCTTTGGTGGAAATAGTGTAAAACATCTCCATCCACTTGTTCGTGCTAATAACTGGAAAACCCGAAACCTGGTTCTGGCAGGCAATTTCAATATGACTAATACCAGGGAACTTTTTCAGCAATTGGTAGATCTTGGTCAGTATCCTGTTGAGACTTCGGATACTGTAACCGTACTTGAAAAGATTGGTCATTTTCTTGATGAAGAAAATCAGAGACTATATTCCCAGTACAAGAAACAGGGTTTGTCGAAGAAAGAAATTACAAACTATATCATTGATAATATTGATATTCACAGCATATTAAATGAATCGGCCAAGAAATGGGATGGTGGTTATGTAATTGGTGGACTGCTGGGTCATGGAGATTCATTCATCATGAGAGATCCTAATGGCATCAGACCGGCATTTTACTATGTGGATGATGAAGTTATTGTTGCAGCTTCTGAAAGACCTGTTATTCAAACTGCATTTAATGTCAGGGTTAATGATGTTAAGGAACTTGAACCCGGTCATTCTCTTATTATTAAAAAGGATTCTTCATTTGAAATTAAAAGGTTTATTGAGGCTAAACCGAAAACAGCATGCTCATTTGAAAGAATCTACTTTTCCAGAGGTACCGATAAAGACATATATAAAGAAAGAAAGAGTCTTGGCAGGCTTCTAACAGCCAATGTTCTCAAAGAGATAGATTATGATATAAGAAATACTGTGTTTTCCTATATTCCTAATACAGCATCTGTTGCATTTCAGGGAATGATGGACCAGATAAACACATTTTCTTCTGATATGATCAAACAAAAAATTCTTAAAAACAAGGATAAGATATCTGCAGAAATGCTGGATACTTTTTTCAATTCAAAGCCCAGAGTTGAATCTATTGCTGTAAAAGATGCCAAATTAAGAACATTCATCACCCAGGATAACCAGCGTGATGATCTGGTGGGTCATGTTTATGATGTTACCTATGGCGTTGTAAATAAAGGTGTTGATACACTTGTTGTGTTGGATGATTCGATTGTAAGGGGTACTACACTGAAACAAAGTATTATTCAAATACTGGACAGGCTTCTGCCAAAGAAAATCATTATTGCTTCTTCTGCTCCTCAGATCAGATATCCTGACTGCTATGGTATTGACATGGCACGACTCAGTGATTTTGTTGCGTTTAATGCTGCAATTGAATTGCTTAAAGAAACCAAACAGGAACACATCATAAACGATGTATATAAGAAGGCTAAAAAACAACAAAATTCACCTAAAGAGGAAATTGTAAATTATGTAAAAGAAATTTATGAACCTTTTAAAGCAGTACAGATATCTAATAAAGTTGCTGAACTTGTTAAGGCAAAAGGCATCAGGGCTGAGGTAAAGGTTATTTACCAAAGTATTGAGGACTTACATAAGGCTATTCCTGAAAACAAGGGTGATTGGTATTTTACCGGAAACTATCCTACACCCGGAGGAAACAAAGTAGTTAATCAATCCTTCATTAATTACATTGAGGGTATTTCAACCAGGGCATATTAGGTAACATCCGCAGATTTAAAGAAGGCTATATGCGTGTTTTATTCGTTCGGCGAGGTCAATATATTCCTCGTTGGTAAAACTAAGCTTAGGCTGCTTAAAATCCATATCATACAATGAATTTAAAGGGATTAAATGGATATGAGCATGCGGAACTTCCAACCCAATAACAGTTACTCCGATTCTTTTACACTCAACAACCTTTTCTATTGCCAGTCCCACTTTTTTGGCGAATACCATCAATCCGCCCAGTTCCTTGTCTTCGACATCAAAAATGTAATCTGTTTCCTTTTTAGGTATAACTAAAGTATGGCCTTTTGCCAATGGATTTATATCCAGAAAGGCAAAATAATCGTCATTCTCAGCAATTTTATAAGATGGTATTTCACCCTGAATTATTTTTGTAAAAATTGATGCCATATCAGTGAATTTATCTTGTTATATCTATTATCTTAAAAGTTAGTGTTCCGGCAGGTACAGTGATATCGGCAGTATTACCTATTTCTTTCCCCAACAGTCCTTTTGCAATAGGGGATTCTACAGAAATTTTACCCTGTTTCAAATCAGATTCTTCCTCCGGTACAAGAGTATATTTCATTGTGGCATTATTCTTTACATTTTTTATTGTGACTGTTGATAATATATAAACTTTGGACTCATCCATCTTTGACTCATCAATAAGTCGTCCAGCACGAAGTTTTTCCTGTAGTTTTGCAATCTTTAATTCCAGTAACCCCTGTGCTTCTTTAGCAGCGTCATATTCTGCATTTTCTGATAAGTCTCCCTTATCGCGTGCTTCAGCTATTTGTTTCGAAATTCTTGGTCTTTCTACATTTGTCAGATATTCGACCTCATCACGCAATTTCTTAAGCCCTTCTTTAGTAAAATATTTCGTTTCAGACATTTTTATACGTCTTTTTATAAGTTATTAATAAGCCAAAAAGACCCTTAACATGCATTAAGAGTCTTTTTTAATAACTGCAAAAATAATAAGAATTTTTTACAGTGTCTAATATCTTAGAAATTAAAAATAATTCCCATCGTATGTGAACCATTGAAACTCTGTGATTCACGGTAGGTATAATCAATTCCGATAAAGCTGCCATTTTCCTTATTTAAAGGAACCTGAACACTTAATCCTGCGCTTAATCCATTATTAATGTTGATATTCTCTGTTGAAGTTTTTTCTTCAAACATACCTTTTTCGTAGGTATAACCACTTCTGAGCATAACATAATCTTTCAAACTTAGTTCCAGTCCGAATGAAAATTGATCCTGGCTAAATGAGTTTGATGTAAAGTTACCAGCAGCAGTAAGTCTGTAATCCTTTGGGAAAAGGAAATCGTATGCAGCACCAATATTTAACTGTGCAGGCATTTCAAAAGCCATAGACCTTTGCTCCAATGTAAATGAAGTTTCCTGACCTGATATAACAGTACGTAGTGATAACCCATCACCTGAATACTGCATTTTTGGCCCCCAGTTTCTAAGAGCAATACCAAAAGATATTTGTTCCTGACCACCGGTTACATATTGAATACCCGCATCTACAGCAACTCCAACCGCACTAACATCAGCAATTGACTCGGATACAATTTTGATAACTGCACCGGCATAAATGCTGTTTGAAAATGCTTTTGAATATGCAATTGCAATATTCATCAGACTTGGGCTATATGTTCCCTGTGACTCATCAGGATTATCAACTGTTCTAATATCAATATCACCAAATGTCATAGACATAACAGCTAAACTCAATGCTCCTGCTTCACCAACGCGTTGTGAAAGACCAAAGGACATAATATTTGTTCCTGTTCCTTTCAGCCACTGTGTGTTTGAGAATATCAACTGTGTTTTCGGCGTAAAAGCTGTACCGGCAACGTTGCCCCATATTGCTTCCAGGCCTCTTACTCTTGACATATTGGCACTAGCCCAACCACTACTTCGAGCCCATGGATTAATCAATAATTCGGTTGCACCGGCCTGACCAGACCTGTCTCTGTTTCCTGCAAAAGTTGACTCTGCTAAGGGAAATATTAAGGTTACGATCAATATTACGATCAGATTTCTATAAAGAGTTTTCATATTCAACTTGATTAATTTCTAGTTCAAGACAGATTATAATTTATTTTAGAAAGTGTTAAGGTCTGGAATTCTGGTTACACAGAACCATTTAACTACCCGATCACCATCGTCAGATTCTATATGGAAATAATAAACACCACCAGCAATTGGAACAGATGCAAAGTTCTTAAGATCCCATTCAATTGTTGTTTCTTCGGTATCTTTAGTAAACTGTCTGATCTTAGTACCACTAACATTATATATTGTAACTGTACATTTTTTTGGCAAATTGGTAATTTTAACCCTATTATCCAATGCATTATGTTCGTAGTCTGAATAAGCATAATATGGATTAGGTACAACAACTATAGCATCCAGATCCATTTGTTTCTTTTCAGCTACTTCGTATTCAGTTTGTAATCCATCCATTGTGAACTGATACATTGGATAGTAATTATTCACATCCATTCCATCCAGAACTGTATCCAAAGGCATTGAGGTATATCCACTCTTATATGGTTTACTTATCCTGATTCTTATTCTGGCTTCATTGGAAAGCCATTCTTCGCCAACAACTCCCATTGGAACACCTGTGTACATATTCAAACTGTAGAAAGCACTTTCGCCATGAGGTGTAATTAAAGTATATAGCGAATCAAGTATATTAGACGCCGCTCTACCTGCATCATAGGCAGGCATATCATAACGTTTAATAGTATCATTATCATCAGTATTAATGAAATATTCAGATCTGTGATCAAGTACATATACATAATGCTTACCTCCCATAACAGGCTCCATGTTTTCACCTACTCCTTTGAATATGTTTTCATCGAATAACTGATCCTCCAGAAGCAGGTTACGTTTTGTTGGATTAAACAACATATCGCGACCATTTTGTTCCACAAGATACGAATCCTCGGCAAACATAATATTCAATCTTTCTCCTGTTTCAATGTTTAGAGCATAACCCGGGAACCATCCCATACCGTAATCACTTATATAGTTTGGATCATCAGGGTTTTCGCTTGGCCCTGAACCTCTAACTGCAGGATTACCATCTTTATCTACTGAAGGGGCTTCTCTTTTACGGAATCTTTCAGCGTTACCTTCTGTAAGATCTGAATTATAATTTGCTTCAAGCACAGGACATCTTGACCATTTATCTCTATCCGGTGTAAGCACAATATCTACACTGGCGACATCTATAAACTCAGATTTTAACTTTGATATTTTACTGAAAGCTGGTCCATACTGACTTTCCACAACCTCACCGGTAATTCTGGAATTACCTGATGCTGTCATACAATATGGAGCCCATGTTCCTACAAGTATTTTCTCGTACACTGATGTTGGATCCCAGGGATTACTTGGCACAGCACCAACATTCCAATCATCGCCGGCAGAACTACCTCCCTCCTCAGGGTTGCCATAGGTACCAGACCTGATCCAGTCCAGTGCATATAATGGTAAATCAACATCACTCACACCACTTAACCATTGATGAGCACTATCACTATAAATAATTTCAGACTCAATCAACCCGTTATTATCAGCAAACACCTGGAAATATGGTTTTAATGAAGATGGGTTACCAGCCTCCACTTCTCCGATTTCAATTGGTCCCGGCTCAAATGGCTGTTCAATATTTATGGAGAATCCCAGATCAAGGAACAACTGCTCATATTCTTCCAGAATTGTTGTATCGCTTTCATAAATCTCATTGGTGATATTGTTTTTCAATTTCCATCTTCCAATCAGTTTACTTGTTGTATCTCCTTCAACAGATGGGTCACCTGTAATATCACGGATTTTCACTCTTATCAATGTATCCATCCACCATGTATAATCAGCATTAACCACATTCAACGGATCCACTACCTTTACATTAAGTGGGCCATGATTAATTTTATATACAGGGTTGTATGCAATAGGATAGTCAGGCATACCAAATATATTGTCAGGACCGGCAGGTGGTTTAGATAAAATTTCTTCAACTGTTTCATCAGTAAATTCAAGGTTTTGTCCACCATTACCATTACCTGCAATTCTGGTTATTTTAGGGCTGTCACCATAGTTACCATTCATTACAGTTCCGTTAACTGTTAAGTGAGGCATAAATGTGTACAACTGGATATTCTTTCTTCCTGAAAGATAAGGATGCGTTTGTCCCTGGCTATTTGGGAAATCAATACCATAATCCAGATAATTATTATGAGCATACGCAACAGCCATATAGTAATATTGCTTATTGTTAACAAGTCTCACATCATCAGTTGCAAAAGCATCCTGTGTTAATTCAAATGAATGACTTATACCATTATCGCCACCATCAACTTCAACTACAGGAACGTTAGCTCCGATATAATCATCAAAATAATAGTTTACAATTTTTGTTACACCATTTTTAACATCAAACTGAGCTACAAGTCTTACAAGATCAGGATCGTGAATGTTATCAATACTAACTGTAGGTCCTTTTAACTGGAATATCTGATATCCTTCAAAACGATACCATGCATCACTTTCTACCGGAGGATCACTACCAGGTAATGGTTGAATAATATTTGGATCATATTCGGCATATTTCTCCAAATAGTTATTTGATGTTGGTGAATTTGAAATATAAATTATAAGTTTCCTATCCAGTTCAACAGCTGACAGATCCGGTGCAGTTGGCCCATCAATAACCTTAAAACAGTTATCAAATAATGCCTGACATTTATCATCAACAACTCTTAATAATTCAACTGATGCCCAAGGTCCACCAGATTGTGCTCTTGCCCAAGGAATACCAACTGTAATATAGTTTACAGCACCAGGAAGAAGTGTAAATGGTCCGGCTGACTGTAAGAAACGTCTGTCAGCAGGTGGATTAGGAGAGCCATTATCTCCCGTTTCCTCAGTCCAGTAAAAACCATTCTGGTTGAAACCACCATTTGGTGGGATCCCCTGAGTACCCCAGTTACAAGGGTCGCTATCACCTGGGAACATGAAATCACACTCTGGTCCTACAGTACCCTGTCCGGCAATATGAGCTGTTCCACCATAGTACATTTTTGTATTATCCTTCCATATACCTTTCAAATAGTTATAGTGTTGAGATGCATTGTCATCAGGGTCGCAGGTATTACAATTACCATTACTAAAGAATATGAAGCGTCTCATTCCGAAACGTTCGTCATCAACAATATCATTACCAAAGTTTACACCATTAATAGCTGCTGATCTAACAATTGTTGTTTCTGTAACAAGATCACCATCACGGAAGAATGACATTTGTTTTTCAATTCCATTCTGTCCAACAATATCACAACTTCCCCCAAATGAAGGCCCGGCTGTACTATCACCATTGAATGAAGGATTATCATAACCATCCGGATCCATATATGGTCCCTGGAAAAAGTCCACACCGATTGCTGGAGGCTGATCCCCATAGGAGTTAACTTCTCCGTTACCATCAACTGCTCTACCGTTATAGCAATAACCTAAACCACGTGCAACATCACATCCTACAAAATCGTCATCAGGATAACCCAGATCAGGGTCAACCCATGGGGTGAAATAAGTCTGTGTTAATTCAAATGTAGATCTGTTTATAATCTCATAACTATAAAAAGTCATATTATTGATTACATCGTTAGTAGCAAAAGCGAAAGCCTGAGCTCTTATCTCCACACCAATAGCTGAACCATTAGTTTCAGTATGAATATTTCCTTTATCATTAAAAACCCACCACAAGGTCTGGTCTCCTTTTATAACCTGGTCAGCAAGGATACTGCCATCAAGAGTACCATCGATTTCTTCTTCCATTGTAGGTATCTCGGTATGACATAATTCGTTTGTAATATCATAATATGGATAATCTCCTGAATAAGGATCGTACTCGCCATCACCTAGTACATCATAAAATGGTGCCAGATAGTAGCTTTGTCCCATTGAAACATCACCATGAGCAGGCCAGTTAAGAATTGATGGTGGAATATTATAATCTTCACTTGGAATGAAATGACCATCTTCAGGATCTGTATGTGATAAAAATTCATCAATCTCTGCTCTTGTAATTTTAAAGAACACATCATACTGAGCACATACCTCCTCATCAACAGATGCTGTCCCATCCACAGTTAATGGTCCTGTCCAGAAATCTATACCATCCTGACGAAATCTTTGGGCAGCAAGTTTTAACTGGTTGTTAACATCAAGTCCACCAATCCATAGTGATCCTGAATACATTGATGTTGCCGATCCCTCCTTTGGAATGAAATATTTAGATCCTACACCACCTGGCAGATCCCACCACATGTCACCACCCGTATTAATTCGGGCTCTGACATTATTTATATCCAACCAATCGTAGGCTGCCGCAGGAGAACAACCTGCAGTAGTTTGTTTCAGGGTATTTCCCTGCTTTAGCTTCTTCCCGCGATATTCTCTAGCCTGAAGCTGATTAATCAGCAAAAATGAAACAAAAACGATAACACAAGTTCGTATAATATTCTTCATGATTATTATATTTTTTCCTTTCTTAAATTCAATTTCTTAATCTATACCCTAAAAGTTAAACATTAGCCCAAGTCTAATTTGACGAGGAGCACTGTAATTACCAGGATTATCCACGAAAATACCATATAGATCTCTAAATGAGTTTGGATCAAGCTGGTTATTAATTTGTCGTTGCCATTCTGGTGCAGTTAAATAACCATCATCTTCAGGGTTTCCTGTATATGGATATACATTAACAATATTCTTTGTATCAAGCAGGTTCAATACTTGCAAATAAACATTCATATATGCCTGCTTTGCATTATCGCCTGCGTCTTTCTTCAACTTAAAGTAGAAATCCTTATCAACTCTTAAATCAAGCCTAAACTGCCATGGCAATCTTGATCCGCCATAAGTACCTTTAAGTATGTTAGTACTTGATGATATTGGAGATGTAACATTCTGTGAAGCAGTATAAGGAGTACCGGAACCACCATTGATTGTCAGGCTAAACCCAAAATCGCTCAATGGCTCAAGTGGAGCTTTACCTGATTTGTCACGATTTATCTTAGGGCCATTATAGCTTTTACCTCTTCCCCAACGATAATCCAAAACAATATTAAACGCATGTCTTCTATCCCATGGCATAGGGAAAGTTGACCTAAGGTTTGGTAATCCTGCAGCCAACAATGAGGCAGCTGTTGTTGTAGATGATCCTGTAGCATCAGCAAACTGTAGTGTATAGGCAGCTCTAACCCGTACATTTCCGGTACGACGTAAATCATATTCAGCAGTAAGTCCTTTTACAGTACCAAAATCAAGGTTATTATAAGATGTATAATCCTTTGGATAGGCACCATTAAATCTGTAGAGCTGAATCATATTCCTCATTTCACGATAAAAGGCCGTAAATGTTAAAGATGAAGTAGTTGTAACTTTCTGAGTAAAACCAAGTTCATAATCAATTGTTTTGGTAGGTTCAAGTGAAGGATTACTGATTCTCTGATCATTACTCAACACTCCACCAAGGCTTTGAAAGAAGTAATAATTTGCAGGATTGGACCAGATATTACTTGTAGGTCGCTGGGTAAGAACATCATAATGAGCAAAAAACAGAGCTTCATCAGAAATTGGGAATGAGAATGAAATACGTGGCATTACATTTATCTGAGGATCATAATCCTTAAATGAACTGATATTAACTCTTGACTGTTCAGGGTCGATCAGTGCAGGTGAGATACCACTTCCAACATCAAGGATTGTAGGATCAAGAATTTCTATACCTTCAGCATTATACCATGTATATTCGTCACGATACCCGACAACTCTTGTGGGGTCTTTTACTTTATCAACATACACAACGAAATCATCTCCCATATTTGATGGATGAGCTGCACCTTCCAAACCTGCAACACTTGAAATACTACCTACACTATGGGCAGGGTATAACAAGAACGGATCTTCCAATACTTTCTGATTCGCATCAAAACGGTCAATTCTAACACCAACATTAAAAATAAGATCTTTAAATGCAAACTGATCCTGAATATAACCTGCCATATAAATTGGTTGGTAAGCTCCTATATCACGTGTATAATCACCATTATCATCTGTTTTATTAAAGAAGTCTTCAAATGCAGGCTGACTTGTCAGTACATTTCCTTCATAATCATATCCGCGATAGTTTAACATGGAATTACCATCATTCCATAATTCATCAGGAGAGAACAACCCTACATTTAGTGCACCTGGATCAAGATTAACTGTATGAGTAATACCATCTTTGTCATAATACTCAATTGTACCATTTTCGAAGTCATATGAATCCATTACAATGTAATCCAGACCATCAACAGGTAATCCCATTGCTTCGCGTAAGTTTTTATCGAAAGTACGCTGTGCGTTAGCATCATATTTTCTCCTATATATTATAGTATCAACATGACCATTATGCGAAATAACTTCGGGATTATCTATATCCAGCTCATTGATATGGAAATTTGTCAACCCTGTTCCGTCTCTTGTAAGATTCCAGAAACCTGTTGGGGCATATTGAATAAACCTTTGTGTGCGTTGTTCATACTGAAAACCTAATTTAACTCCATGGTTACCAATATCAAGAGATGCATCCATACGCATATTGTACTGATCATCATTCCATTTTCCATAGTTTGATTGAATTGATCCGGGTGAATCATACAAAGTATATATCATATTAGGTGTACTACCATTTAACATACCGTTTCCTAATTGGATTTGTGAGAGGTTTTGATAATGTCCTTCCGGCTGACCTTCATAAATACTGTAATAGTCTGTTGTGTATTTTGCAACTAACGGATTTATATCTCCGGGAGTCCATTCAACAAGTGTATCAAAATCCCAGGAGTTTAACACCCATACATCTTCATAATAGTGACCGTTAACAGTATCACTTCCCAACTGAAAGGTAGGGGTTTTATATGTTTTAAATTTACCTATATATCCATATTTAAATAATTCGTCCTTATGGTATGGATCACCAAACTCGCCTTTATCTTTGGTATAGTCAAACTGTAATGAATAATAAAAGTTTTTAAACTTAGAGGTGCTTTCCGCGTCAGTAGGGAATCGCTGTGTAAACCTAACATAACCACGGTAATTAGTATTTTGTCTTAAAGTGTTTCTATCCCAGTTTGCAAGAGTTGACCTATAATCATATTCATTTCCATTATAATAATAATAGCTACCTCCGACAGTAAGATTAATAGTTTCTGTTGTACGGATATTAATATTACCAATGAAGTTGTAGCTCTGACGTGATGTATTTGGCGCAACTTTAACGTGCTCCAGATCACTGGCCCTAAGGTATTCCCCATTATTAAATGTACCAGATCCCGAACCGGAAGGTCTTACCGGGTTTTCCTCCAGGTATCTTAAATTTTCATCTGTCAGAGAGTAAAAACCAGTTGAGGATGGTCTTCCATCGCGATTTATATTTATATCACCTGCAATGAAAAATCCAAGAAGAGATTCCTCTTTAGTTTTACTTTTAAGTAATGGGCCCATCATATTGAACCCTATTCTGTTGTGGCCATATGCATCAAGAAACTCAGATGATTCCAGCTCAATACCAGCTCCAAATTCACGGGCAGGTCCTTTAGTTGTTACGTTAATAATACCGGATGTAACATCACCATAACGTGCCGGCACACCACCAAGTATTACGTCAACCTGCTCAATAGCTGATTGTGGTACACTAGAATTACCGATAACCCGTATCCCATCGATATACATGGCAGTAGCATCTTCACGTGCTCCACGAACACTACCCCTTTCACCATCTTCTGAAAATACACCACCAACAGTAGTGGCCACAGCGTTAGCATTTCGATTAGGCATTTTTGATATCTCTTCTGCCGTAATGGTTTGACCTGATGCCGTTTGATCTTTATCTATAAGTGGCACTTTGTAATCAATCACCTCTACAACATCGAGTGTTTCAGCCGTGGCTGTTAGCTCAACATCATAAAACCTAATTTGATCACCTCCAATTACAATACCCTGAATAAGTACTGTTTTATAACCAACAAAAGTGGCTTTTAAATCGTACTTGCCGGGAGGAATTGGTTTGATCATATAATTTCCATCAAAATCAGAAGTGGCACCTCCAACCTGTGATCCTTTGTTTTCCAATACTATGTTGGCAAACGGAATTGGTTCTTTTGTGTCTTTGTCAAGCACGACGCCTTTCAACGCTCCAGATTGCGCAAACACTACAACACTTGTTGCAAAAAATAAACCAAGAGTAAGGAGTAAATTTCTTAACATACCTGCAATTTTATGTTCAACTAAGTTCTTTATTTGTGATTTAAAAAGTCGGTAAATTTAATAATAATTGATTATACAAAACAAAATCACCTTAACTTTTTTTAACATTTCAAAAATACCGCCTTTTCAATATTTCAGAATATATAACAGCTTTCCTCAAATCGATTTTTTTAGCTTTTATTAAAGTTGGTTTTTTAGTATCTATTTTAGTAGCTGATGATTCATCAGAAACTAGTGGCTGCTTATTATTAATGACATTAGTAACAGGGCTAAAGTTGCTTTCTTCATAATAATCATCATATGAAAACACTTCTTCAGGGTCAGAATCAATATAATTTTCCTGTTCAACATCTTTAAACTCATTATCGATTAATTCGTCATTTGCTGTATATGGAGAACTATAAGCCGGAGGTGCTTTATGTTCCTCTCCGCCTATCTCTTCGAGTATTGTTTCGAATAATGACGGTTCTTTTTTGGAGGGGGGTTGCTTTGTTTTGCGTTGCTTCTTTTTTTGAGCATTGTAATACGAAAATATTACCCAAACCAGTCCTATTATTATATATAGGAAATCTTCAAACGATGCAAATACAATCATAAATTTAGTTTTTCCAATAAATACTCTGGTTATTTGTTCAAAAGCATAAAATTATAAATTTAATTGATTCTGCTGCTCTTTTTTAAGAAAATTAGTAAAACCACTTTTTAATTATAAGGGGATTTCTCTTTTGTACAATAAAGATGCTGAATTCACATCTTCTTTTGTATCTTAAGTAATGATACAACCTCGAATGCTGTGAACATTAAATAATACAAAAAGAAAGTTATAGTGAACGATATGGCATCATCACCATTAAATATTGAATAAATTACAATTATAGCTGAAAACAGGATCAGTTTTCCAAAATTCACAAGCATAAATGCATTTGCGAAATATGATATCTTATTATGAATGTACTTCTTCAACAACCTGATTACTATTAGTGTAAACAAATACAACAAAATAAGAATTGCTATCCAGTTTCTACTGATTTTTATCTGAGGTATCCATATCTGTATTATTAGGCTAACGATCACAATTAATATTCCTATTAAGCTTAACTGTAATATAACCGGTATAGGCTTTTTACTCATCCTTATTTATTATTTAAGTCACAAAAGTATAAACAATTTCATTGGAAACCGACATCTACTTGCTTTTGAAAAGTTCTCTCATGCCATATACTACAGCAATTATAACAGAGAGAATGGTTAATATAAGGGTAAACACAGGGAATTCCATAGCTGTTTCGGTATCAATGGCCTTACCTCCAAATGCACCTGCTACTATAATAACGATCATTTGTAATGCAAGAGTTGAATACCTTGCATAGAATTTTAACGGATTATCATTATTCTTTTTATTCATTAATCGCTAAACTAATATTTTATTTAGTTTAATCAAAATGAAAAACGAATATGACAAATTATAGATTATCGCTAATCCTGTCTATAGTTTGTAATAATTGAGGTTCATGATTTCAGCAGTATTGCGTAATTTCTTATTACAACAAGTACTATTTATTTTTGCCCTCATGTTCCTTCATACCCATGGAGCAATTACCAGAAAACTCAGCTCCCGGTTCAATGGATATTTTTTTTGTAATAATATCGCCGGAAAAAACAGCAGTTGCTTTGAGCATAGTTAAGTTGCTGACTTCAAGTTTTCCAACAACTTCACCACATATATCAGCATCACTACATTTCATTTCACCATCCACATTACCACTAGCACCGACAACAATACGTCCTTTCGCATTTATTTTGCCTTTTATGATACCTTCAATGCGAAAATCACCATCTGATTGAATATCACCAACAATATTTGTGCCCTGGGCAATTAAGTTTGGCACTTGTTTATCCCCGTTTCCGTTCTTAGTTTTTTTCACGTAACTATATATAATTAATCTCTACTGTAGTTTTCATCATAGAATTTACTGTAAGATACAATATCCTTGTCTTTATAGAAAACAGGATAGTTTGATGATGATATGGAATACACATTGAAATCCTTATTTTGCAATCCAGAAACCACATATTCATCATTTTTCAGAGCCAGAAGATAGTTTCCTGCTTCATCTTTACTGTCAAAGTTACCAATTGTAACCAGAGTATGCTGGTCATCCAGCATCAGGCTTTTTACTCTAAGTCGTTTTAGCCTGAAATATTTTTTGTTAAAATCAGAAATTCTTATCTTCAAAGCACTAATATTAACTTCCTCAGATTGAACAATAATCATAACCAGATGCATTTCTGCAGGATTAAACTTATAAATTGATTGTTCGTTTTCTCCTGTTGCGTTTGTGCCGGATCCATCAGGTACACCAAACCCATATTCAAGTTGTAATGTTTTTATTACAGAACTGGCTAATGGTGCCACTGAACTTGTCGGATACTCCTTAATTAATGCCTGAAGTGAAGAATATAATGTATCAACGACATCAACAGCACCAAGAGATATTGCACGGAGATATAAAAACTTTGGAATCAGTCCAGTATCACCAGGATACAGATCAGCAGCCTGATCAGAATAATTAATAACCCTGTAATACTGCTCTCTGTTAAAGGCTTTAAAAGTTTTTTCATAGAGCTTAGCAGCCTCATTTTGTTGCTGGCTCAATTTCACGAAATAGTCGGGATCCTGAATAACTTTGGCATAATTACTTTCCGGATAATTGCTTACTATAAGGTTACCATAATAATTTGCCTCTTCAACATTCCCCATATCTTTATATATCTTGAATAATGCATACCAGGAATCCAGTCTGTATTTATTATTCGGATATTTCTCTTGAAATTCAAGATATGTATCAAGGGCGATAGCCGTATCTTTCAATTCTTCATAATATAAATAAGAAAGCTGATTGTACGCTTCAACAATAAGGCTGTCAGATACGATTAACTGCTCCTCGGTTCTCGGAATGTGCTGCAAATAAAACTGTCGGTCTCTTGGATTAGTTACGAGCACTATTGTACTATCTCTTTTTGCTTCACTGTCGTCTTCTGTTAATTCTTCATCATCTTCATAAGACTGCATAACTGAACGTTTATCTGTCAACCTCCAGTTATCTTCCAGTTTTCTGTCTCCCCATTTTTTTATAAATTCGGTTCGTCCGCGACCCAGTGCAGCAGTATTATCAAAATACCACCCTCCTCCCAGGGGTTGGGATGTACGGGTTCTTGTCATATCAACAAATTGTGTTCCCTGGCCTTGTTCTTTTTCTTCAGCTATTCTTTCCTGTTCTGCTTCATAATCCTCAATAAGTTTATCAACCATAGCAAACAAAGCAGTACTGTCCATCATTGCAAGTCTTTGGAGACTATCCTGCAATTTTATTACCTGAACCTGAGTAACCAAGTCGGACAGAACGGAAGTTTTACTTAAGATTGCTTCGTAATCAGGATAATCCTTTGGAAGCGACATGGCAGCAGTATCATAATATGCCTGAGCATCCTGATAGCTTCCTTTATTGAAATAAATATCTGCAAGTTCAAGTGATGAAGTTGTTTTCTGTACCGGATCACTAACACTTGTACTAACTGACTTTTTTAGATAATATATGCCAAGTGTATCTTTTTTGTCACTAATTGCTATTTGAGCCAATGCATAATAAATCTGGTCGAGATATTCTTTATTTTTCGTCTCTTTTGCCATTTTAAGCAACACCTTATTTATATGCTTGCTATCTCCAGAACCTTCATCGTAGCAGTTGGCAATATTCATCTGGGCTTCAAAAGCCATTTTATATGGAGGATTCCTCTTTATTACCTTCTCATAAAATTCAGTAGCCTTATCATAGTTTTTTTCAAGCTGATTTATCTGTCCGAGAATATAATACATTCGTGTAACGATGTATTTATCAGGCGACACCTCAATACCTCTTTCAAGATAAGGGTAAGCTGCATCATAGTTTCTTTTTGACAGATAAAAGTCAGCATAAACTGCAGGCATTTCTCTTTCAACTTTACGGGGAAAATCAGGTTCATTTATCTTGCTCTGCAGCAAATTTAATGTTGCTTCTGCCTTTTCAAACCTCTCGGTTTGTATATAAGTTCTTGCCAACCACAATATAGCATCATAATGGATAGGTGATGACTCATATTCTTTTGCAACATAATCAAAAACACGACGGGCACTGGTATAATCCTGTTTGTAGAAATGAGCCTTGCCCATCATCAGGTAACTATCCTTAACCCATTTAATATATTCTTTACCACCAAAGGTCATTGAATGTCGCTGTATCCCAATAGATGCTTTTTTTATGGTTCGATCCATTTTTGGGTTAAGCGTTACAGCATCTTCTTTTGTACCGAAGTTATAAACACTTAATATGTTATTATGATCATCTACAACTTTATCCCGTAGCAGTTGTTTACCTTCGTTCAAACTTACCATACCATTCCAATATACATTGTAGTGGCAGGTTAAGTTATGATAGGCCCTGCGTGTCCAGGTATTCTTTTTTGTTGAACATGAGTTGACCAGCAACAACACTGATATTGTTGCAGTTAAAAGTAAATACTTATTTAATAAACGTTTAGTCAAAAGTTACAATTTATCCTTAATAACTAAATTTGATGCAATTTATTACAAATTACGACTGGCAAAAATAATTAGAGTTTAATGAAAAACCATAAATATTCGGAATTAGTTTGTTTTTGATTTTATTTATTACTACAAAATCTGTAGTAATAAATAATATTTATCCGGTACGACCTATATCACTGACTGAAAAAACAAGTTTTAAACAATCCGAAAATGTTATAATTTTTGTAGTTAAAACATAGGCCAACATAGATGGCTTCTATGATATTTGTCCAACTACTGTATCCCGCCAATTTATATTTTATATCTAATTGGCGAAAATTTATTTAAGTAATAATCTTCATCTCGTAATAATTCAACCATATCTTTACATGCTGTTTATTTTGCTTTTATACCTTTGCAATCGGAAAAATGGCTAAATCAAAGAAAAATAAAAAATGGTATTATAACCTGCGCAGTAAGTACAGGTTGGTTATTTTTAATGATCAGACATTTGAGGACAGATTTTCGTTCAGATTAACAAGACTAAATGTTTTCGTATTTGTTTTCAGTATTGGAATTATTTTCATGTCTTTGACTTTCCTGTTGATAGCCAATACTTCCATAAAGAAATTTATTCCCGGTTATCCTGATATTGATGATAAAAGGCAATTGTACAACCTGAATATAATTGCAGATTCATTGCTTCAGGACATTGATAGAAAAAATAAGTATATAGCCAGCATTAAAAATATCTTTGAAGAAAACCCTGTAGAAGACCATATTAACGAGGTTGAACAAACAGAGTTCGATTATGACAACATTAAAAATGAAAAATCAATAAACGATAGTATATTAAGAGCTGAGTTTGAAAACCAGACAATGCATAATTTGTATTTTAATGAATCCGGGCAATTAAGGGGCTCTAACGAGGAGACGGTTAAGAGTTTTAACTTTTTCACACCATTACAGGGTATCATAACATCCTCGTTTAACATTAGTGAAAACCATTATGGTATTGATATTGTTGCTTCTCATAACGAAGCAGTAAAAGCAACACTTGAAGGAATAGTAATATTCGCCGGATGGACACTTGAAACAGGATATATTATCTGCCTTCAACACGAAAGGAATTTTCTGTCTGTTTACAAACATAATTCAGTATTACTTAAAAAAGAAGGAGATCATGTCAATGCAGGTGAACCCATTGCCATTTCAGGACAGTCGGGTGAACTGACAACAGGGCCACACCTTCATTTTGAGTTATGGGAAAACGGATCTCCGGTAAACCCGGAAGAGTACATCTTGTTTAATTAGCTTAGATTACTTACAAAGAAGAGAATCAGAAATTTTATGAAGAAACGAATTGCCGTGTTAGGATCTACTGGATCAATTGGTACTCAAACGCTGAGTGTTATTGATGACCATTGCGATTTATTTGAGGTAGAGGTTCTTACTGCTTTTAATAATTTCAATTTACTGATAAAACAGGCAATAAAATTTTTACCAAATGTGGTTGTTATTGGAAATGAAGATCATTTTGGTTTTGTAAGAGATGCGCTTGAGAATTACGATATAAAAGTATATGCCGGTTCAGAGGCAATAAATCAGGTAGTTGAGATGCAAACTATTGATATTGTTGTACTTGGAATTGTAGGTATCAGCGGACTCAATCCTATGCTTACTGCATTGAAAAACAGGAAGAAAGTAGCTCTGGCAAATAAGGAAAGTCTGGTAATTGCAGGCGATATAATATCAGGAACTGCAATAAAAAACGGGGCACAGATTATCCCTGTAGATTCAGAACATTCTGCCATTTTTCAGTGTTTAATGGGTGAACTTGACAATCCGGTTCAGAAAGTTATGCTAACAGCATCAGGTGGGCCGTTTTATAATCTTGACAGAGATAATTTTATATATGTTAAACCCGAAGAAGCCTTAAATCATCCAAACTGGAATATGGGTCCAAAGGTAAGTATTGATTCTGCTACATTAATGAATAAAGGATTCGAAGCAATTGAGGCAAAATGGTTGTTTAACCTTTCGCCCCAACAGATCGAAGTTATAATCCACCGGGAAAGTATTGTTCATTCCATGGTATATTTCACAGATGGGACGGTTAAAACACTGCTAAGCAACCCGGATATGCGAATTAATATACAGTTTGCACTAACTTATCCCAATAGGGTAAGTAATTCTATTCCTCAGCTTGATTTATTAAAAACCGGTACATTAAATTTCCTTCGTCCCGATGTAAAAAAATTTCGTAATCTTGCACTCGCTTTTAAAGCCTTGAATACAGGAGGTAACATGCCATGTATTCTTAATGCAGCCAATGATATAGCTGTTAATGCGTTTTTGAAAAGTAAAATCGGGTTTCATAATATACCTTATTTTATTGAAAAAACCATGAATGTTATACCTGTTATTGAAAAGCCCGGCCTGTCGGATTATATTGAAACAGATCGACTTACAAGGATAAAAGCAAAAGAAATTATTAAGTATAAAAATAACATAATATAAATGGAAGTAATAATCCAGATACTACAACTTTTATTAAGCCTGTCAATACTGGTTGTAGTTCATGAATTCGGTCACTTTGCTGCTGCCAAGATTTTTAAAACAAGAGTTGAAAAGTTTTATTTGTTTTTCAACCCATGGTTTTCAATATTTAAATTCAACTACAAAGGTACTGAGTACGGAATGGGATGGCTACCTCTTGGTGGTTATGTAAAGATCTCAGGAATGATCGACGAATCGATGGATAAGGAGGCAATGAAACAACCACCAAAACCATACGAGTTCAGATCGAAACCGGCCTGGCAGCGGTTAATTATAATGCTTGGTGGTGTAATTATGAATGTTATTCTTGCATTTGTAATCTACATAACTATGTTATCATACTGGGGTGATGAGTATTTAAGTACAAAAGAGGTTAACAAGTATGGTGTAAGACCTGACAGTCTGGCAATGGAAATGGGATTTATGCCAGGTGATAAGATAGTTTCTCTTGATGGTGAGTATGTCGATGATTTCATTAAAATACCCATGAATCTTGTACTTAATGAGGTAAAAAGTGTTGATGTTATCAGGAACAATGAACCATTTACAATTGTTCTTCCCGAAGGTAGTTTAAACAAATTAATTAATCATAAGTCTAAATTATTATCTATCCGTATCCCATTTATAGCAGGCGGGTTTTCAAAAGAATCTATAGCTGAAAAGTCCGGAATGCAGATAGGTGACTCTATTCTGGCGATAAATGGAGAATATCTTATTTATTACAATGACCTTAGAAATGAGATATTAAATCATAAAAACGAAGAAGTAGTTGTTACAATAAAAAGAGAAACTGATACAATTGATATCCTGATGCAATTGGGTGAAGAAGGATTAATGGGTGTATTTCCCAAAGGTAATCTTGATGAGTTTTTTGAATTCAGCAAGAAAGAATATACCATTGGAGAAGCTATTCCTGAGGGTTTTACACGTACTATAAGTGGTATTGACAATTATTTAAAACAACTGAAGTTATTGTTTTCTCCTGAAGTAAAAGCATATGAAGGGGTTGGTGGCTTTATTACAATTGGTAGTATTTTCCCAAAACAATGGCACTGGGAAAGTTTCTGGCGTCTGACAGCCTTTTTATCAATCATGCTTGCAATATTAAATGTACTGCCAATTCCGGCACTTGACGGAGGTCACGTATTGTTTTTGTTTTATGAAATAATCGCACGCAGAAAACCAAGCGATAAATTCCTGGAATATGCTCAAATATTTGGAATGATTATATTGTTTGCATTGCTGATTTTTGCAAACGGAAATGATATTATGAAGCTATTGAAGTAATTATGTTAGCTGATGATGATAAACAACCCTGTAATTTCGGGTATAACTTTTTATTTCACTTTGATTTTAGATTAAAGTATAATTTCTAATCGAAATAGCTGGATAATTGAAATAAAATAAGGTTTTTGATCCATCCGGCCTTAAACATTATAATGGAAAGCCCGAACCACATAGTAAATGATTCAGGCCATGTTATCTTATGTTAAAGGTTCATTAATTCTCCTGCATAACATTATCATCATATTCAACTTCGAATTTTAGTTTGTGTTTTGCTTCTTCGAGGGCGAGAAACTTGAACAACTTCTTTAGCTCTTCATTATCCGCTATTTCTGCGAGGTCGGTGTACAGCTTATAAGCAGCCTTCTCACGATGCATTGCAACAATTAATGATTCATGATAATCCATATCATCATAAACTTTCTGTTCAACCATATAATCAGAGATTTTAAGGTCTGTTACTTTTTTTAACTCAATTCCTGACAAACTTCCTTCCTCTTTTAGCTTTGTTAGCTTATCTCTGTGAGATTTCTCTTCCAAAATAAACTCTTTATAAGCTGCTTTCATATTAGCATTACTGGTACGATTGTATAGATTAGAGTAAAAATTAATTGCCTCCTGTTCTGCATTTATAGCAAAATCAAGAATTTCGTCAGTTGAATTAAAATTTTTCATCACTTACTTTTTTTATAGTTGAATTGTTGTGTGTAAAGTTATGAAAATTTCCAACTGCTTACATACAAACAATTCTATTCCTGAACTTTTTCTTTCAGCGACTTAAAACCATTACCAAGTATCTCATTTGAATTAAGAACAGTAACAAAAGCATTTGGATCGATCTGGTGAATATACTCCTGTAACATGGACATCTCTCTACGAGTAACTGCAGTGAATACAATTGACTTCTCTTTTCCACTATACATTCCTTCACCATTAACAAGAGTTCCTCCCCTGTTCAAATCATTTACAATTTTATCTCTTATTTCCTGAGTTTTATCAGATACAATAAACAGCACCTTATCATAACTCATACCTTCCAGAATTACATCAACTACTTTACCTGTTATGAATATCACTATCAACGAATAAAGAGGTATTCTCCAGTCTTTGAAAGCAATTAGACCCACAAGTACAATAATTGAATCAACAATGATCATGAGCTGACCCAAAGGTAGTTTCGTATATTTACTAACGATCATCGCCACTATATCTGATCCTCCAGAAGTAGCTTTTGCCTTAAATATAAGACCTAAGCCAACACCTATAAACAATCCGCCAAATATTGATGACAATAAAGCATCATCTTTCACCAATGGTTCAATACCATAAAAATAAGTTATGGTATCAATGAAAATCGCTGTAGCAAAAAAACCAACAACTGTTTTCATACCAAACCGTGGTCCAAGTACCTTTATTCCAATTAATGTTAAAGGTATATCAAAGGCAAGTGCCATCATACCCACAGGCGTTCCAAGCAAATAATGTATTACGATTGAAATACCATAAACACCACCGGGAACAATTTTATATGGTGTTATAAACAAAACAAATCCTGATGCCATGATAAAAGCACCAATAATAATCAGGCTGTAATTCCTGATCCACCTTAAACTAAACAGTTTGTCTTTTTGAATGAATGCCATATCTGTGTGTTTTATTGCTGATTTTCAATACTGATTACCAGCATGTTAATGTAAATAATATATGTCTGATAAAAAAGCGCGCAAAAGTATATTTTTTATTTAATATAAATGGATTTTTAATGAGAAATAATTTTTAAATAATACAAAAATAACCGTTAATCATAATCTGATATTTTTAAGCTACTTATTCAATTGCAAACAACGTTTTGACAATACAGGTTGTCAGTCTTTTTTATGTGGTGTATAATCACCAGGTCTGCACAATTTTTTATAATAAAGGATTTTATAGATTTACAGAGAGAAGACATTCATGAGATTATATATGTAAGTAATTATAAATCAAAATCAAAACAATGAAGAAAATTCTATTATTACTTTTTGTCACTGCTATTTCAGCATACAGTGTAACAGCCCAGGTAAACAGGGAGTTAGTACTGATTGAAATAGGAACAGGAACTGGTTGCGGATACTGTCCCGGAGCAGCAATGGGACTAGATGACCTTTATACCAATGGCGACCCTGTTGCCGGTATTAAATATCATAGTTACAATAGTAGTGACCCGTTTAACACTCCTGAAGCAGCTGCAAGAAATTCATATTATGGTATTTCAGGATATCCAACCGCTCAGTTTGACGGTGAATATGATGAACACGTTGGAGGTAGTCCCAACACAAGTCTTTACAGCACATATCTACCAAAAGTGAATGCCAGAATGGCTATCCAGTCAGAATTTACTGTTGAGCTTTACGGACAAAACACAGGAAATGTTTATGATATTGTTGTTCGGGTAACTGAAGTATCTGCATATAGTGGTACCAACCTTGCAGTTAGATTTGCATTAACTGAATCAGATATCCCTTACAGCTGGCAGGGTATGTCAACAATTGATCATACTGAAAGATTAATGGCGCCAGATGAAAACGGAACCCCCGTTTCTTTCACAAGTGGAAATACGCAGGATGTTAACTTAACCTTTACATTCGACAACACCTGGGTTGATACGAATTGCGAATTAATTGCATGGATACAGGATGATGATAATAAGTACGTATTACATTCAACCAGTGTAATGCTTCCGGATCTTGAAGCGGATGTTGCAAACGCTAACTTCACAGCAAATAATACTGTAACATGCGAGGGTGAAACAATAGAATACTCAGATTTATCAACAGGTGCTATTACCGAATGGAACTGGACGTTTGAAGGTGGTGATCCTCCAACATCAACTGCTCAGAATCCTGTTGTTACATATCAAACACAGGGAACATATGATGTTACTTTGTATGTTAGTGATGGAACAACAAACAGTACAATGACAGAAACTGACATGATAGAGACTATTGTACCTCCCGTTCAACCTAACACTCCTGTGGGTGAAACAAGCGTTTGTGCCAATACCACTCAAATATATACAACTGATGCTGTTGCATGGGCAGACTCCTACACATGGCAGGTATCCCCTGCAGATGCCGGAACAATTTCAGGCGACGGTATTGAAGGAACCTTTGTTTCGGACGGCAGCTGGACGGGAGTATATACAATCACTGTAAGAGCTGATAACAGTTGCGGTGACGGCACATGGTCTTCACCAATCAACTGTAATCTAAACTTTACCCCTGCTCCATTTATGCTGTCAGATGGTGGCGGAATGTGTGAAGGTAGCGCTGGAATTGAAATTACCCAGGATGGATCAGAAACAGGTATTGACTATGAATTATACAAAGATGGTGCATATACAGGAACAACTGTTGCAGGTACAGGTAACCCTATCAGCTTTGGATATCAAACAGATGAGGGTACATACACTGTAATGGCAGTTGCCACAGAATGTGAACTTCAAATGTATGGTACTCCATGGTTATATTATCTGGAAACTCCTGCTCAGCCAAACGATCCAGATGGCCCAGCAATTGCTTGTAGCGGAACCTCAACCAATTACACTGTTTCTCTGATAGATATGGCTGATACAACATATTGGGATTTATCACCAGTTGATGCAGGTGTAGTGATTGGCGGAGAATTTGAAGCCGATATTGAATGGGCTGATGACTTCTCAGGTACTGCAAACCTTACAGCACAGGGTGTAAATGACTGTGGTGCAGGACCAGTGTCTAATCCTACTGTTATTAATGTTGAAGCAATTCCATCTCCTGAAATCTCAGGTTTAACTCTTGTTTGTGATGATGAACTGGCAGATTATTCTGTTGAGGAAGTCGCTGGTAACACATATACCTGGACGGTTACAGGCGGCAGCATTGTTTCTGGTGCAGGTACAAGTACCATTTCCGTTCTGTGGGGTAGCCCCGGTGATGGAGTGGTTTCCTTGGTTGAAGCAACACAAAACAATTGTGAAACTATTACTGAAGATTACAACGTTATTATTGACGATTGTATAGGTATTTATGAATCAATTGCTGATAAAGACATTACTATTTATCCAAATCCAGCAAGAGACAATATTCAAATTGCCTTTAACCAAATTGCAGGATCAGAATATTCAATTGTTATTTATAATAATCTTGGTCAGGTAATGACTGAATCAAACGGTGTGGCATTAGGTGAAAACCAAACAATTAATATTGACATAAGCAAGTTTAGGTCAGGCATTTATATTGTTAACCTCAATGCCGATAATGGCATTAACATTCGCAAAACATTTGAGAAAACGAAATAATAGTTTTACCATAATCTAAATATTAAAAGCCGGCCCTGATTAAATTAGAAGCCGGCTTTTTTAGTTATTCCGGTAAATCATTCATAAAGCATAAGCTTTACATTATCTTTACAGGCTGAAGTCAATTACCTGATATAAACTATGGGATACAAGTCAATTTCTCTGAAAATGCCAACTGGTTATTCTGAAGATTCATTATCTAAGAAAATTAAAGGTATTGTAAAAACCGGCAACTTTTCGTATTCAATCGAAAGAAAGAGTCTGGATGCAAGAAAAAAGAGTAATATCCATTGGGAGCTAAAGATCATAGTATCATCAAATGATATAAAGCAGGAACCTTCTCAGAAAATACCCGAACTTGAGTTAATATACAGGAAAAGAAATAAACGGGTTATTGTGGTTGGCAGTGGTCCAGCGGGTTTTTTTGCAGCATATGTACTGCAAAAATCAGGATACAACACCATGATCATAGAACGTGGCACAGAAGTAGGTAAAAGAACTATCGGAATTAGCAAATTTGAGTCTACAGGTATATTCAATCCTGTCAGCAATTATGCTTTTGGTGAAGGAGGAGCAGGTACATTTTCTGACGGTAAATTAACATCCAGAAGCAAACGGATTTCACTTGAAAAGAAATTCATTCTTAAAAGTTATGTTGAAGCAGGTGGCCCGAAGGAGATATTGTATATGACACATCCACATCTTGGCAGTGACAATCTGAAAATCATAGTAAAAAACCTCAGACATAAATTTGAATATGAAGGAGGAACAATCCTGTTTGAAACACAAATGAAGGACATCCATGTAAATAATGGAAAGGTTACCGGTATTTCAACTAATCATGGAGATTTTGATGCAGATTATTTCTTCATTGCCCCTGGTCATTCATCATACGATACCTATCGATTGCTCATTAGCAAAGGGGTATTGTTTCACTCAAAAAACTTTGCAATTGGCAGCAGAATGGAACATCCCCAGGAATTAATAAATATTGCACAATGGGGAAGATCCAGTCTGCCGGGTGTAAAAGCTGCCGAATACAGATTAACATCTAAAGGAGAAAACAGAGAGCATGTTTATAGTTTTTGTATGTGCCCTGGAGGTGTTATTGTTCCTGCTTCGGCAACTTCAGACACCAGTGTTGTAAACGGGATGAGCAGATATATGCGGGACAATAAATTCGCAAATGCTGCATGTGTTGCAACAATCAATATCGGGAGAATGCTGAAAAAAGAAGTATCAGCTATTAAAACCATTGACTGGCTTGAAGATCTGGAACGTAAATTTTATAAGTTTACAGACGGTTTTACTATCCCGGGTTGTACAATTTCTGATTTTATTTCAGGTAATCTAACCGGAAACCTATCTGATTTTAGTTATCCTCTTGGTGTAACTCAGGCTCCACTATGGGAATTACTACCAGGAAACGTTCAAACTGCAATGCGGGAAGGGTTAAAGGATTTCTGCAACAGAATGAATGGTTTTGAAACGGGAAACATTATGGGACTAGAAAGTAAAACATCCGCACCAATTCAGGTGGAACGGGATAAACAAGGATTATGTATTGGTTTTAACAATTTATACGTTATAGGTGAAGGAAGTGGTTTTGCCGGCGGAATAATATCCAGTGCTGCTGACGGGATTAAATCAGCTATTAGTATTGTGAGTTAATAGTCTGAAACATTCATGTTGTTGCAATTACAAAACAAACTTCATTCTTACGCTAAAGCTTTCTTCCAATAGATTAATAATACTTATTTTTGTAAATATTTTTATACAAATGAAGAAATCATATCAATTTATATTATTAGTACTGGTAGTTTTGACAGTTTCATGTGGAAGTTTAAATGAAGGGCATAGTAAGAAAGAACAAATGAAGATGGATGCTTATGCCTTAGCCAATGTCCAATGTGAATATGAAATTGCCAAATTTGTTTATGATACCAGTGCAATGAAAGCTCCACTTAAGGCTGATCGTGTTAACAAGAAAAATGATATGGCAGTACTTCAACGAAAATTCTTCAATCGCTACCGTGAAAATGAAGGTGACTATGAAGTATTCCGAAAGATGTTAGAATCGGCAGCTCTTGAGTTATCAACCTGCAGAAAACTGGAAGCATTAAAAGAAGAACAGGAAGCAGGAACGGAAACAGAAAATAAGGAGAAGAAAGAAGCTAATTAGTAAAGTTAATTTCTCTATACGGTTTTTCTATACCTGAGTATTGAGAAGCTAAACAAAGATACTGCAAAAGCTGTCAGTATAATTAGTTCATCCAGTATATCCTGAAAACCTGAACCTTTTAACATAATCATTCTGTTTATCTTAATAAAATAGGACACCGGATTTGCATGATTAATTATCTGTGCCCAGTCAGGCATACTTTCAATTGGTGTAAACAATCCACTCATCAAAATAAAAATAACGAGGAAAAACCATGATATAAACATTGCCTGCTGCATAGTATTAGTTAATGTGGATATTACCAGCCCAATGGACAATATTCCAATCAAATATATTGATGCAACTGCAAACAGCAAACTGACACTACCCATTACCGGAATGTTAAAAACCAGAAATGCCAGTAACAAACCTATTGCGAGATCAATATTTGCAATGATCCAAAATGGAATAAGTTTTCCTGCAATAAACTGATATTTCTTGATGGGTGTAACATTTATTTGCTCAATAGTACCTATTTCCTTCTCTTTAACCAGATTCATACTGCCTAAAAACATTCCTATCACTGTAACAAGCAGTACCAGAATTCCGGGAACCATATAGGTAATATAGTTTAACTCGGGATTATACCAAAACAATGCATCAATTTGAATGGGAATTCCAATCTGCTGTGTGGGGTTCAGGTTAATAATCAGGTTTTTATTAAAATCGCCAATGATAGATTGAGCATAAGCAACCATCATACTCGCAGCGTTACCATTTATCGCGTCTGTAATTAACTGGATTTCCCCTGAATTCTCGTTTATCAGATTTTTTTCAAAATCTGGTTCTATTACTAACAATTGGTCTGCATCACCTGTTTTAATTAACTGTTGTGCGGACTCAAAATTTTCTGCATAACCATTAAAATTATAAAATGGTGACCCTGAAAAACTAACTACCAGATCGCGGGATGTACCTGTTCTGTCATTATCAAGGACAATGAGATCAACATCTTTAATTTCAAATGTAGCTGTGTATGATAGAACCAACAGTTGCATTACAGGCACAATAAAAATAAGGGGAAGCATAGACTTATCCCTGAATATTTGAATAAATTCCTTTTGTAATATGTAGAGTAATGTCCTCACTTAATCCAACCTTATTTTAAACTTTTTAATACTCATTACAATAAAGAACATGGTCATTACAATTATTATCAGAGTTTCTTTCCAGAAATAAAGAATGCCGGTCCCTTTAAGCATAATATTTTTTACAATTATAATAAACCACTTTGATGGCATAATATGACTCAGGTACTGCAGAATGGCCGGCATGTTTTCAATTGGGAATATGAATCCTGATAACAGGATTGTTGGCAACATCAGTGCAAACATGGATAGTAACATAGCCTGTTGCTGAGTACGGCTGATGGTTGAAATCAGTATTCCCAGTGCCAATGACATCAATATAAATAATAAACTTTCAGCCAACAATAACGTAAGGCTACCTGCAACAGGCATCATAAATACAAAACGAGCCAGTATAAGTATTACCACCAGGTTTATAAATGATAGTACCATGTATGGCATAACTTTACCAATAATTATCTGAAAGGGTTTCAAAGGAGAAACCAGCAATGCCTCCATGGTGCCCATTTCTTTCTCCCGGGTAATTGATATGGATGTCATCATTGCTGATACTAACATCAACAATACAGTAATAATACCGGGAACAAACATATAAACACTTTTAAGCTCAGGATTATAGTACATCCTGCTTTCAATATTAATGTTAACCGGTGCAATACTTCGTTGTTTCATCAACTCCATTGAGTATGATGCTATTATCCCGCTGGTATATGAAGTTACAATATTAGCAGTATTTGGGTCTGAAGCATCAAGAATCAGCTGAATGTTTGCGTTTCCCCCGGTAATTAATTTATTTGCAAAATCCGACTCAAAAACAATAACCTCCTTTACCTTTCCTCTTGTGAAAACATTCTCAATTTCATTTTGGTTAGTGATATTATTTTCAAGTATAAAATAACCTGATGAAACCAGTTTTTGGATAATTTGTCTGGTAACAACATCTTTTGAATTATCCAGTACAGCTATTCTGGCATTTGTTATATCATTGGTAATTGCAAAACCAAAAAGCAGGACCATAACCAAAGGCATACCGAACAAAATAACCATTGACCGGTAATCCCTGAAAATATGTAAAAATTCCTTTTTGATAAATGCTTTCATTATATATTATCTGGCTATTTTTATAAATACATCATTCATGGTATCTACACCATAATGTTCTTTCAGTTTAGCCGGTGTATCAAGTGCCTCAATTATCCCTTCAGACATTATTGAAACCCGTTCGCAATATTCAGCTTCGTCCATATAATGTGTGGTAACAAAAACGGTTGTTCCTTTATCTGCAGTTTCATATATCATCTCCCAGAATTGTCTCCTTGTAACCGGATCAACACCTCCGGTGGGTTCATCCAGAAAAACCACTTTGGGGTCATGAATGTTAGCAACCGAAAAAGCAAGCTTTTGTTTCCATCCCAGTGGTATTTCGTTCAAAACCACATTTTGGGTATGTTCCATTTTGAGTTTTTCAAGATAGTAACTGGTTTTGTTGCTTATCTCTTTCCCGGGAAGTCCGTAAATACCACCATAAAACCTGAAATTCTCTTTAACCGTCATATCATTATAAAGAGAAAACTTTTGGCTCATATACCCGATATTGGATTTTACCTTATTAGGATATTTGCCAACATCCCATCCCGCCACTTTTGCAAAACCGGAAGTGGGAGCGGATAGTCCACAAAGTATTTTTATTGCAGTTGTTTTTCCGGCTCCGTTTGCTCCCAGGAAGCCAAATATCTCACCTTTAAAAACATCGAACGTAAGCTTGTTGTTGGCAGTAAAATTTCCAAACTTTTTAACAAGTTCTTTTACTTCTATTATTTTTTCTCTTTCGTTCAATTCAATATTTATTTATTGCAGATTATTCAGCTTTGTCTTTATCTTCGGTTTCAATGTCCATAAGAGCAAGAAAACAATCTTCAATTACCGGGTTTGTCTTTTTGATGCTGATATTATTATATCCGCAACTAACAAGATGTTTATTTACTTCTTCGATATATTGATTATCACTTTCAATGTTTGATGTAATGTGAATTGTTTCACCAAACCGGAATACCTGTTTAGTATTATCCAATTTCTCAAGGTCACTAAGCAAACTGTGCATATTATTGGCACTAACTGCAAACAAACTGCCTTTATACGAATTCACAATATTCTGCGGTTTATCAACCGCAAGTAGTTTTCCATTTTGCATAAGTGCCACACGGTCGCATAACGCTGCTTCATCCATATATGGAGTTGATACCAGTATGGTCATACCACGTTTTTGCATTTTCTTCAGCAATTCCCAGAATTCCATTCGTGATACTGCGTCAACACCGGTTGTGGGTTCATCAAGTATTATTAATTGCGGGCTGTGAATCAATGCACAGGAAAGAGCAAGCTTTTGTTTCATTCCTCCAGATAAGTCACCGGCACGACGCTTTTTATAAGGTTCAATCTGAATATAGATATCTTTAATAAGATCGTAATTCTCCTTTAATGAGGTATTAAAAATGCTTGCATAAAAGTTTAGGTTCTCTTCAACAGTTAAGTCTGAATACAATGAGAACCTGCCTGGCATATAGCCTGTATTTCGTCGTACTTTTTTATAGTCCTTAACAACATCTAATTCTCCAATATGTACTTCACCATCAGTTGGGAGAACCAGACTTGTGAGTATTCTAAAAAGAGTTGTCTTTCCTGCTCCATCGGGCCCTATTAAACCAAACAGTTCACCATTGTCTATTGTCAGGTTAATATTCTTTAACGCAACAACTTCATTGTACGACTTGCTTACATTGGTTATGTTAATATCTGCTGACAAGATTTCTTCCCTGTTAAATGTAGTAGTGCAGAGTGTTATTAATTGATTATTCTTTTACTCTTGTCCAATATGTCGTTTTCCCTAACAAACTAACACCAATATAACCTCTGATCTTTAGTCTGTCAAGATCTTTTTCATTTGGAAATACCATGTAACAACTATATGTTTTACCGCTTTTTGGGTCATATATTTCGCCATCTTCCCATTCATCATCATCGAAAACAAAGTTTGTCAGTAGCATTAGTCCAAGGCTTGGTCTGCTTCTCAATTCAGGGTCAGGGTTGTGTTTATCTAGTTTTGGTTTACCAGTTTCCGGATCAATAGGTTCTTTTATCCATACAATTTTACCAAAAAAAGCATCGCCTTTTTTAAATATTTCAATATGAGCATCCTTATCCTCATTAAGCCAGGTACCAACAATATCACCGGAAGTTACTTCCTGAGCGCTTATTTCCATTACCGGCAATAGTGCCAGGCAAAAAACAGTAAAAATCATAGTTAGTTTTTTCATACAATTGTTTTTATTAATTATTACTAAAGTTAAGTTCTCCGGGCATTCCTATTTTTATAGCCCCATTATTTTTAACAGTTACTTTTATTGCATAAACAAGATTAACCCGTTCCTGCTTGGTTTGTATAGTTTTTGGAGTAAATTCAGCTGTCTGTGAAATCCAGCTTATTACTCCTTTAGCACTCGTATTTTCCTTTTCAGATTTGTCAAACAACACTTCTACTACCTGACCAATATTTACATGCGGCAACTGTGCACCACTGATATATGCCTTAAGTTTCATTTCACTAAGGTCAGCTATTTTGTACAGAGGTTTTCCAATACCTGCAACTTCTCCTGCTTCAGCATATTTCACCAATACTGTTCCTTTAACCGGATTTACAATTATACATTTATCAAGAGCTTCGTTAACCTGTTCTATCTGAACATCCACACTGTTAATCTGGTCATAGATATTATTTCTCTTAGTTTTGGCAGCTGCAATCTGCTTTAATATCAGGTCAACCATTCCATTGATGTCATCCAGTTGTTTTTGTGTAGCAGCTCCTGAATTAAACAAATTAATAATTCTGTTCTGATTTATCCTGCTGTTACTCAATTGCTGTTCAAGAACAGCTATTTCTGCATTCAAATTATCGTATTGTGAAGCTATGGTAACTTTTTGTTGTTCCAAAAGCTTCTTATTTAATTGAAGGGCCACAGTATCAATTAATCCTACAGTTTGATTAATCTGTAGCTCATTCCCTTCTTCCAGTTTAAAATCAACTATTTGACCTGATGCCTGGGATGAGACAATAACTTCAGTGGCTTCAAAATTACCATAGGCGTCTGACTTATTGTCCTTGTACTCACATGATGTAAGTATGGTTACACCTAAAATTAGTAGAAATAACAAATTTTTCATGTTCATTAATTTGAAGGTTACAAATTACCAATTGCAGTAAGATATTGATATTTGGCAAAAACATATTGCAGCTTATGAGATTCCATAGCAATTTTTGCTTTTGTAAGTTTATTTAGTTCAATCAGATAGGTTGTTGATGTAATAGATCCGTTATTAAATTGTGCTAATGTGGTTTTTACAACATTATCCTGTAATTCAATGATTTTTTCATCTGTAGTAATCAATTCTTTATATTTTGAAATCTCTCCCATTCTTTTGATCAGTTCGGTTCTGAGATTTTGATTGAAAGTTTGTTTCTTCTGATCAATTATTTCATGTTGAATATCCAATACCTGTTTCTCATTTTTGGTTTTGTTCCAATCCCAGATATTCCAGTTCATTCTTGCACCTATCATATAATAATCGTCGAAATTATCATTCAGCATGTCATAACCCGGACGACCATAACCAACCTGGCCAAAAGCAGAAAATTTTGGTCTTCGCTTTGAATTGGTGAGATCTTTAACAGCAGTTAACATATCCTGTTGTTTGTTAAGCATTAAGAATTCCGGACGATTATTAATAAAACTATAATCTGTAATAGTTAATTCCGGCGTTTTAAGTTCATTGGCAGATTTAATATTTAGTTTGGTCAGTTCATTTAGCGCAGATATAACCGATTCAATATCTGAGTTTTTATCGATCACTTCCTGGTCAACCTGAATTAACTCGACTTTAAGTTTATTCAATTCTGATTTCAATATAACTCCATTCCTGTAAGCCTGCTCAGATTCATCAATTCCGGCTGTAAGATTCTGACGCAGCAAGTCCAGTATTTCAATATTCTTTTTTAGAAATATAATATTAAAATAAAGATGATTTACTCTTTCTTTTAGCTGATACAGTTCTATAATAACCTCCTGGTTTGATACCACACGTTCCTTTTCATGAACCTGCTTTTGTCCCTTTGTTACACCACCATCATATATTACCTGATTAACATCAAAATTTATTTTATACCAGTCTTTACTTATCTCCGGGGCCTTAAAACCTGCCGCTGCCGGTATATTAATTTTAGTAACATCTGACTGCCAGCTAATTTGTCCGTTTAAATTCAATGTCGGATAGTAATTTGATCCTGTATTCTCAACATTAAGTTTGTAAATCGCATTATTCAGATCTGTTTGTTTATAGTTCGGGTAATTGATCTTTGCATTCTCATAACAAATCTCAAGAGTTATTAAATTATCGACCTGTGCCTCAAGTAACCTGACACAACTAATGGTTATCAAAATAATACATAACTTTTTCATACCTGGTTATTTTTGAACAAAAACAGACGCTTTTACAAAATCAATAATATGCTGCGTTCTTTCTTCAAGAAAAGAATTGTATGCTTCAACATCATCTTCAAACAGAAATCCTGAAATTATTGGTCTTGCAACAAATGGAAATATACATAACGCTATAATATCAACTATTAGCTGTAATGGATCATATGGCCTCACATTTAAGTCGGGCTCGGATGCGATTAGCGAAATAATCCGGGATTTATCAAAATTGGTAGTATTAATATATTCAACAATCCGCTGTGGATTTCTGCTTAATTCATGTAATACAAAATTTGGGATATATGGTTTCTCACGAAGTACAGAAGTATATCCTTTTATAAAATTTTCCAGAAATGTTTCAAGAGTATCAGATGTTGAAAACACCTTATTAATTGTTTCAACAACACTCTTAAATGTATCTGAAAAAACCCTGTCGAATAGTTTATCCTTTGATCTGAAATAATAATGTAATAACGATTTATTAATTCCGGCTTCATCAGCTATTTCCTGCATTCGTGCCCCGTCCATACCTTTTCTTAAAAACACTTTTCTTGCTGCAGTTATTATTTTGAATTCAGTATTTTCTATTTTACTAACCAATTGTTTCAACTATTTAGTTTAATCAAATGGTCAAAATTAATAATTTTAGAACTGATGTCAAGCAATTTGATGAATTATTTTCAAAATTTATAAGAGGGAATGATCTTCTAACGATGTATCTATCTGATTATATGCTAATTAAAACAGGGTGATATTATTTCTTTGCAGGGACTATTTTTTTGATACAATGATGTTTTATGTCCGGCACTTAACAACAGGACTCATAATTTCACTACTGAAATTCACTTCATAACCTTCAAATCAGACGTAGATTTACATCATTCTTTTTATATCTTTACCCGATTAAGACGTAAACGATGAAACATAGTTATATTACACTGACATTTATCATTTTCTTTCTGTCAAACATTGCTTCAGCACAGGAGTTTCATGGTGGTGTTATTGCGGGATTGGTTGGATCGCAGGTTGCAGGTGATTCCTATTCCGGTTTTAACAAAGCAGGAATTTTTGCAGGAGGATTTGTAAGTCTGGATGTGGGCAAAGCATCAGGTCTTCAACTTGAGCTAACATATTTTCAGAAAGGAAGTCGTGAAAACCCAACCGAAAAAAACGGGTATCAATCATATTTACTAAGACTAAATTATATTGAATTACCTTTACTTTATCAATATAAAACAGGCATTTTTACCTTCTTTGGTGGTCCTTCAGCCGGATTTTTAATGGGTTATCACGAAGAGGTTAATCAGGAAGTAATCAGTGATCAGCAATATTACGTAAAACCGGCAAGGGTTACCTTACAGTTTAATCTCGGTTTTCAATTTAACATTACTCCTGAGATTGGTGTAAATTTTAGAACCAACAACTCTTTATTAAACGTATTTTCAGAAAATGTAACAGGTGATGTATTCAGGTTCTTTGATCACGGCAGATATAATGATGCACTTGTTCTGTCTATGTATTATCAGTTTAGATAGTAATCTCCAATAATTACCTTTCAGGAAAACTAATCTTGCTCAGGAGCTATTCTTTCCACTTTATATTACACCCGGTACTTGGTATTTGATCTTCAGGTACTTTTTTGTTTGCAACTACCAGATCGAGGGCTGCCCTGAGGTCTTTACCGCTAACCGGAATATCATTCCCGGGACGGGATCCGTCAAGCTGACCTCTGTAAACGCAACTACCACTTGCATCAAACAGGTTAAAATCAGGAGTACAGGCAGCATCATATGCTTTGGCAACTTCCTGTGTTTCATCAAATAAATACGGATAAGGAAATTTAAGTGATAATGCCATTTCTTTCATCTTGTCAGGATGATCATCAGGGTATTTTACAACATCATTGGAGTTAATTGCTACTATTCCAATTCCTTTGGACATATAATCATAACCTATTTTCACAAGTTCATGAATAACATGAAGAACATATGGGCAATGATTGCAAATAAACATTACCAATGTTCCTTTTTCACCTTTTATGTCATCGGATGAAACCATTCTGTTTGTAACAGGATCCGATAAATTAAACTCTGGTATTGAAAATCCCAGAGGTATTGGATTAGTTGGAGTAAGTGCCATTATCAAATAGTATTTATTATCTGCAAATATAACTAATACACTAAACCCCTACCTGTTTATGGATTTGATATAACAATACAATTGTAAATTTTACAAAGAAATAACCATGGCAATGTGTGCCCAGCGGTGCCAAAAAGCAGATACAAATTCGGGTGACCGTACTTCCATTCCATACTCAATACTTGTATTTCGGTACTGCAACACTCCTCCAAACTTACCATGCAACAATGTTTTCTCTATTTCCCTGAAGGTATGAACATTATTCTGGTTAATTGTTCCTCCTTGTAACACTGCATTATAATTTACCAGGTAAATACAGCCTCTTATGAACATCCAAATTCGAAATTCAGAACTTAAATCAACTCCCATTCCTTTGAAATAATCATCAAATATTCCTGCTCTCAAACCTGCACCGATATGAGCCTGAGTATGTGGCACACCAATTTTTGCACCAACAAAACCATTAAATTCCAGTGAATGCAAATTTATTAATCCTTTCTCAATAAGGACATTATATTGCAGACAAAAGTCGTTTTTAATCTGATTATGCCAGCCCAGAGATGTTTCTGCAAATGGTATGTTTTCGTGCAGGCCATTTTGTATATTTTCTCCACCGGCGGCAGGTCCTATTACCCCTATTTCAAATCCGGATATTCTTTTTATCAGATTTTCAGAACTAAAAGACATTTTGTGATTACCAAACAATAAATAGGAAGAATAGGGATAGTCATTATGCTGAATTTCAGGAGTAAGTGTTCTTTCAGGGGTGTACATTCTGTGAGTAACACTTAATGAGTAATACACTTTCTCATTTGAATTATGTGGCAGAAGCAGATGATTAAAAGGTGACTTTTTCATCCAGGGAGAATACACAGAAAATGAAACCCCGCTGGAATAATACCTGTCGATCAAAAATACTATGTCATTATCAACATTCAGCTCAAGAATGGTTCCGGTATTATTTTTCTGCTGGGCTCCGCAATTTATCGGATTAATGACTGAGAAAAAATAAGTTACAGCCAGAAAAATTAGAAGTTTTAGACAATCAGCACATCTCATGATTTTCAAATCTACAAAAAATCATAAGACTGAAAGTTTCATATTTTCTGTCGTTTCACAGCAATTGTCACTAAATACGAATATTTTAATACAGAATTATACTCTGTGTATCGTTTGTATAGGTTCCAAAATAACCCAGAGCTTCATTACTTAAATTTGATACAGGATTATAGGGTGTGCTACCCATTCCTCCTGAATTCAGTGCATCATTTAAAGTTCGGAAATATTCATATGTATTATATCCTATTGCGTTAAGTCCGATTGTTATGGTATCTCCGGGTTCAGCTTCAATTCTTCTTAATGTATGCTTAACATGATAACCATTAAAACGCCGGTCGCTTGTCAGCGAATAGTAGTTACGATTACCACCAACAGCAATACCATTTACAAAAATATTAAAGCGATAATAATCCTCTGTTTCAACGGCATCATTGAAATAACAATAAATATTGTATCTGGATACATCATCATTTCCGGGTCCGGGACCACTGTTTTCCACTTTCTCGTATTCAAGAGAGTCGATAAATACCTGCTCAGGAAGGTAATCTGATCCTGAATATTCCACCCCATCACTAATTACTAAAATTGAATATGTCCTCAAACTCTCTCCAGCAAGTTCATCAGTTTTATAAACTCCCTGGTTAATTTCTGATAAGGTATCTGTGTTGCCAAGGTCATCAGATATCATTACAATTGCCTCTGTTACAGGCTCTATTCCTTCAGCAGTATAATAATCACCGGATGTTGTAATTGTAACTGTATATGGCCCCGGTTCAGATGATACATTACCTTCAATAACTATTTTGGGTTCTGCTGTGTTCAAATCAAGAATTACTTTTTTTTCACATGAGCCAAAAATAAGGCTCAGTAAAACTACGTACCAGATATATTTGTTTTTTTTCATTTTTACTAAAATTTAAAATTCCATGTAATTGATGGGACGATTGAAAATAATGAGAATTGTGTTGATTCCATAACTCCCGGCATGGTTTCGCTTTCTGCAAATGAGATTGAATATGCATTTTCACGAGCATATGCATTATATATTGAGAAATTCCAGCTTGACTTAAATTTTTTTGTTTGCTTTCCCTTAAGTGTTAAGCTTAAATCAAGCCTGTGATAATCAGGCATCCGATATCCGTTTCTTTCTGTATATAAAGGTACAATATTACCATCTATTAAATATTGACCACTTGGCATGGTTACAGCATCTCCTGTGTAATAAATCCATGTGGCTGATACCGATACTTTGTCGGATAGTTCGTACATTCCAACAATTGAAATATCATTTGTCCTGTCTTGTCTTGCTGAAAACCAGTTTCCATCGTTAATCGCATCAAATTTATTTTCGGTTTTCGACAGGGTATATCCAAGCCAGCCGGTAAATCTTCCCAAACTCTTTTTTATCATAAATTCAATCCCATAGGATCTTCCCGTTCCAAATACCAGATCAGCTTCCACATGCTCATTAAGCAGTACATTTGCTCCATCCTTATAATCAACCAGGTCTGTCATGTTTTTATAATAAACTTCTATAGATGTTTCAAATGTGTTATTCAAAAAGTTTCTAAAATATCCTATTGAATACTGATTTGCCGTTTCAGGTTTAATAAGTGAACTACTTGGCATCCATACATCGGTCGGATTGTCGGATGTTGATGCCGAAAGAAGGTGTATATATTGTGCATTTCTTTGGTAGGAGGCCTTCACCGAGCTTTTCTCATTCAGAATATAACTCATTGATATCCTGGGCTCAGGAACTATATATGTTTTAATAATATCTCCCTTATTATATGATTCCTCACCTATTATTTCACCGTTTTCATCATATTGATAAACAAATCCCGGACCTACTTCGTTAAACATTGAAAGTCTGATACCATATTCCATAGCAATGGTTGATCCAATTTTCTGTTCATTGGAAAGGTACAATCCGCTTTCGAAAGCATATTTTTTATCAATTATAATATTATCTGTTTGTGTATCGCCTTCTGAAAGCAGTTCACCTGGTTTGAAAGTATGATAAATAACATCCATTCCAAACTTGATTTTGTTGTTTGTGTTCAAAAAGTAAGTAAAATCCTGCTTAACGTGATAATCTTCAATACCGGATGATATGTTGAACTCAGAGTTGCTTTGGTTTATGTCTATTTCATAATCATAACTGCTATAGATCAACGAAGTATTTGAGAAAAGCCTGCTATTAAATAAATGATTCCATCGAAATGTGCCTGTGGTATTACCCCATTCAAAGCCAAAGTTCTCAGTACCAAGTTTATCTTTACCAAAATATCCTGAAATAAATATTCTGTCGCTGGTTCCTATTTTATAATTTGCTTTTGCGTTTAAATCATAGAAGAATAGGGCCATATCGTCAAAATCTGAATCAAATAAACCATATATTATATCCGCATAGGTTCTACGACCCGAAACTATAAATGCCCCTTTATCCTGTACAATTGGTCCTTCAACAGTTAATCTTGATGAAATTAATCCTAAACCTCCTGAAACGTTATATTGTTTCTGGTTTCCATCCTTCATGTGTACATCCAGTACAGAGCTAAGCCTTCCGCCAAATTTTGCAGGAATACCTGCTTTATAAAGGGTCATATCTTTAATGGCATCAGAATTAAATACAGAAAAGAAACCCATTAAATGGCTTGCATTATATACAGGAGCTTCGTCCAGCAGAATAAGGTTTTGGTCTGTATTTCCGCCTCTTACGTAAAATCCACCCTTTCCTTCTCCTCCGCCGCTTACTCCTGGCATCAATGTAAGTGTTTTTATGATATCCTGTTCACCAAATAGTACAGGTATTTTGTTTATTTCTTTAATATCCATCTTTACAACTCCCATTTCCGAGGAACGGATATTTTCATTATCTGCCACACCTTTAATAACAACCTCATTCAGGGTTGATTCTGTTGTTTCCAGTTCAATATCAATTATTCTATCAGACCGGAGATCAACCACAATTGTTTTTGACTCAAACCCAACATAACTATACCTGATATTATATTTTGAGTTTGGTACTGTTACTGAATAAAAACCATAAACATTTGTAACCCCTCCGCTTTCTAGTTCTTCAATGTAAATTGTTGCCCCTATCAACTCCTCACCTGATGATGCATCTCTTACATATCCACTTAAAGTGGACCGGTTCTGTGCAGCTAATCCTAATGAAAAGATTATTAAAATAATTGAAATCAATTTTACTTTTAACATATTTATAGCCTCTTATATTATAAGTCCTGCTTTAAAGGCGGGCAGGAAAACACCTATACTACGGGTTATTAAAATTTGACAATCAGATTAAAAAAAATTACCCTCTTGATTAATAACTCTTCTTTTCTCTTTTATCTCTACTTTAACTACACAATATTTTAATTCCTGATACATATATTTTATTTCTTTTCATTAAGGTTGATAAACGCAAACTGTCCAAACTCATTGTTTTAGTTCTCCTGATATATGTTAAAAAATACAAATTTGAATTATGATATCACTCAAAAAGCCGGTAACCTTTCCTGTTTCCACATATTTGTTTCAAGATGAACTTGCTCATGTTATGACTGAATCGTTACAAATAGGTAAAAGCATCTTTTTTACAAAATCTACCAGGCATTTACAGGTTTTCTTCTCAATAATACAACGCAAAATTGCATTGGGGTTTATCAACTAACAAAATTTTTATACAGGAGCATTTAGAAATCAGACAGAAATGTTCTTATAATCGATAAGGAATTAATTCCTGTATGATATATAATGGTTAAACCCTCAACACTGCTAATTATACTTATTTATCAGTTCTCTGAAATTTTCTTTATAGAAATCACCAACGGGTATCCACTTATCACCAATAATAATCCTGTTACGTTGGATAGTGTCAATATTTGAAATGGAAACTATATATGAACGATGAACTCTTATAAATATTTCAGGATCTAATTTCTCCATCATTAGCTGCATTGACATTAGGGTTGTTATGGTTCTATCACTGGTATGTATCCTTATATAATCTTTCATTCCTTCCATATAAAGAACATCTGAAAGACGAACATTAATGGTTTTTGTACCGTCTTTTACAAAAAGAAATTCTGTACTATTTTGTTTACCTCTGAATTCAATATCAGAATTTATTTTGCTATAAATATCAAATGCTTTTACAACTGCTTTCATAAATCGTTCATATGTTGTTGGCTTTAATAAATAATCGGTAGCATCAACATCAAATCCTTCAATGGCATAATCACTGTAGGCTGTTGTAAATATGACCTGGGGTTTGTTTTTTAATGATTTATACATCTGCATACCCGATAAATCCGGCATCTGAATATCAAGAAATATCAGATCAATTTTATCATTATTAATTACGTCCATAGCCTGAAAAGCATTACTACATATAGCTTTTAGGTTTAAAAAAGGTACTTTACCAACAAATTGCTCGAGTATTTCTCTTGCCAGAGGTTCATCATCAACAATTATACAATTCATGGCTTTTTTAATTTTAGTTTTAAACAGATATTGTAATAATTATCATGTACCCACTGCTCAAGGTTGTAGTTTTCACCATACAATAAATCAAGTCGTTTACGAATATTAACCAATCCTATTCCTGAAGTATGATCCTTGGAGGCTGAATTTGATATACTATTGACTACATCTAATATCAGTTCACTTTCATTTACTTTCAATTCAACCGAAATTTCAACACCATCGATATCCTGTCCGTGCTTAAATGCATTCTCAACAAAAGCTATAAACAGCATAGGTTCAATTGTTATTCCTTTAGTTACATTCGATCCGGTATTAAAAACAATGCTGGCATTTTTTGGTAAGCGTAGTTTTTGCAATTCTATAAAATTCCTCAGGTATTCTATTTCATCATCAAGTAATACAAGATCTTTTTCCGACTCATAAAGCATATATCTCATTAATTCAGATAGTTTGACAATTGCCGTTGGTGTTTCATCAGATTTTTTAATTGCGAGTGCATATATACCGTTAAGAGTGTTAAACAGGAAATGTGGATTTACCTGCGATTTAAGAAATGACAATTCAGACTTAAGGCTGGTATTTTCCATTTCCTGTTTAAGCTTTTCGTTTTGGTACCACTCTCTTGTAAGTTTAATAATTGTACTTATCAAAAAACTAAACAAGACAAATAATATCAATAATGATGTAAACCGTTTTTTTATAAAGAAGTGCTTCCTGTTCTGTTCAATAAACTTGTTGAATTGTTTATCAGATGACTCGTCAATAGCATAAACCTCCTGAGTTGTTTCAACTTCATTGGTATTATAATTACTTTGATCGGATATTTCTTTTTCACTTAAAAAGGCGTTTGGAGCCACATTCTTTATTAAAACGCTTAACCCAATGCTTACTCCAACGCTTAATACTATAACCAAGAAGAATATGAATATTCTTTTTCTCAGAAGAAAGTTCGGGACCAGGATAAAGTAGTTAAAGTAAAAAAACAGTATGGCAATTGCGAAATTAAAAACCCGTGAAAATTCAAAAAGTTTCACTGCTGAGAAATCAAATATCAAATACGGCATAATAAACAGTAAAACCCATACTGATGCATGCATACTAATACTTATCAGCTTTTCAGATCTCATAAACGAAAATCTTATGATTGATGTTAACTAATTCCCACTAATGTAAGGCTGGCAAAAATAATAATCATTTGTATAACAACTGTTTCCAGTCGACAGAACAGTGAATTTTATCGACAGAATAATCAAAATATCATACCCAACACATTAAGAAAAGTGTAAGAAAAGAGTTTATACAGGATATTTAAACATTAAAATTTTATACATCTTATGTAAAATATTGTAACATTTCTTCCTTATGCATGATGTATTATTGCATTGTGAAATTATGTTAAAATGTAAAATTTCGATAATTAAGAAGATAAGTATTAGTTATACATTTAATAATAACTAAATAAACTTTAAGATGAATATAAATAAAAATATTGCTGTAAGTGATTCAGGTTTTGTTTTCAATTCAACCACAGGAGAGTCATTCTCTGTTAATCCCATTGGTGTTGAGATCATAGAAATGCTTAAACAGGAAAAAACAATTGAAGAAATAAATCAGAATATTGCTGAAAGATACAATGCTGATCTTGTAACAATCGACAAGGATGTATCGGATTTTATTGATCTGCTTAAGCAGTATTCATTAATTGAAAATCAAGATGCGGCCTAAAATCAAAATAGCTGTAACCGGATTAAATGCAATTGACAATCCGGGTCCTGGGGTTGCTGTAATCCGTGGATTGCTGGAAGCAGAGTCTTTTGAAGCCAGCATCATAGGACTTGCATATGAGTCGCTGGAACCTGGAATATACATGCATAACCTGGTTGATAAAACATACCAAATACCATATCCTTCTGCAGGGACAGATCTGCTACTCGAAAGAATTGAATACATTAATGGTATTGAAAACCTTGATGTAATAATTCCGAATTTTGACGCTGAGCTTTATTCGTTCATCAAGCTGGAAACCAGACTTAAAGAACTTGGAATACATACTTTTTTACCAACTCTGGAACAATTTGAAGAGAGACTTAAAATAAACCTTCCTGAGTTTGGTGAAAAGTATGATATTAATGTCCCAAAAAGTGAAGCAATATATTCAGTGGTTGATTTCCGGAAAATTCAGGATAAATACGACTGGCCTGTGGTTGTAAAAGGAAAATATTATGATGCAGGTATTGCTTATAATTATGAGCAGGTAACAACCTATTTCAACAAAATATCTGCAAAATGGGGATTGCCAATTATAATTCAGGAGTTTTCACATGGTACTGAATACAATGTTACAGGCGTTGGTGATGGTAATGGAAATACCATTTCAGCTGTTCCCATGCGTAAACAGTACATTACTGACATTGGTAAAGCCTGGGGTGGAATAGCTATTACAGATGAAAAACTAATAGAATTAACACATCATTTCATTCGTGAAACTAAATGGAGGGGAGGATTTGAACTGGAACTTATGAAAAATAAGGACGGTAGTTTCTACCTTCTTGAAATAAATCCCAGAATACCTGCATGGGTATATCTTGCTGTCGGTGTTGGACAAAACATTCCTGAAATAATAGTAAACCTGGCTATGGGGATTAATGTTGAACCCATAAAAGAGTTCAAAGCAGGAAAAATGTTTATCAGGTATTCATGGGAAATGATAGTTGACCTTGAGGAATTTGAAAAAATATCAACAACCGGTGAGTTATAGAAAAGTAAAAACCTACAAAATAGAAATAAAATGGATAAACAAAGATACGAACGACCGCTAATTAAGAAACTTGAAAGTAATATGCCAAACAAATTTGGTACACGTACTGAATATTTACCCAAAACTCATATTGATGATGTTGCTGTAACGGAACTGGCCGATAAATATGGATCACCACTTTTCGTATTGAGTGAAAAAACCCTGAGGTCCAATATTCGTAACGCTAAAAAAGCATTCGAAACCAGGTATCCGAAAGTACAATTTGCATGGTCGTACAAAACAAATTATAATGATGCTGTTTGTCGGGTGCTTCACCAGGAAGGATCGTGGGCTGAGGTTGTTTCGGGATTTGAATACGACAAAGCATTAAACAATGGTGTTGAGGGATCTAAAATTTTATTCAACGGGCCTGACAAAACTGATGATGATCTTAAAAAAGCTATTACAAACGAATCAATTATTCACATTGACCATCTCGATGAATTTTATGCAATAAAAGAAATTGCCGGTAATCTGAATAAAGATGTTAACGTAGCCATCAGGGTGAATATGGATACAGGTGTATATCCAATGTGGGACAGGTTTGGTTTTAATTTTGAAAATGGACAGGCATGGGATGTTCTAAACAGAATCATGCGTTCAGATATTATGACTCTGGTAGGTCTGCATACTCATATTGGTACATTTATGTTATCACCAAATGCATATGCTGTTGCCGCTGGTAAACTTGCAGAACTGGCGATTGGTATTAAGGAAAAATTTGATCATGAAGTCAGTTACATAGACATGGGAGGTGGTTTTGCATCAAACAATACATTAAAAGGAGCATATCTGCCAGGTACAGATATTAGTCCTTCAATTAACGATTTCGCAGAAGCTATAACCAGTGCTTTGATTTCCAGTAATTTTGAGCACGACAAATTACCATTATTAATACTTGAAACAGGTAGGGCGCTTGTAGATGATGCCGGATACTTAATTGGTAGTGTATTATCAAATAAAAGACTATCTGACGGGCGTAGAAGCACAATTCTGGATGTAGGTGTCAATATCCTGTTTACATCATTTTGGTACGACCACAAAATTACACCGGCTCAGCCATTTACCCAATATACTGAAGACACGGTACTATATGGCCCTCTTTGCATGAACATTGACATAATTCGTGATCATATAAGTCTTCCTCTTCTCAACAAAGGTGATAAAGTAGTAATACATAATGTAGGAGCATACAATATGACCCAGTGGATGCAATTTATTACTCTGCGTCCTAAAATCGTTTTAATTGATATAGAAGGTAATACACACATTATCAGGGAAGATGAAAAACTTCAAAACCTGCTGGATGTGGAAAAGGTTCCTGATCATTTAAAAGATTTTGAATTATAGAAAGTCAGTATAAAAATTGTAAGTTTGATTGTTCTTTATTTTATTTCAGTTACTCCATATTTGAAATCACGATTTTCAATCCGGTAAACCTGATTTCATCTTCTTTGGAATAACATGATAATAGTCAGAACCAAAATAATTATTTGTATTTTTTTCACAAATCAACTAGTATGTTTAAGAACTCCGGGGATACTTTAAGTGTAATATCAAAAAGCATATTAAATAGTTATGCCCAGGTTTTCTTTTCAAAAAACCAGGTTTTCGCAATAGTATTAATTATTGTAACATTTTTTGATCTGTATGCCGGTGTTGCCGGACTGTCAGCTGTAATTATTGCCAATACCACTGCCATTATTCTTGGATTGAATAATAAAACTATTATGAACGGAGCATATGGATTTAATGCTTTGCTTGTGGGACTTGGCATCGGGATTTATTATCAGCCCGGATTCGAATTTTACCTTATTCTAATTTTTATCTCCATATTAACGCTTATGATAACCATAAGCCTGGAAGGAATAATTGGTAAATACGGTCTTCCATATTTAAGTATTCCTTTTCTGTTTGGAATATGGATAGTAATAATCGCGTCAAGAGGCTATTCAGCACTCGAAATAAGTGAAAGAGGGATATATTATCTAAACGATATGTTCGCAGTTGGTGGAATGGGAATGGTAAAGATCTATGAATGGTTTAATAACCTGAATTTCCCGGAACCACTGAGAGTCTATTTTAAATCGTTAAGTGCTATTTTGTTTCAATACCATATGTTTGCCGGAATACTGCTTGCAATCGGGTTAATATACTACTCAAGAATAGCATTCTTTATGTCATTGTTGGGGTTTTTTGCTGCCTATTATTTCTACATGGTAATCGGTGCTGATATATCTGAACTAAATTACAGCTATATCGGTTTCAACTATATACTTACAGCAATAGCTCTTGGTGGCTATTTCATTGTACCCTCAAGAAACTCAGTTCTATGGATGTTATTGTTAACTCCTTTGGTGGCAATAACTCTTTCCAGTACTTCTGTACTATTTGCCCAATTTGGTTTAAGCGTATTTTCTTTGCCATTCAATATTATTGTAATCCTGTTTTTGTATGTGTTAAAGTTCAGGGAATCAAAAGTTAATACGATAATTGTGGTTTCAAAACAACTTGATTCTCCGGAGCTCCATGCTTATACGAATTATAGTTACATGAACAGATTTGGTAAATTACCATTTTATTCAATGAAACTACCTTTCTGGGGTGAATGGAAAGTTACCCAGGCTCATAACGGAGAAATTACTCATCAGGACAAATGGAAACATGCATGGGATTTTGAGATATTTAATGAAAATGGTAGTTCATATGAGGGATCCGGAAACAAAGTTGAAGACTACTACTGCTTTGATAAACCCGTAGTATCACCTGCCGATGGTGTAGTTGGGGAAATAGAATCGGGACTTGATGATAATGAAATTGGCAATGTTGATCTGCAAAACAACTGGGGTAACAGTGTTGTTATAAAACATGGTGAAAAACTGTATTCCCAGCTTAGCCATTTAAAAAAAGATAGCCTTTTGGTATCACAAGGTCAGGTTGTTAAACAAGGTGAAATAATTGGATATTGTGGTAATTCGGGAAGATCACCCTATCCTCACCTTCATTTTCAGTTTCAATCAGATCAGGCAATAGGATCAAAAACAATTGATTATCCTTTTTCATCATTGATATCACGTGATAACAATGATTTCAAGTTTGATACTATTAGTAATCCGGTAAAGAATGCGCTTGTTTCTAATTTAGTATCGGAAGATACCTTAAAAAAGGCGTTTAACTTTGTTCCCGGAAATGAAATAGAATTTAAGACTGACCAGGATAATTCATCAACAATTATATGGAACATCGAATCAGATATATATAATAATACTTATATAATTTGCAGAAGTACCGGTGATAAAGCCTGGTTTAATAATATTGGTGATGTGTTTTATTTTACATATTATCAGGGCAGTACAAACTCCCTGCTATATATGTTCTATCTTTCAGCATTTAAGGTTCCCCTTTCATATTACAAGAATATGATTATTACCGATTCATTTCCTCTAAATGTATATCCTAATAAAGCACTTTTGGTTCTTCAGGACTTTATTATACCTTTTCACAAATTTCTGGTAGCAGATTATTCTCTTGAATACTATAAAAACGACAATGCCATTAATAATAAAAAGATAACCCTGAAATCATCTGTAAACTTTGGAATAGCGAATAGAACCATTAGTAAATTTGATTTCACAATTATAGCAGGCAAATCAGGTATTGAAAAATTGGAATGTGGGCAAAATAATACTCAAATTGTTGCAACACGTATATACTAATAATGTTATAATGCTTAGGAGGATTCTGTTAACAGTTGTTATTATGTCGATTTGGCTGCAAATTGATGCTCGTGAAGTTGTTGTAAAACCGGATTTTAGAAGCATTGATTCGGCTACATTTGCAGATTATACAAACGAAAACTGGCTCAGAATAATTTCAATCGGTAAGTATGCTCTGAAAAATGATATTGACTATTTCTATTTAAGGATGAGAATGGGAATTGCCGAGTTTAACCTTATGAATTACCCCGGTGCTTCAGGGCATTTTGAGAAAGCACTGGAATTCAATTCTGGTGACAGAACAGCACAAATATATCTTTATGACACATATTTGATCCTGGGAAAGCAGTCCAGAGCATTGAAATTAGGAAGTAAATTTAATAATGGTACCAGGAAGGTATTAAACTACAAACCAAAATTAATATCAAATATTAATATCTACACAGGATACTCTTTTTCCAATAATTATAAATTAAATGACAGGTATAATCTGAACTCTTCCAATGATACAATTGCAGGATTAGAAATATTAATTGGTGATAAATCAATTATTTCTGTAGGTTCGGGATTCCAGCTTACACCCGCAATAAGTTATTATCTTGGCTATAGCTATCTGGAAATTCAAAAGAAAACAACTTTTCAGTACGAAGAAGGACAACTGGTGCTTGATTCGGTTCAGAGTTTATCATGGGGATACCAAAATTACTATTCATTTAATTTAAATTTTTACCGTGAATCTTATGATTTCAAAATAAAGCAAAACGAGTTATATCAAAATATTAAATTACAATTTAATAAAGGTTGGGCAACTTATTTATATGGTAATCTGCTTTTTATAAATACAGCAAATACTAAGATCAACAGCACACTGGTAACGGAGAGTGAAATTGCTTATCAGATAGATGGTGAGAATCCTGTATATTTTGATTATCAGTATTATGATACTGAATTATCAACATCTGATTCATCATTGTTTAATTACATTGTCGGGCTGAATATTGAAAAGGATTTCAATAACCTGAAATTTAATTTCAATGCCAACTATTCAGAGTTAAATGCTGCCACCCAATATCAATTTGGTCTTTCTGCGTTTTATTATCTTAACAAAAAAGCTACAATATATG
>JANQGJ010000068.1 GCA_028277395.1 Bacteroidales bacterium | reverse complement strand
ATATTTGCACTATACATTATAGCAGTAGAATTATCAGCGTAAGATGCTATGTTACAGATTAACTGCATATTACATTTACAAGGTCCCAAATCAGCTTCCAGATCATTAATGACAGATTTCCACCGGAGCTGCAGACAAACTGTGACAAATTTTGCACTGAGATTCATTTTTTTTATGCCATACATATAAATCAAATTATTACTTGTATAATAACTCCACTTTGTTACATTTTTTACCGGTTATACACCAAATAAATATGACAAATAAAACACCATAGGGTACCGGTTTTGGTTTTGAGCATCACTATTTAATTCATAGAATGTGTACTCCTATTCAGGTTTTTTTGTTGTACAAATTTAGCGTAACATTTTTGTAAATTCCAAATTTAAATTGGAGTCAGACAGATTCATAAAACACATCACATCTTATTAATACCCTTATTCTATTATATTTACAGAGCTTGTTTAGAATCTATCTAAATTTACTATTTTCAAAACGCCCCTTATCACAATTTTTCGTGTAACGCTTTTGTAACGTTTACTCTAAAATTGTAACGCTTTTGTAACGCTTAAAATTTTGATTTGTATTTTTTCTTTACTAAAGATTTCTAGATTTTCCAGAAGCATATTATTCATTAGTTACATTTTTACATTATTTTTCTCATATTTATATGATTCGAGACTTGGTTTATCTGAAACCACGGATTCGAAAATATGATTGATAGATTGCCTGACAGGTCGAACATTCGATAGTGTACCGCCTCCTTCTTCCCCATGCATCATAACTCAATTCCTGCTGTGTTTCACCACTATTTAACACTAAACTCATACTAAAATAATTCCAATAATGCTTTCAACTACCACACAACAATCCAATAAATAATAACCTGTTGCTCATCACTCATAGCAACACCTTTTGAATAGCCGTGTTTCCACTTTTCTGGTAAACACTCGCATTCCTGTAAATACTTTTCGTCAACATACTTGCCTGGTCTGGCATCAAGTACGTATAGTTTGAAGTCATCAGTTAGTCCACTCATTGTATTTCCCTTATATTCATCTATCTCAAACAGTGGTACAGGCAGACTACTTGCGACTGTTAGATTGTGTTTTGCCAACGTTTTAAGTTCCGGGGGTTCCTGATTTTTATATAAATTATCACCTATTTTATAAGTATCGCAAAAAGAAAAAACCAATAATAAACTTGTATCATTTGTAGAATAAACTTCATGTGTAACTTCTTTAAAATGAGATGCTATAATTCCGAATTGAGTTTTTGAATACTTCTTATATAATTCAAGTCCATCAATACCAAAACCAAGAGTTTTTACATTTTCGGATTTTGGAACCGAACTTCCAAATGAACAGCTATCTGGTAACTCAATTGGAAAATGGTTTACTAAACTAACTTCAAAGAAGGATTTGCTATTTCTGTAATCCTCTCGCAAAGTCTTCGTTATATCAGTATTGTGACAACCAGCAACAATCAATAAAGCAAACAATGTAAATATAATATTAACTCTCATGGTATATTGTTTATTTCAATACTTTTTTCCAAAATTCTTCGTATGTTGTCTTCCAAGGGAGAGTTTTCTGAAACCAAGTAACAGCTTTACTTACTTTCAGACCCGTTGGAGGTAAACCATAACTATCTTTTCTTACAGTCAAGGATTGAAGTCGAATAGAATACATTGGTCCATATGATTTTTTCTCAGGAGATACAGGATTTCTATAGTTACCAATTATTTGTGTATTTCTTAATACAAAGTCTTTTGAAGCATATCCTGATAATAATTTTTCCTCTACACTACTGTTATCATGAGGTATTGTTACCTGACCATGTGGTTCAGGATGATACTCTGTCGTAACATCACTATGATATTTATACTTTAATAATACAAACTTATACCCCTGCCTACTCATAAGTTCCTCAGCATTTTTACCTATAAACGTCGCTTCTACACCAAAGCTTGATACAGCTTGACCAGATTTCGAATTCATCTTTCCCCATTTCCTTACCTCTATGTCATCAATTAAATGCTGATTTTTAAGTAGTACATTTAAATCAACACTTTCTTCTCCTGATGCATTAAGCTTCCCATTCTCAGCAAAATGCTCCCAACCTTCGCCATCAATCTTTTCTTCATCTCCTTTCCTGTATTCAGTGTTGTAATAAACATCACCGGTTTTACTGTTTACAAACCAGTCGCAATTATCAAGTGCCACAAACCCACTGGGATCAGTAAACCTCAATGAATTGTTCATTACATAACTGTAACTATTATAGCTTTGCGTATTCTCAGGAGCCTGGATTATTGGGTCCGGAGATAAAAACCGTGCAACTACTGGATCATACATCCTGCCATTCCTGCCTTCGCTAAAGCTTCGGCAGGCTGGCATATTTATTAGTTTAAAGTTTACTATCAATCCAACGAATGTTCTGTAATAATTTCAATTTTCTAAAGGGGAACCAAAGCTACCATATCATAGTCCAGTATACAATTATATTTTCAGATTCTGATATTGCAATCCCCCTGGAATAACCATGTTTCCACTCTTTAAGTGATTCCGGACGGTTTTCATTACAACTTTCTTTCCAGAAATCACCAGCCTTTGCATCAATTACGTAAACCTGTAAATCACTTGGAATCGAATAAATTGATTCACAATAAACTTGTCCATCAACTTCCACTGTTTCTTGCACCTCTCCTAAACCAAAATCATAATTTTCAAAATATGGAATTGGTAGTTTATCAGCAAACCATTTATTGCATTTCTCAACTGGAAAGCGATCACCCCTCAGCTCCGTGGTTTTTATGATAATGTTATCTTCATTATAATCATAAACACACATTTGAGAAGTGTCTAACAGGAGTTCGTTCAGTTCTTTCATGTAATCAAATTTATCAACAATGAAACAGATTTCCCCAAACTGTGAGCTACACTTAAAAGTTGGTGGGCAAGAGGCTGGATATGAAAAACAGGACATTCTATTGTTCTTTATCCTTTCAGGAAAATGTACCAATAGGTCTTTTTTTAAATAGTCTTTAGAAAAACCACTTCTTTGCTCCTCAAGTAACTTATTCATTTGTTTTAAAACGTTATTTTCATTAGAATTACACCCAACAAATAGTATGATAAAGAATATATATAATCTAATGTGTACCATTGATATCTAAAAATTTGTTAATAAGATTATTATTCATTGGATAACTTAACCAATTCCTATGATTCTTTTTTGATCGATAGTCATGTGTGCCAGTTACTGGTGTAGTAATTGAAGTAATTGAATTAGACAACTTGAGTATTTTGTTATCAGTGTAGGTTATCTTATACCTAGCTACTTTTGCTGAGGCTAGTGTAGATTTTCTAATATCCCCAAAAACGTCAGTCATCTGTATTCTCCTAAATTCAATACTGCTGGATTCTATATAATTTACTTTCTCTGTGATTGTTATCACACTACCAGTTATAATTGTAAAAGTTTTATCACCAGGTCCGGGTGCAGAACTCTCAACACATTGATCATATATAGTCTGTTGAACAGGTCTTAAGTCATACCCCTGTCCACTCATAAGCTCCTCAGCATCTGCTCCTTTAAAAGTCGCTTCTGCACTAAAGCTTGTAACAGCATCACCAGAACTTAATATTACTTTACCAGTCTCATCAACCATCAGATTATCCGCTAATTCCTGATTTTCAAATAATATATTTAAATCAACACTTTCTTCTCCTGAGGCATTCAACTTCCCATTCTCAGCAAAATGTTCCCAGCCTTCTCCTTCAATTTTATCATCATCTCCTTTCCTGTATTCGGTATTATAATAAACATCTCCGGTTTTACTATTAACAAACCAATCGCAATTATCTAATGCAATAAACCCACTGGGATCAGTAAACCTCAACGGGTTATTCATTACATAGCTGTAGCTATTATAGCTCTGCTGTGTATTTTCAGAAGCCTGAACTATAGGGTCTGGTGATAGGGACCTTGCAACTAAAGGATCATACCTGCCTGCGTTAAAGCTTCGGCAGGCAGGTATTCTTATCTGTTCAATGGTTACCATCAATCCAGCAGCTACTTAAAGTCAACCCTAAATATACTGAGATAAATCACCTTTCGTATCTTAATTTGTCTAGAACAAATTTTTCATTGAATTCAAAATTTAATCCAATAAAGCTTTCAAATCGAATCGATTAATGCTTGGATATAAAGCTTTTGTCAACTTAATTCTGTCTTTAGGAATCTTTAATTCAAATTCATCAATTAAAAAACAAGTAATAACAAATCTTTCATTATTACTAGTAGTAATAGTAACATAATTGTATGATGCCCATGGTAGCCATTGTTGTCTTTTATCAATCAATGGTGGTGTTTTAAATTGCTCAAATAATACAATATCATCAAACCTTATCAGTCTTTCAGAGTTTTTCGTTTTAATCTTCAATAATTGATCTTGATCATCAACTGTTAACGCCATTCCCCTACTTGTTAATATATATTCAATATGTACGTATATTGTTGGTATGAATACAATCATAAACATGACAATAGCAATATTAATGTAAAGCATTAAATCCTGAGTGCCAAAAGAATAATTCGCATAAAAAACGAAACCTATATCAGGAAATAGGTAAATATATATTGGCCAGAAGTGTCTTAATCTGCTTCTTAAATTTACTTTATATTCTTTCTTCATATAACCTATTTAACATACATAGAATTAGGATTCCAACCTCTTTTCATTTGATAACTCCATTTACCTAACCCATTACTTAAATACTCAAGATATATATTTGTGCTATAAACTATAACCCAAATTCAACATATCTTTCATTTTAAAAGCTAAGATGAAGAATAAATAGTATGTAAGTAAAATGATAATCACAACAATTAATGATGTTACAAAATGAAATAAAGTTGACTTTTTCGAGAAAAGCTTGAATATAGCCATATTATCTTCAAGTTTAACACGATTAATAACTATGACCACAAGAAGTATTAACAAGAGAATTACAGCATATATGTTAGTTGTGTAAGTAATAATTTCTGGAAAAAGCATATTAATTACAATATACAAAGAGAAACTATTAAGTGTAATGATACCTCCAAGAAAAACTGATGTTGAGTATGAAGGGTCTCTACTACCTAACAATTGTAGAAACTGATAAATTTTAAAATATAAAAGCCTATATAAATACTTCATAAATAAATCATTTTATTATGATTGGAGGTTGACCAAACTGTGAATGATTTGCAGGGTTACCTATCATTTCTAACCCATTATTAACTTTTCTTATAGTATTCTTTCCTTCCGGACTTTCCCAGTATGCATCATTAACTTCTTTAATAATTTGGAATCCTGAATATAAAGAAACACCAACTGAGACTTCAGGTATTGCTATTGATAAGGCATTAATCGAGGTATTTAAAATAAGTTCATCTGTTGAAATATCTCCTTTTGAATAACTGTAAAAATCAACAGATTGACTTATAATTAGAGTTACAGCACCTGTGTTTCTTAAACCTTTCTTAAAACTACTATAAGAACTTGTATTCTGATTGCCAAATTGTTTTGCTTTAGAGCTATATGGAATTAGATTCCCTGATTTTTTTGAAACAGCAACCCATGTTCTAGTTCTTTGCATATTTTTAACGACAGTGCTTATTGAATTAGAGGTAAGTGTAACCGCTGTACATGTCCCTTTCCTTTTAAGCTTGGACATACTTGGGGTATGCAAATCCGGATTTACAACACCAACAGGCAATGAAGATTTTCCCGACTGAACCTCCTCAGTATTAAATGACGAAGCTTCATCGCTACCTCCATTTGGATCAATAACATTCAGTGCATCCAAAGTGATCTGAGTAAGATTTATGTTTGTATTGGTGCTATCCCCACCCTCAGCCACAAACCCACTGGGATCAGTAAACCTCAAAGGATTGTTCATTACATAACTGTAACTATTATAGCTTTGTGTGTTCTCAGGTGCCTGGATTATTGGGTCTGGTGATAAAAACCTTGCAACTACCGGGTCATACATCCTGCCATCCATATTTATAAGCTTGAATGCATCCAGATGCTCGTGCATGGTATAACCTCGTTCGAATTTTGGACGTGGAGATGTAGTAGAATTGGAATAATATGTCCATGTGGCCGGATTTCGTCTTCTGCCCCAGGCATCGTAACTT
>JANQGJ010000040.1 GCA_028277395.1 Bacteroidales bacterium | reverse complement strand
CTACAAGGGTGAGGAATTACCAACCGGAAGTTATGTGTGGCGTATAAATGCAGTATTCAAAAATGGTAAACACTGGACAGGATCAGATAATGGTGATGGGAATAATAAGACCAGTGGGACAATTATGCTTATCAGGTAAAGTTAAATCTGAATTGAATTTATAGTTTTTCTATCTATTTCTTAAGATACACGGTGTCTAAAACCGTTAAATCAGTTTCATAGTTTTCAACGTATAATTGCCATGCACCACCTTCACCATATTGCGGGTTTGCTTCTGTTTTTGATATGGCTACCACGATTGAATCATGAATGTCAAAAATCCCTACCATTGGCCTGTAACCATATGTCGGATTCTCTTTGACCTGTAAACTTTCCCAATACTTCACCTGCATAGTGTCAGCTTCAGTTAAGGTTTGACTGATCGTGTAATACTCTGATTGGCCCGGTAATCCCCCATACAGGTCAAAATCATGAGGAACTTTGGCAGTGGCCCAGTCATCAACTCCGGGATAATCTCCATGTCCCTGCCAGCTCTTAACTGAGTTTAGTATACTTGTATCTAATACGTAAACAGCACCAATACCTGTCTCCAGTTTAAAAGCTTCAATGACTTCATTTGTTCCAGGTCGTGGATCATCATCACTTTTAGAACAAGAATAAGAAACTACAGTTAATAATAAAACACAGATAATTTTTAGTTTATAGTTTTTCATAATAAATGCGTTTAAAATAATTAGCTCAAATCTATTACGAATAGAGATACCTGTCAATACCTGTAAATAGCAGTGTAAAAACTACATGTAACTATAGTTTGATAATGCGAATATATTTGTAAGTGTCATAAAAACAGGTGTATACGTTTGAAGGCGTGACTTTAGACAGATATTTATTGAATATCAAAAGATGACAATACCACAACACAATAAGATAACGTAAAATCAATAAATCAGGATCATTACCCGATTATTTCACAATTTTATAGAATTGTTGCTGTCTTACTGAAATATACGGTCAAATCTGATATAAAATTTAAGTAATAAAATATTTGTAAGATCGACCAATAGTTACTATTCATACTTTAATGCTTCAACGGGATCGCCGGAAGCTACCTTGATAACATGGAAACTAATGGTTAACAACCCAACCAGCAATGCCAGTATACCTGCAAGGGCTATCGACATCCAGTTTATTTGAGTGTAGTACATGAAACTTGTTTCAAGCCATATTGATAATCGCCACCAGGCAACCGGTACAGCTATTATAAATGCGACAATAATAAGCCAGAAGAACTCTTTATAAAGGAGAATCAAAATATCATAAACTGATGCTCCGTTTACTTTTCTGATACCAATTTCCCTTGTTCTTTGCTCAGCAGTAAATGACGACAAGCCAAACAAACCAAGTAAAGCAATAAATACTGTTAAGAATGAAATTATAATAAATATTACGCTTACTTTTTTCTCACCTTCATACATTTCTTCCTGCATTTCTGAGATCATTGTATAATTGAATGGCCGATCCGCATTATTTTCAATCCATACTTTCTCAATATGAGCAATAGCTTCAGGAAATTTTCCTTCTTTTACTCTGGCAGTAAGGTAATACCTGGGTCTTTCACTAATAAACATAATAATTGGTTCAACTTTATTATGAAGTGAGTTAAAATGATAATCCTCAACAACTCCAATCACTTTCAATACCCTTCCTACAGTTCCGTCCATACTCAAATTGTAATGGATTTTTTTGCCAATTGGATTATCACGCCACCCAAATTGTTCCGCAGCAGTTTCATTTATTATTAATGCTAGAGAATCGTCGGTACCCATATTTTTGTCAAAATCTCTCCCTTCAATGAAGTCCAGTCCCAATAGTTTTGGGTAATCATAGTCACACTGGGTTAATATTACAGCGAATTCTTTCATTTCCGATTCCTGCTCAACCAGCATTACCTGTATCCAGCTAACTTCGCCGGGTACTCCGGTAGAGTTTGAAACACTTTCAATAAATGGACTCTGTAACATAGCTTCTTTGGTAACTTCAACCTTACTTCGGAACGTGGAATCCTGAAGTTCCATTACAACAAGGTTTTCTTTATCAAATCCCAAATCTTTATTTCTTAGGAAACTAAGCTGGTCAGATACGACAAAAGTTCCTATTATCATAATAATAGCGATAAGAAACTGAATAAATACTAAGCCTCTTCGTAACAGCAGGTTTGGTTTTCCTGATGATGATGTAACCCCTTTTAATACCTTTAGAGGCATAAATGATGATAAGTACAAAGCCGGGTAGCTGCCTGAAACCAGTCCAATTACAATGCTAACAGCAAATACCATCCCTAGAAAATCTGGTTGGGCAATATCAATGAAACTTAATGTTTTGCCTGTTAAATTATTAAAATCGGGGAGAAGTATGTAAACGATTCCCAGTGAAAGAACAAATGCAATTAAAGAAAGCACAAGCGATTCGCTTAAAAACTGTCCTATTAGCTGACCTTTCTCTGCTCCCATTACTTTTCGCATTCCAACTTCTCTTGATCTGTTGGCAGATTGTGCTGTAGCCATATTCATGTAGTTTATTGCTGCCAGCAGCAGAACGAATAATGCTACAATTGAAAAAATATATACATATGCCTTATTTCCTGTTGGCAGATCCGATGACAAATCTGAATTCAGATGAATAGCTGATAATGGAGTAGTCATCAAATTAAATGATGCATTAAACTGATCACCGATCGACTTCATATATTTATCATAAAATTCTGGAAATTTGTTGTGAATACTCTCAACAGAACTGTTTTTATTCAGCATTACATAGGTAAATACTCCTATATTCCAGAATCTTACAGGTTCCATGCTGTTAAATTCTTCTTCGCCAACTTCTTTTGCAAGTGTACTTGCAGATAATAATCCTTCGTATCGTAAATGTGTATTTTCCGGTAAATCGTCAACAACAGCTGTTACTTTGTATTGACGGCCACTTCCTGATTTAATGACCTTACCAATTGCATTTTCATTACCAAAATATCGGTTGGCAGTAGTTTTAGTAAGAACAACTGTATTTGGTTCAGTTAATGCTTTTTCGAGTTTTCCAAGTATCAGACTGTTTGTAAAAACATCAAAAACTGTGGAATCTGCATAATAGAAATTATCTTCATAATATTCCTTTTCTTCATATGTGAAAAGTGCATTGTCTATACTTCTGAATCTAACGAATTCCTCAATTTCCGGGTACTCCAGTTTCAAAGCCGGGCCCATCGGAATCGGAACAATTGCAAATCTGTCGTGTTTTGAACCAATAGAAAAATCTGACTCCAAACGATATATTCGTGGGTGGTTTACATTATGCTTGTCATAAGTAATTTCATCGAGTACGTATACCAATATAAATATGAATGCAGCTATTCCGATAGTTAGTCCGACAATATTTAGAATTGCGTAAAACGGATTTTTTGTGATGTTCCTGATTGCACTGATTATGTAGTTTTTTAACATGTTTTCCTGAATTTGATAGTTTCTCAAATTAACTGTTGATTTTCTCGGTCAGTATCTGTCCGTCAAAGAGGTGTACAACCCTATGACTGTAGCTTGCATCACGCTGTGAGTGGGTTACCATTATAATAGTTGTACCTGAATTATTCAGCTCAGTCAGCATATTCATCACTTCATCTCCATGAACTGAATCGAGATTACCTGTAGGCTCATCTGCAAGTATAAGGTCGGGTTTTGAAACCACCGCTCTTGCTACTGCAACGCGTTGTTGTTGTCCCCCCGACAACTGGTTTGGATAATGATTTCGTCTATGGCTTATTTTCATATAATCAAGAGCTTCCTCAACCAACTTTTTCCTTTCTCTGCTGTTCATTCTTAAATATATCAATGGCAATTCAACATTTTCATACACTGAAAGCTGATCGATAAGGTTAAAACTCTGGAATACAAAACCTACATTTTTCTTGCGCAACCTGGCTCGTTGTTTCTCATTAAAATTGCTAACATTGTTATCATTAAAAAAATAGTCGCCAGATGTAGGTGAGTCAAGTAGCCCGAGTATATTTAATAATGTTGATTTACCACAACCTGACGGGCCCATTATTGCCACAAATTCACCTTTGCTAACAGTAAGGTTTACCTTTTTAAGTGCTGTTGTTTCAATTTCATCTGTTCTGAATATGCGGGTAAGTTCATTAGTTTTTATCATAATTATTTTTTTAGCTTTTTCAAGTACATGACGCTCCAATATTATGTTTTGTTACACTATTCATGTTTTAATGTTTCAATGGGGTTTGCTTTTGATGCAATATATGCTCTCGAAATTGTAATACACATTGCCAATGCGAAGGCTATACCTGCACCATAAACAAAACTTATCCAGTTAATGTCTGATTTATATGCAAAATAATTTAACCATTCGTCAATAAGCCAGTATGATAAAGGCCATGCAAAAGCAACAGCAATTAAAAGTAAGTTAATAAATTCGATAGATATCAGCTTTATAATAGATAGTTCTGCAGCTCCAAATACGATCCTGATACCTATTTCCCGGTTTCTTTGTTCTGTCATGAACGCAGCAAGACCAAATAAACCAAGTAAAGCAATAAAAATTATAATCACAGTTAAAATCAGCGATAATTCACCAAGTATTAGTTCATCATTGTAGAGCTGATTTAACTCATCACTTAACCAGGTATATTCAAAAGGTCGGCCTTTTTCAACCTTATTCCATTTTTGTTCAATAAACTCAACAACCTCTTTCTCTCTTCCGGGAACTACTTTGATGGCTATATACTTCAGGAAAAATCTCACAGCACCAGGAGTTTCTTTAATATTCAGTACAAATGGCCCCGATGGTTCATGAAGTGATGTTGCATTAAAGTTCTTAAAAACTCCAATTATTCTCTCTTCCCCGCTTAATGAATTGAACTTCTTTCCTATCGCCATATCATTGCTATTCCACCCAAGATGTGAAACCATTGCTTCATTTATAAGCATTCCTCTGACAGGATCAGTTTTCATGTTCTTATCATATGGTCTTCCGGCCACCAGATCGATGTCAAATGTTTTTAAAAAGTCGTATTGTATAACAAGAGCAGGGTAGAACTGCCATTTTTTTTCAGGAAATCCTTCCGGTCGGAATTCATGAGTATTGTGTGCAACACCTATAATATCGTCCATGGCAGTAATACTTTGTATGTTCGGGTTTTTTAATAACTCCTCTTTGAAAGTTTCATAACTTCTGGCGATTGTAGTGTTGTTTATTGGTAAAACAAGAATATTGTCTTTATCAAATCCTGTATCGGCATCGCTCAAATATGATATCTGATTAAATATGTTTAATGTTACAACAATTAGTACGATTGATATTATGAATTGTACTATGACCAGGATTTTTCTTCCAAGTCCGCTTTTTGTTACCTGGTGTAATTTGTTATTAAGTACAAGAATAGGGTTGAAGACTGATAAATATAATGCCGGATACAATCCTGACAGGATTCCTGTTAGAAATCCTATAGCAATTATATATAAGAAGTATTCGGGACGAAGCACAACAGACAGAGTTATCTCTTTTCCGGTAAATGTATTGAAGGTTGGTAAAAGCAGGTCTATGATCACCAGTGATACCATAAGTGCAAAAAGTGAAAGCAAAACCGATTCAAATAAAAACTGGTATACAAGTTGTCGTCGGGAAGCTCCAAACACCTTTTTTACACCAATCTCTTTTGATCTTCCTGATGAAGTTGCAGTAGCCAGATTTACATAATTGATAATGGCGATGATCAAAAGAAATATGGCAATTGCCTGAAGTATATTAATATAGGAAGAATTACTGTTTGGTTCAATTTCATAATCCAGTTTGGATTTTAAATGAATATCAACCAGTGGTTGCAGATAAAGGGATATATTATCTTTTTCAGCGTCATTAAAATATTTCCTGATAAATGCCGGAAAAGTCGATTCAAGTTCTTTCTCTTTACCAGGTTCTATCAGTAAATATGTCCAGCAGGGATTCCACACCCATGTTTTTGGAAGCTGACCTCCATAAGGTTTTCGCATTGTTGACAAGGAGGCTATCATGTCAAATTTAAAATGTGAATTCAGAGGGACATCTTCAATAACTCCTGTTACCTTTAAGTCAAGTTGTTTTTCGAGTCTTAGGGTTTTACCAATGGGATCTTCGTTTTTGAAATATTTTTTTGCAGTAGATTCAGTGATTACAATAGAGTTTATTTCATCCAGTACATTATCGGGGTTGCCTGAAATAAAGTCATAGTCAAATATTTGAAAGAAACTTGAGTCAGCAAAGAAGAATCTTCGTTCATTATAAACAATATCTCCATTTTCAATCAATGTTCGTGGTACCTGGCGATTAAAAACCCTTGTAACATTTTTAATTAAATGCGGATAATCATTTTTCAATGTCCATGCTACAGGAAAGGGACTACTGGCAGATTCTTCTCCAACACCTTCAAAGTCATAAATATTAACAACTCTAAATATATTATCAGCCTTTGTATGGTATTTATCATAACTTAATTCATCGAAAATATAAATCCAGATCAATATAAAGCTTGCAATACCAATAGATAAACCTGATATGTTTATTATGGTATATAATTTATACCTCACAAGGTTTCTGATAGCAGTTTTAAAGTAGTTATGCCACATAGAAGAATTTTCAATTATTGATCAGCTATTCAGGATTGTTTTTTCTGAAAACGATTGGTATATCCGAATCACCGGGAGCTCCAATTTCAACCAGTTCCCAGTCTTTGTTATAATCAGCTATTTTATGTCTCAGAAGTTTTACTCTGTCATCTGCGTCGTTTCCCTCCCAGCGCATTAGCTCAATCCTGTATTTCAGTGTTTTTTTTCTTCCGTTTATCCTTACATCGATCTCAATATTCTGATCAACATCAACATCCGGAACCAGTATTACTATTTCTCTCATATCAGTAGTTTTTACAGTTTACTCTAAATAGTAGCACAGACTATGCAAGGTTCTTTTCAGCACTTATTTTTTCACTAATCACCTGACCATCAAACAGCATAATAACCCGTTGAGCATATTCTGCATCACGTTGTGAGTGTGTAACCATTATTATTGTGGTCCCAGCCTGATTTAGCTCAGAAAGCAGATTCATTACTTCATCACCATGGGCTGAATCCAGATTACCGGTAGGCTCGTCAGCAAGAATAAACTTTGGATTTGAAACAACTGCCCTTGCTATGGCTACACGTTGTTGTTGTCCTCCTGATAGCTGATTTGGGTAGTGTTTCCTGCGATGAGACATTTGCATCTTTTCCAGAGCTTCATCAACACGTTTTCTTCGTTCTTTAGCACTAAGGCCCAGATAAATAAGCGGTAGTTCAACATTTTCGAATACTGTAAACTGATCGATCAGATTAAAGTTTTGAAATACGAATCCAATGTTTTTCTTTCTTAATCTTGCCCTTTGCCGCTCGTTATATCCTGAAACATTTTCATCGAAAAACATAAACTTGCCCGATGTAGGAGTGTCCAGTAGTCCGAGTATATTTAGCAAGGTGGATTTACCACAACCTGACGGACCCATTACAGCAACAAATTCTCCCTGTTCGATTTTTATATTTACTTTATTTAATGCTGTGGTTTCTACTTCTTCTGTTCTAAATACCCTGGTTAATTCACTAGCTTGTATCATATTGTGGTAATGTTATTTGAAAATTAATTTTTGTTTATCTCCAAAGCTACTGTAGGAAGATATTACAACTTCTTCTCCTGGTTGAAGTCCTTCAGTAACTTCATAGTAATTAGTGTTTTGTCTGTTGATCCTGATTGGACGTTTATATGCAAAGTCGCCTGATTGATCGACAACATATATCCAGCCTCCACCGGTTTCCTGAAAAAAGCTTCCCCGCTTTACGATTATTGCGTCAGTTTCGCCACTAAATATAAGTCTGATCTGTACGGTCTGACCTCTTTTTATTCCTTTAGGTTCAATATCATCAGTGAAGAACAAATCAACTTTGAAAGACCCGTTACTCACATCAGTATATATTTTACCAACGTATAGTTTATATATTTTACCTGCATACGTAAATTCTGCTTCCTGACCAATTGATACTCTGGAAACGTATCTTTCATCGATTCGTGCTTCCAGTCTGAATCCATCAAGAAGGTCTATTTGTCCTAGATGCTCACCTGCTGATTTTGTTTGCCCAATTTCCAGATTGGAAGATGATAGCTTTCCCGATGCAGGGGCTTTTACATATGCGTTATCTATATTTTTACGCAGGAGCCGCATGTTTTCCCTCATTCTGTTAAGGGAAGTTTCTATATCTCTTTTTTGAGCTTCTCTTGAGATTGAATCCAGTTTTTGAAGCTCGAGTGAAATTTTGAGCTGCTTTAAGGTAAAATGATATTCTCGTTTTGCATCTTCAAATTCCTTATCGGCTATCACTAAATTTTTGTGAAGTGATACTTTTCGGTCAAAATCACGTTCTGTAAGATCAATACGATACTGAAGTTCAACGATTTCTTTCTGCCGAATGTATTTATTTTGTTCGAGTGACAGCTTGGTGTTCTGAAGATTGTTCATTTCGGCAAGCATACGTGTTTCCTGTTCCATATAACTAAGCTCCATTGCGCTGTTTAGCAACTTCAACAGGGTATCTCCTTTTTTAACCATATCGCCATCTTCGGCATATATGGCTTCAACAACTCCACCTTGTATGGCATCAATATAGAAAGTAGTTTTGGGAAATACGATACCATCATTTGGAATAAATTCCTGAAATTTACCTTGTTGAACCTCGGTTATAGTAATTTGATTTTTGTCAACATAAAGTCTTGATGATTTATCCCGAAAAAAAACAAGATAAATTATTAATGTACAAAACGCTGTAATAGCAATTATAGTTGCTAATTTTCGCGTAGTCCATCTTTTTTTCTTGATAACTCTGTCCATCATAAAATTATTTGGTTACACCTTATCTTCTAATATTGTGCCATCAATAGTTACCTTCTGTAAATTAGGTAATTAATAATTGCAATTTACTTTAGTAGTAGTTGAGTGTACGAAATCGGTCAGTTTTTTGTACAAATCTGTACAGAATGAATTGAGAGAAGTAATTATGAATTCAGGTATTAATTAATTGTATTTTTGCCGTTTTGAATATGAAAACTTAGGAACAGGCGTTTGTTGAGTTTATACCTGACTAATTGAGTAGTTTTTTTGTAGTACAGATATTATCCCTGTTAAGGGGTAACATATAATTTTGATAAATAAATAGATGAAGACAATTATAATAATCATATTAACAATAGTACTTATTACCCTTCTGATAGTACTGTTTGTTTCCTTACATCCGGTGTTTGGTGGTAAGCCAAAGGGTGAAGAGCTTTCGAGGATAGTTAACTCAGACAATTACATGGATGATGAGTTTAAGAACCTAGAACCAACACAGTTAATGCAGGAAGACGGTTCAATGTTTTCCACAATGTGGGAATGGATTAAAGGACCTGTTAACGGTAAACCGGATAGAGTGGTAACCAATGAGTTTATTACTGAAGAATTCATGAGTTTGGATGACGGTACTTTTAATTATACATGGTTTGGCCATTCCTCTGTTTTGCTAAATCTTGATGGCAGGGTAGTTCTCATTGATCCTGTATTTAATGGTTACGCATCACCAATACCCGGTATTAACAAGAGTTTCAGATTTACCAATCCTGTGGATATTGAAAAGATACCCTTAATTGATATATTATTGATCTCACATGATCATTATGACCATTTGGATAAACCTACTATTGATAGAATTGATCATAAGGTGTCAGCTTACTATGTGCCACTTGGTGTTAAGGCTCACCTGGTCAGGTGGGGTATTGATCCTGATAAAATTACTATTGCTGACTGGTGGGATGAATTTGAATTGGATGCCTCATTCAGGCTTATAGCAACTCCTGCCCGTCATTTCTCTGGCCGAGGTACGAAGAGAAACACTACATTGTGGTGTTCGTGGGTGTTGTCTGGTAAAAATGGTAATATCTATTTTGGAGCTGATTCAGGATATGGCAAACACTTTAAGGAGATAGGTGATAAATATGGACCATTTGATCTTACTATGATTGAATGTGGACAATATAATACCAAATGGGCAAATATACATGCAATGCCGGAAGAGTCCGTTCAGGCAAATATTGATTTAGGAGGCAAAAACATGCTTGCTATTCACTGGAGCAAATTTCAACTGGCATTACATTCGTGGACAGAGCCAATTGAAAGGGCAAGGTTAGCTGCAGACTCACTGGGAGTAAATCTGCTTGAACCTGTTATCGGAGATGTTGAAAAAATAGTCACTAATATTTCCCGTCATGATCACGCCATCTCAGAACATCAATAAATACTGTATCTGTAAATCCGAAATAGAGTCTTCGGTTTTGTATTTCATCACCATATTCATCAACTTCAACACGTGACCAGCCACCACGGGTTATTTTATATTCCATGCTAACTGTGTTTTTAGTAACAAACAGGGTAATTGCCGGTTTTCCATCCTGTAATTTATCAAAAGTTAGTTCTTCATCCATTGGATTCCATCCATTGAATTCCGGTGCCAGATAGAGCTTATCTTCATCAGCAGTATTATCAGGAATATTATTTAATACTATTGTTACACTTTTTGATTTTTTAGTTGGTTTGTCTTTCCAGTTTTCAACATTTATCCTTATAGAATCGATATCATGATAGTGGTATCTGTAGGGTAGTATTTCTGAACCATATTTGTCAACCTGAGCTGTTTCCCATGATCCTCGGGTTATGCGAAACTCAATTTCACCATGCTTCCTTGGCAGATTAACAGAGTAATTGCCATTAATATCTTTATGGAACCTGTGACGCAGCTTACCAGGATTCCATCCGTTGAAGTTACCTGATACGTATAGTTTAGATTCTTCCGGAGTAGATTCAGGAAGATCTGTTAATGTTATCGTTATTTCATCCAAATCCGCTTCTCCCATATCTTTCCATCTTTCAATATCAATATAGATCGTATCCTTATCCAATAATTCTACCTGCCGGTTTGAAATATCATAACCATATTTATCAACTTCCTGTGTTTCCCAGTCTCCACGTGTTATCTTAAACTCCATAGTCATATTTCTTCTTGGTATAGGATAGAAGTATTGTCCGTTTCCGTTTACCTGAAATTCATAATTCTTATCACCGGGATCCCATGAATTAAGGTTGCTGGCAAGATATATCTTATCATATGGAGGAGTGTTTTTTGGCAATTTTTTGATAATTAATACTACACGGTTCGATTTAGTATTGTCAAGGTCTGTCCAGCCTTTAACATCAATATTTATGGTATCACGTTTTCCAAATTTAAGAACCCGGCTCAGTATTTGATTCCCAAATTCGTCAGACTCTGAGGTTGACAGATCTCCACGAGTTATCTTATAATCTATGTAATTTATTCCCGGAGGTCTTTCTATGGTTAAAAATAATTCTCCTGATCTTGTCCTGTAAAAAACTGAAGAATTATCAGGATCCCAGGAATTTGCACTACTTGCAAGAGCAATTATATCATCTTCAGGGGTGTTTTCAGGCAGATTTTCAATTTTTAAAGTTAGTTTAGGACAATCCAGCGGGTCAAGGTCACTCCAGCTTTTAATCGTATGGACTATTGTGTCGTATGCTGCTACGTCCATTCGTCGGTTACTGATCTCTTCTCCGCAGACATTCTTTTCCACAGTTGTCCAATCACCACGTGTAAACTTATAATCAACTATACCAAAACCCGGCGGCAGTGTAATGAAGTAATTGCTGTCATCATCCATGTCAAGAATATAAAGAGCTTCACCGGGATCCCAGTTATTAAAATTACCAGTAATGTAGATGGGCTGACCAGGAGGTGTGTTTTTTGGAATAGATTCAACTTTTACAACCACTCTTTTGCATGAGGCCAATACAGCTAATATTAATGTCGATATTATAATGTATTTACTCATTTGTCAATCCATTTTAAAAAATCAGGAACTTTGACACGACTGATAAGTACATCATCAGTAGTTTTGGGATCTAGCTCTAGCTGCAATCTGCTGTTAAAGTATTTGTTAATTTTCTTTATTGATGAAATATTAATAATATACTTTCTGTTAGCCCTGAAATAAACAGCAGGATCCACAAGCCCGGAAATCTGTTCCAGAGGATAATCGATGAAATACTGTTTGTTGTTCTTTGTAACCAGTAGAACTTCATTATCTTCAGCTTTGAAATAAGCCACATTTTCAATTTCTATATGAAGAATCTGATCACCAATCCTGGAAATGAACCTTGATTTATAAGTTGGTTTGTTAATATTCAGGAGTTTCTCTATTTGATGTAAATCCAATCCACTATTATTGTCTTTGCCCGATAAACTAATAAATTTAGTTATAGCGTTATCCAAATCATCCTGTTTTACAGGTTTGAGCAGATAATCAATGCTGTTTACCTTGAATGCTTTTATTGCATACTCATCAAATGCGGTTGTAAATATAACCGGACAACTTGTTTTTACATGGTTGAAAATTTCAAAACTTAAACCATCAGACAGCTGAATGTCGAAAAACATTATATCCGGTTCAGGATTGGTATTAATCCACACTACAGCATCTTCAACACTATCGATATAATCAAGAATACGGATATTGAAATCACAATTTGCCAATAACCTAGTAAGCTCCTTTTGAGCATGAATCTCATCCTCAACGATCAGAACTTTTATTTGGTTATTTCTTGCCATATCCATATTTAATTAACTACGAAATTAAAGGTATTCTTACAATAAATTCATCTTCTGTTTCAACTATTTCTACTTTTCTTTCTGTTAAAAAGTTATACCTGCTCGATATATTCTTAAGCCCAACCTCACTGCTATATTCTCTTGTTTCTTTAAGCTGTAAATTATTTCGTACTTCAATAGTCTGGTTTTCTATTATTATTTTAACGAACAAAGGATGTTTTTTTGAGATGATATTATGTTTTATTACATTTTCAAGAAGCAACTGAAGTGTAAGTGGTGCAATGTGCAGCTTATTATCATCTTGGTTTTCAGATATAATTTCAATGTTTAAATTCTTATCAAACCTTAGTTGGACGAGCTGAATATAAGATCTGGCAAAGCTGAGTTCTTCGGATAGTTTGATAAGGTCTTTATCCCTGTTATCAAGTATATATCTGTATACATCTGATAATTCACGTATAAAAACTCCTGCTTTATCCTGGTCCTCATATACAAGTGAAGATAGCGTGTTAAAGCTATTAAACAGGAAATGCGGATTAAGTTGTGTACGTAATGATTCAAACCTGAATTCTGCGTTCTCTTTTTTGAACCGTTCTAATTCGGCAAGGCTAAACCTCCATTTGTTTAACATAATTATTACTAATTCTACAGTTGTAGCACAAAACATTATGAAAAGAATGTATCCTGTAAATATCAGCTCATCAAATAAACTAATATAGTGGACAGGGCTTATCAGAAAATTAAAGATTATTCTCATTCCATATGCTACGACCAGAGCAATAAATACACTACTTCCATTTTGGACCAGGTACCTCTTTATTATGCTTCTGTCCCACGACAACCACCTGTCAATAAGTCTGTTAATAAGAAATATGGACTCGAAAGTAAAATAGGTAATTACGATTGAAGCAATATATTTTGATACTGGCTGGAAAAGCGGGTATTGAGAATAGACAAGACTGTATATTACATCAAGTATGAAGTTGAGCAAAATTCCCAGAATTATTCCATAACTCCACCTTAACCAACTGCTTATCTTTAATCTTTCAGCCAAACTTTAAAATTTCTTCTCCTCTGTATATCAAACAAATGTACAAAATATGAGTGACTACAATATATTTCAATGAACGGATGATATACAAGATTGATATCAGAATTTACTTTTGTGCAAGATTTTCAATATTGTTACTATGGTCGATGTTTTTTGCATAGACTACTTTGTTCTTTTGCAGAATCTCGAATGTATAAATACCTTCAGGAAACTGACTGATGTCGTATTGTAAATCAACTATTTCGTGTGATTTTACACGTTTCACATAGAGTATTTCGTTTTTATCTTTAACTCTTATCTTTACAACCTGTCCAGGAAGCTTGGCAATTTTAACATCAACAAATGAATTCCTCTTATCAATAATTGCTGCTCTAAGGTCTTTAGCAATGTAACAGCATGAATCAGGAGATGTTGATTGTGGAAATTGTGCAACTGATGTTGCTGCGATTACTGTAAATACGATTGTAATTAATAATGATTTCATGATCAATAGTTTTATGTTTAAAATCTAAAGCAAAACTATATTGAGACCATTGTTTCGAAAAGTATTAACCTGTGAACTTAATAATATGACAGGTGAAATTTAAAAGAGGGCAGGTGAGTTGATTATTTAATGAGCACATTTTATACATAATGAACCCGGCATTAATAATAGCCGCTGAATGGGAATAGGCTGGTTACACTGGATACAGTTACCAAAGTTCTCATCATCAATTCGTTCCAGTGAAATTTTAATTTTAATTAATTTATCATTGGCTTTCTTCAGGGCTTCCTGGTTTATACTTTTGTTTACAATTGCATCCATACGACTAACTCTGCCAATAGCATCGTCAGGTTCAATTGGTTGTGTTAATTCTCTAAGTTCATCAACTCTTTTGGTAAGTTTTAGCTCTTCCTTTTTCAGATATTCAATGACTTTTGTTTTCTCTTCACTGGTCATAATGTATTCTTAATGGTAAATATCTAATTGTGTATTATTTTTTTGCAGATCACCCTGAAACAGTTAATTGGTTTTTCGTCGGGCAAAAATTTTACAGGTTCATCAAAAGCTTCATAACTAACCAATCCAAACCTGCTGAATTCATTTTCAATTGATTCTTCATTGTAAAAATATACTTTTAGTCCATTGGATAGCTTAAACCTGTTGCTACTTATAAGACGTCCTTCTCCAAACAATTGAGATTTTGTTGAAACAACCACTAATATCATTATTCCATCAGTTGATAGCTGATCAAATAACAATGACAGGATCCTTTTCCTTTCCGTCCTATTGAATAAATGGAGAAGTGAGTAACAGTAGATTCCGTCATATTTACTGTTGTCGAAAGGTAAATCCAGCACCGAACCATGATGGATATTTATATCATAACAGGATTTAGCTGTAATGATAGCATTTTCTGATATCTCGATTCCTGTAACAGAAATATTTTTATCAACAAAAGGCTTTACATTCCTCCCATAGCCAATTCCCGGAATCAGTATGTTATTTACACTATTCTGTTGGAAATACTCTGCTGCATCAATAGCTGAATCAGCCGGTTCAGAACCCCAAATCAATCCTTTACTAAATATATTATTCCAGTAATTCATTTACATAGATCAAGTAAACAAATATACTAAGCTATTCCAAACATAAGTTTGAAAATACAAGATTAATTAAGTGAATTCTCAACTTGAAATTTTACGATCTGATCACTCGTAAGGTCCCAAATCAAATACTCTTTCATAATTAATTTGATTTGATTACAGGTAGTGGTTCTGTTATTGTAACAGCTAGCTTAATTTGCTGTGTGTACCATCACAATATGGGTGATTGCCTGTTTGTTTGCACATACACATGGCAGCTTTGGAATCTTTTTCCGGTTTAAAAACTACAGGATTTATACCAGTACCTTTGTGTGACCCATCACACCATGGTTGATTTCCTGAATGACCACAGGCACACCACGCATGTGCTTTACCTGATTTAAGCTCAACAATTACCGGCGTTTTGCCAGCTACTTTCGATGTTTCCATAATTTCAGATTTTTTGTTCATTTTAAGAGATTCGTCTGTCAACCTGTAAGATAAAGCCCCTGACGGACACATGTCAATTTGTTTTACCAACTCATCGGCACCTGCATTATCCACGTTGATCCAGGGGCTACCTTTAGGGTCATAAACTTTAGGAAGTGTGTTTACACAGATTTCTGAATGTACACAGATTCCGGGTTTCCACACAACAGTTATTTCATCGTTACTATATTCTTTAGTTATGTTTTTTTTGTTCATAATTGATGTTTTAAAAACAAAAGACCGAATTATCAATTATCAGATACAAATAGTTCAAGTTAATCTATATCGTATTGTTGTTTTAGCAGCCATGATATTCAGTCTTTTGTTCGATTGACATTATGAAAAAATATCTTTTTTAAGCTGTCAGTATTGCTTTAAATTTCTCTTTGTTTACAAACAATAAATATGTATTGAAGATCAATGCCATCAATGAACCTCCTATACCTTCAATGTCTAAAAACAGGTGAAACAGGAATGCATTTAACATTACCGGAAACAATATAAGTAGTGCAAAGGCCTGGTATCTGTTAATTATAATTAGAACTCCGGTAATAATTTCAACTATTGCAACAATAGTCATAATATATCCGGATTTCACAAGTGCCATCATAAATTCCTGTGCCGGGCCAGTCATTTCAGGCATAGGCATAAAATTGAGGAATTTATTAAGACCGGTAACCAATAACAGTAACCCCAATAATATTCTGACAATAAGATTTACAGTTTTCATGGCTCTTATTTAAGCTTGATCAATTCGAAATTACAAACGATATCCACTTCATTACCGATCATGAGTCCACCGGTATCAAGAGTTGAATTGTAAACCAATCCCCAATCTGTCCTGTTTATCGTTGTGGTAGCTTTAAATCCTGCTTTTGTGTTTCCCCACGGGTCAACCACAGTGCCATTATATTTCAAATCGAATGTAACTTCTTTGGTTACCCCCATCATGGTAAAATCTCCGGTAATTTTGTATTTGTTCTTACCAACGCTTTTAATTGATGTGCTTCTAAATTCAATATTCGGATATTTATCCACATCAAAGAAATCAGCTCCACGTAAATGTTCATCTCTTTTAGCATCATTTGTATTGATTGTTTTAACATCAATAGTGAACTTAACTACTGCATCAGAAAAATCGGCTTTTGAACTTCTTACAGTTCCATTATAGCCATCAAAATTGCCTTCAACCTCAGATATTACCATATGCGAAACTGCAAATCGTACATTTGAGTGAGTTGGATCAAAGCCCCAGTTTGCTTCCTGGGCGTTAGTTAGTGCAACTGTTAAAAAAGCTGCAAGTGTTAATAATAGTTGTTTCATTTTTAAAATTATTTAGTTGATAAAGTGTTATTATTCAAATTCTTCTATGAGTACACCCATTTTTCCCATTTGATAATCCTTCATTGCCTGCATTATTTCAGTATTTGTGCTCATAACAAATGGTCCGTAGGAAGTAACTGTTTCGTTTAGTGGTGCACCGGCAAGTAATAATATTCTGGTATCTTCAACTCCCTCGATGGTAATTTTATTACCATCATTATTAAACCAGGTCATATCTTTTGCTGATGACTTAACATCATTACATATTAATGTTGAACCATCAAGCTGATACAATAGTGTATTGTAATCACCGGGTATCGGGATCTCTGTTTTACCTCCTTTTTCAATTGTTATCCGTAAGATCAGTACAGGACTATCTGATTTTATTCTACCATCAATTCCCATTAAGTTTCCCGCAACAACACCAATTTTCGTTTTGTTGTCAGGACTTGCGAATGATGGGGTTTCATCCTCCGTAAGTGGCATATAATATGGTTGATCCATCTTATTTCTTGCAGGTAAATTTATCCATAATTGTATGATTTCAAATTCACCACCATTTTCAGCGAGTTCTTTTACAGGACGTTCACTATGGATAATACCCATACCGCTTTTCATCCATTGTGTACCCCCTTTATACACCTTGCTGTTATTTCCACGTGAATCCTGGTGATGTACACCACCTTTGTAGATAAAAGTGACTGGTACAAATCCTCTGTGTGGATGGGGACCAACACCCATTTCTTTCTGTATTCCACCTGGTTTATAATCACGTTTCCAATGATGTATAAGTAAAAAAGGATCTATTTGTTCAACTTCATTGTAGGGCAGGGGCTGATCGAGAATAATACCCCCCATATTTACTTTTGGTGCCTTTATTGTTTTTCTTATAGTTCGCATAGTTAGTTTAGTTTGTTTGTTTCATCAGGCGGTGGATACTTTATGGACTGTTTCGTATCAATCTAAGTATTTCTGAAGTCCTGAGAGCCTCTTCTCTGGAAATAATCATTTCAAAAAAATGATCAAATTCCTCTTTGAGCTCCGGGTTTAATCTGTTTAACATCCTGGTACCCTTTTCTGTTATGTTGATGTCAACTTTCCGTCTGTTTATCTCACATGTATTTCTGCACAGAAGCTCCTTATTAACAAGTCTGTCAATGAGTCTGGTTACATCTGAGTTAGTAAACATAATAGTATCCCTGATTTCCTTAACAGAGAGTGGTTCAGGATACGCAGCCTGTACATTTTTAAGAATATTAAACTGTGCATGTGTTATGCCGTAATCCTTAAGTACTTTCGACATCTTATCATCTACCCAGTTGGCTGTATGTATTATATCAATTACCATTCTTTGTTGTGGTGTAATAGTAGGATCTCTTTTAATCTTTAACGACATATTATGTTTATAACAATAGTTGTTTACAACAGCAAAATTAAAACAAATCTTTAATTGTTAATTAATAACAGCTGTTAAATACTTGTTAAAGATATCTAAGTGTCTGTTTAATAGGTGTATGTGGGATAATTGTCGTATTCGTTGACGTCCATTTAAACATTATGGAAACCTTAATACTTCACAACTAACTAAACAACATTCATGTTCTTAAATGAACCTGTTGCACCTGTAAACAGATTGTTTGTGGCAGTGTAGCTACAATTTTTACAAGGGAATTGTTTTATGGCAAATTCATGTAAGTTGTCTTATATTCTACATTCCTTTAATCAATAAAGTACTTAGTTGGAATTCTTTAACAGTTGCTATTAAAGTGGGAACGATAAAACTCAAGCAAATTCTTTTTTCTTTCCTTATCTAAACTATGCCACCTGATTCCCTGTACAGCACCTTCAAGTGCATAAAGCATATTTATGCAAACTCCGGAATCTTCAAGTGTTGATATTCTAATTATTGCATTTTCACTACCTGTTTCTTTCAGTTCATTTATTGCAGTTATTCCTACATTTTCAAGCTTTTGCGCCAAAGTAGCGCCGATATTTGGGAGTTTTGTTAATTCGCTCATTAATATTTTACAGTTTGTAATAAATTTTGTTTACCATCATCCAACCATCTTCAAACTTATACAGTGAAATATAATCAATATAGGTAAGCTTCTCACCAACATAAAACTCAATTTTAGCTACTGCGGCATTACCGGTAACATCAATATCTTTGAATTTAATGGTTACTTTATCATCACCTTTCTTTGGCAATTCGCCTTTTTCAAGTTTTTTTACAGTATTGGCTTTCCAGTCCGCTATGGGATACTTCCACATTTCATTACCTTTCCCGACACCCAGTAGTACAAAATCAGGGTGAATTCCCGAGTCAATTTTATCTATATCACCCTCGTTTTGTAACCCGTCAACATAGGCGGTTTGTATTACTTTCTTTATGGCTTCTTTCTCTGTTTCAATATTTTGAGCTGATACAGCTATCACTGATAACAGTGCTATAATAGATAATATCCTTTTCATTTTTTCATTTTTTGTGATTATAATGAACTAAACTAATACATTTTTCTATTCCTGAGTAATCAGGTTGTAAAATATTTGAATTTGTGAAATTAGTTTAATGCTCAGTGGTCTAAACCGCTGTCAAAGTTCATGTCGGGTTGGTTTATTTGCCTGTGTCTTCTAAAATTGTTAAACCTGTAAGTTAATGTTACAAGAAACGTAGGTCCTTCATATTTAAACCATGTATGGGCTTTATAGTTAACGCCCTCAATATCTTCTGTATAAATTCCTGTATCAAAAGTGTTGTGTGATCGAAGTACAACAGATAGTTTTCGTTTTAAAAAACTACGTTTTATGAAAAAGTCGAAATAATAGAAATCCTGTGATTTACCCTGGGGAAGTACAGAAGGACCGTAATAAATTGCCAGGAACTCAAAGTATGTTTTCTTCATTAAAATGAAAGTAGTTCTCAGACTTCCGTTCCAGTTGAAACTGCTATTATCTGTTTCCTGTCCACTTTTAAGATTCCCTGCAATCCTATAGTAATATGCGTTGGCACTCAAATTCATTCTCCACCAGGTTTTGAGATTCAGATTGGTCATTAGTTCAAGTCCCGATGAAATCTCATTATCAATATTTTCATATGATTGATAATATGAACCGTTTTTCTCGGTAGTGGTTGAAGTTATCGCATCTTTTGTCAGCATTGTATAAATGCCTGAACTCAACATTGTTTTATCATTCTTTAAACTAAATGATAATTCAAAAGTATTGGTAAATCCCGGATACAGCTCAGGATTCCCGAATTGAAGCATATATCTTCCTGTTGAAACTACTGCCGGTATTAGCATCCATTCATTTGGACGATCCACCCTTCGGCTGTAACTTAGACCAATTTGCATTGTCTTGTTAACAGGTCGTGAGAGATGTAATGAAGGAAAAATATCTACAGAATTGTAATTGTATTTTACATTTGAATTTTTCTCTGTAACAGTTCTGTCTGTGACTTCTGTTCTTATTCCTGCTTTGAGGGTTATTTTTCCAATTTCATAAGCTACAGACCCGTAAAATGAGTTAATGTATCTGTTGTAATCAGATGACCCCGAAAGTGTTGAATCCGTTATCCAGCCCATTTGATAGTTGTTATTATAACGATAATTATACTCGGTTACAGATGTTTTGACATCGCTTTGATATCCAAACTCCAGATTTAGACTATTTGAAACAGGTAATGAATAATCAGCTTTGGCCCTGAAATGGTTCCTGTCTGAGTCACTGTCAAGCGACAGGTAAGTTGAAACCGTATCATGATTGGATAAGCTGACAGGTGAACTTGTGATATCATTAGGAGTGTTGTTATAGAGTCCGGAGTAAAAAATGTTCATATCCAGATTGTGACCATCTTTATCAAATTTATGTGTGTATCCAATATTTCCAGTAGCATATTTGTTAGTGATAATAAATCTGTCATTATTTTCAATTGTGCTTTGATCAGTATCATATGAATTGCTCAAACTTATTTGTGATTCAATACTTCTGTCAAATTCCCATAATCCAAATTCCACATCAGCTTTTAAATGATCTTTTTCACTTATTTTCAATTCTGTTCCACCATTGATTTTATAGTTCCTTCTGGTAATATCACGATTTGAAACTACATTTTGATAATTCACACTATCACCGGAAAAGTAAGCCCTGTCATCAATACTGTTTGTTTTTTTCCTTCTGTTTGAATAAGTTGCGCCCAAATATGCTGAACCGAACCCGCCTCGTTTACTTACATGTATATTTCCAGTGTATTTGTCACCTGTAGCCATTGATAAGGTTACCTGTCCGCTGGTTCCTTTGTTTTTTTGCTTTTTCATTATGAGGTTGATAATACCTGATGTTCCTTCAGAATCGTATTTTACTCCCGGATTAGTAATAATTTCAATTTTGTCTACGGATGCTGATTGTATCTGGTTTAATGCATCGGAAGGTGACAATACTGTTGGTTGTCCATCAATTAACAGAGTGAAACTGGTGCTTCCCCGTAACGATACATTTCCGGCACCATCAACCTGGACAGATGGTACATTAATCAGGGCATCAACTACTGCACTTCCCTGGGCGTTGATCTGTTCCCGAACATTTACAACTTTTTTATCAATTTTAAAATCAATGTAATCATTAGAACCTATAACTTCAGTTTCCTGCAGGGTGATGCTTGATTGTGAAATAGCTATTTTTCCCAGGTCAATCCTTTCATTCCCGGATGATACTACAATATTTGATCTCGAAATGGTACTATAGCCAATGAATTTAATGGTAATAAAATAAGATCCTTTCTCAACTTTTTCAATTTGAAAGGAACCGTCGGCCCCTGAAATTGTACCACCTGCCAATGTGCTGTCAGAATTATTAAAAAGTGCTATGGTAGCGTATTCAATTGGTTGATTTGTTTTAGAATCAATTATTATCCCTGTTATCGATGCTTTTTTTGGTGGTACTGAAGCTGTAAGAATTGCTGGGATCAATGCTATTGAAAGCAGAAATGTTAAAATGGTGTATTTATGGTTCATAGTGTTTTTAACACCAAAGGAAAATTAATGCATTAATTTCACCAAACGAAATCAACCTGCTTATGGAATTGATTTACATACAGGTTAATTGATATACGTTTATCGTTTACTTTGTTTCATTGATTTAACAGCATGTTTGGTTTATTACAGGACTTTGAAATAGTGATTAATGGATAAAGATTTTTACTTTTGACAGAAAAATATGCCGGGTAAACGAATATTAAACCTTATCCCTCTGATATTCTGGTCGGTGATTATCTTAATTAAGTTGATCAGGATTATTCCCCTGTATGATGGTGATAATCTGGTTTACGGTTTGAGCACCATCGCATTAACAACTCCACTGGATATTGTCACTTTTTGTTTTTTTTATTATCTCATTATACCTTCATTTATTAGTAAAAATCAAATTATTCTTAATATTGTTTATTCAGTATTGTATATCTTAATTTTCAGCTTGCTATGGAGCATTATTTATAAAATAACCGGAAGAGCAGATAGTTTTGGAGCGGCTGTTATGATATACAAATCCAGTCTTGGCCATTCAATACTAAGCCTGTTATATGCTGTTGTTCTACGTTTGTCAGTTGACTGGTTTAACCGTTATAGTATTCAGAAACAACTCGAAAAAGAAAATACCATTGCAGAACTGGCCCTGTTAAGATCACAGATTAACCCACATTTTCTGTTTAACACATTAAATAATATCAACTCATTTAGTCAGCAAGATCCCGTGAAAACCTCGTTTGCTATTATAAAATTGTCAGAAATAATGAGATATATGCTATATGATGCGGCAAATGAGTCTGTTCCACTTGAAAAAGAAATTGATCACATAAACAACATAATTGCACTTCAAAAGCTCAGGTTTAAGGAAAAAGACTTTGTCAGATTTGAAATTGAGGGAGATACAGGTAATATAATCATCCCCCCAATGTTGTTTCTTCCTTTCATTGAAAATGCTTTCAAGCATGGTTCCAGCAATCATAAAGATGCAATTGTAATAAAACTTGTTATTAAAGGTGATGAAATGAATTTCATTTGCAAAAATCGTATAAAAGAACTAACCCGGACAGAGATCAAACAGCATAGTGGGATTGGGATTAAAAATATTAAACGTCGACTTGAACTATCATACCGGGATAACTATGAATTACATATCTTTGAAAAAGACAGATCATATAACGTTGAATTAAACATAAAGTCAGGTGAACATTAATTGTATTGTGGTTGATGATGAGATACCTGCCATTGAACAAATGGAAGACTACATTAACCGTGTTCCGTTTTTGAAACTTTTGGCTAGTTTTAATAATGGTATTGAACCCATGTCGTTTTTACAGTCAAATAATGTGGAGCTAATGTTTCTTGACATTGAAATGGAGGGATTCACCGGACTTCAGTTAATAAAATCCCTGCGAAATCCTCCACGCATTATACTTACCACAGCTTATGACCAATATGCACTTAACGCTTATGAGCTTAATGTTACTGATTATCTGCTAAAACCAATATCTTTCGAAAGATTTATGCAGTCGATAGATAAAGTTTTTGATTATTATATGAATTCCGGTGGAAAAGAATCATCCGGTTTACAGTATAAACGTGATTATTTTTTTGTTAAAACAGAATATCGTATGCAGCGTATCAATTTCGATGATATACTTTTTATTGAAGGAATGAAAGAATATTTGATGATACATACAACATCTGACAAAATTATGACACTTCAGAGCTTTAAGAGTATGGAAGAAAGCCTGCCTGCCAATAACTTTATCAGGGTACATAAATCATTTATTGTTGCTCTCAATAAGGTTGAAAGTGTTGAAAAGAACAGAATTACAATAGGTAATCAGCTTATTCCCGTTAGTAATACCTACAGGGAAGCATTCAATATTATACTAAAAAATAGTTAAAAGCATCACCTTGATTAAATAAATAGCAAATAAAATAGTTATAAGTTTGTATTAAAATTTCTAACTATGAAAAACTACAGAATTATACTATTAACCATATGCTTTATTCTTAGTGTGTTGAATAATGGTTTACACTCCCAAAATGATGAAATGGGAAAGAAGTGGCCAATAGAAATCGAGTCTAAAGGATATGTGACTACTTTGTACCAGCCGCAACTAGAGGCGTTTAAGGATAATATACTTGAGGGAAGGATGGCTATAACCATTAAACCTTCAGATAAAGATATGATCTTTGGAGCCGTGTGGTTTAAAGCGAAAATGTCAACTGATCTGGACAGCAGGACTGTTTTACTGGAGAAAATGGACATCCTAAGAACGCATTTTCCCGAAATGGTTGACTCATCGAAAATTGAAAAGTTTTCGGGATTGTTAAGCAAGGAAATTGAATCATGGAATCTTGAGATGTCGCTTGACAGACTACTTGCAGGGTTAGAAGAAGTTGAAGATATGAACAAGCTTTCTGACCAGATAAACAATGACCCGCCTCATATTTATTTCCGTACGAAACCGGCTGTACTGATGATGATAGATGGTGAGCCAATTATGAAAGAAGATGAAAAATCTGGGATTGAATACGTTGTAAATACACCTTTTTTCATTGCCAGAGAGTCATCAAAAGACGATTATTATATTGCTGGTGGCAGGTTTTGGTATGTTTCCGATAATATTACTTCAGGGTGGAAGGAGACAACCAAAGTTCCATCCAAAATAATGAAGTTTGCGGAAAGTTCACAACAGGACAAAGAACCTGATTCAGTTAGTTTAGCAATGAAAGAGGCACCGGAACTAATTGTTGATACTAAGGCTGCAGAGCTGATCCTTGTAAACGGAGAACCGGATTATCAACCAATAGAGGGTACATCATTACTTTATGTTAAGAATACCGAAAGTGATATTATAATGGATATTAATTCGCAAAATCATTATGTATTACTTGCAGGACGGTGGTATTATTCGAAGTCACTTAATGACGGTGACTGGACATTCTCAGAACCTGGAAAACTTCCTGATGAATTTAAGAAAATACCTGATGATTCAAATATGTCTTCGGTAAGAGCAAGTATACCCGGAACTCAGGAAGCTCAAACCACATTACTTGAACAGTCGATACCACAAACAGCTACCATCGACCGGAAGGAGGCAAAAGTTGAAGTAAAATACGATGGAAATCCAAAGTTTGAAAAGATAAAGGGCACTAACATATCCTATGCGTTAAATACTGATAAAACAGTGTTACAGATAAACGGGAAATATTATTGTGTTGACAATGCTGTATGGTTTGTATCCGATAAAGCGATAGGCCCCTGGGAGGTTTCTGTTGAACGACCTGCTGAGGTTGACGAGATACCACCTGAAGCTCCGGTTTACAATGTTAAATATACTTATATCTACGATTATACACCAACAGTTGTTTATGTTGGTTATTTGCCAGGATATACAAATTGTTATGTTTATAATGGTGTTGTAGTTTATGGTACCGGGTATTATTACAGACCATGGTACAGACATTATTATTATCCACGTCCTGTAACCTGGGGATTTGGAGTGCATTATAATCCCTGGACTGGATGGGGATTCTCCTTTGGTATAAGCTATGGCTGGATGAGCTGGAGTTTTCATCCTTACAGAGGAGGTTACTGGGGACCACGAGGATATCATGCTGGATATCGTCATGGTTATCACCGGGGATACAGGGCAGGATATGCCGCAGGATACAGAAATGCTAACCGAAATGTTTACAATAACAGGAGTACAGGTGTTAGAAATACAGGTAACATAAGCAGGAGTAATGTATCAAATAGCTTAAACAACAGATCACGATCAACAGGAAAAGCTAATAACATTTATACAGATAAGCGTGGTAATGTTTATCAGAGAAATAACAATGGTAGTTTTGAAAACAAAACCAACAGACCTGCTCAACGTCCGGCAAATACACAGGAAAAAAGAAATTCAAACCAGGGTAAGGTTCAGGATCGCAGCAATACTACTCCGACTCGCAACAACCAGGCCCGACCTGCAAATATGCAATCTAACCAACGTCAGCAGTTGGAGCGTTCACACCAGAACCGTAACAGGGGAACACAAAATTATAATCGTTCACAACAGCAGATGCAACGTACTGGTAATCGTGGGTCTGCCGGAGCCAGACCTTCCGGAAACAGGGGAGGAGGCAGGAGGAGGTAGCCTGAAGACTTGAAAAATACTATAAGATTGGAAGTATTTATTATTGAGTGATATCAATTGTAACGATAACATTTATTCAATCAATCGAACATGCCTCCACAAATTCCGGCAGGCAAGCAATCGGACAATTGATCAATCAATATTTCCTGACTTTTTGGAATCTGTAACTAATGATAGAGTCATTTTTAACAAACTCCATAGTTAAAATTGTATCCTCAGGATTTGTAAAGTGATAGTTACTTCGGTAAATCTCACAAAACTGACCCGGTTCAAGAGTGTTAATTATAATACCGTTTATTGAATATATCTCATCTCCGGGATTTATTCCAGCTTCTTTTGGCATAAAACCTTCATAAACTGATGATACAACTACCTTATTTTCCTTTGCAATGTATGATATACCAAATGTGTTACTATCTGATGATTTCCCTGAATCCTGATTTATAAAACCAATACGTCTGTTTCTGAGATCAAGTGTAATTATATAGTCCTGAAAGTATTTGTTTCCAATTATACCGTCAAAATCCCTGCCGGATGAATTTTTAACAGTAATTTCCTGATTTGTTGTTTTGTTGTCCCCAAGTATAAAGGATTGTACTTCAGTTTTTAAAGAAGTCAGTATTTCATCTTTCTCACCTCTTATTTTAAGTGATGGGGAATAAAAACAGTTAATTACATTATCATGAAAATTTGTATTGAAGTAATCAGTTAATTTTTCTGATGAAATTTTAATTCCGCCACTCATACCAGTGTCGAACAATAGTTTAATATGTATGCTATCGTTGATTTTTGCTTCAACTACAGGTGATTCCTGGGTTGAGGTTGGTTTATATGGAATCCATCTGATTTGGCTGAAATTTGGAAGCGACTCCACATCGTCGGTTATAATCATTTGCCTGGACATATAGTTTATTTGAAATACGCACTGCTTAATTATATTACATCCTATTATTCCATATGGAGAGATGCAATTTAACATTTCCCATTGTGAATTTCTTGCTGATAGAGATCCTATATTGGCAAAAGAAACATCTCCAATATTTAATTCTCCCAATGTAACTATCTCATTGTTAAACGCATTTTCTTTTTTCGATTTATCCTTTGAATCATTGAACCTCATATATTCAACTGATTCTGTTTCGTTTAACAATGAGTCAAGAAATACTGTCTGTGCTCCTGTGTCGAATATAAACGGGTATTTCTTTTCACTATCACCCACACCGGCATATACAATAATCCAGTTATTGACATAATCAAAGTCAATAGTTGTATAGAAATTCTTTGACTTTAATTCACATCCTGAAATTCTTGACTTTATCTCTGATTCAAGGTATTTAATAAAAAGAAATCCGGAACCTGTAATTACGCCTATAATGATCAATATAATGCTAAGTATTCTGATCGTTTTTTTTCCTGACTTTTTCATGGTGTTTAGTTTAATTTTTAATTTTTGATATTTTAACTATTTGACATATCTATTTTTTCTCTTCGATAGACTTTATTGAAGAAGTAATTGCTGAATAAGTAAAGTGTATGAATTAAAATCCTGTAAAACAGTTGTTTAAAGACTGTCTTGCATGGCTTCTGTTACTGACATGGTCAGTCGTTCCTGATCACTCAATATTACCGAGTTTTGATCTTCGTTTCCATTAATTCAAAAACCAGTGTACATAACCACAATTGCCGCATACATAGTTTGTAGCTTTTTTATTTGCCCAGTCTAAATTTAACAGACTCATTCCAACAGTGTTCATCAATGTTTCTCGATACCAGAACATTGTATGGTTACAGATTATGCATTCCAGTTTTTTGTTTCCTGCAACGATCCGTTCCTTAACTTCTTTTTTATTACTCATGATTATGTTTTTTAAGGTTTATATTCTAATATGTCAGCTGGTTGGCAGTCAAGTGTCTTACAAATCGAATCCAGAGTAGAGAATCTGATAGCTTTTGCCTTACCCTTTTTAAGGATTGATAGATTTGCCATCGTTATTCCTACTTTCTCAGATAGTTCTGTCAGGCTCATTTTACGTCTGGCCAGCATAACATCCAAATTCACAATAATTGCCATCTTCCTACACCGTTAGTTTGTTTTCTTCCTGTAATTCACATCCTTTCATAAAAATATGTGACAGCACCCAAATGAACAGTGCGAACAACAGGATTACCGGATATGTTTGAACATTGGCCGTGAACTCAACTGTTTCAAAATTCATATTGATTATCAGGAAGTAATATTGGAAAAACCCAAAAAATACCAGGAACAACCATATGATTATCAGCGCATAGGAAATACGTTTTAATAGTGAAATATTATTGAAATCGAAATAAATTCCATTATAAACGTTGGTTATAAATCGTTTTATTATTATAAAAATATAAAGGAATAACAGAACAATAATAAAAATAAATACCGCATATATTCTGCCTATTTCAATGGGGGTATTAACAAAGTGTACATCACCTGTAAGTCCTACAAGTTTTACTTCTGCCAGTTTTTCAGAAAGGTTTACATCAAGAGTTCCCTGTTCAACAACATTTATCTTGACTGGTGTTCCAACATGTAACTGAAGGTCTTCCATACCAAACAGCAATATTGCTACAACAAGAAACATTGCAATCACACTTGCTGTTACGTATATCCAAAACGTGACCTTTACAAACCAGTATATTAAACTGATACTTCTTGGTTTTCGTGTAGTTTCCATTATTGACAATTTTAATTTATTGCAAAGTAAATACAAAATATATTAAAAAACAAGAAAAAAATATCGAAAAACGATAAATAAAGTATGAAAAGCGATAAAACACTTGTTAACAGGAATGATAAACTGGACATCTTTACAAGAGTTGGAGTTAAAAATAACGTGATCAAATGGTTGTTGGCACCTCTGATTCCGCTTTAATACTGTTCAGATAAAGGATCATGTGGTACGATTGTTATCAGGGTAGCATTACATGATTTATTTTCTTTGATTTCTGATATAGAAATTTATTACAATTCATGGCGTTATTCTCAATGATCCTGATTTAAATAGTAATTAATCTCTTTCTCAATATCTTCCATTATAATAAACCTGATATGACGAAGATTTCCTTTGTACCTTTATCAAGAAGTACCTGGGTCGGGATTCCGAATATTCCAAAGTGTTTCATTAATATTTGATTTTCAGGCATAATATGTTTATAATATTAACTTCATTGTCATATTTATCCCTTATCAATTTAAGAGCTTTGTTCATTTTGCGACAGGAGACACGGTTCATTGCTCCAAATTCTGGAATTTTTGCTTTACATTGCCGGTTGTCCTCATTGTAATTATACAAAGAGTCAATTAGTTCATCAAGTCTTTTAGAGTTGTTGTTTTCAAGTTGAAGTTTTATTTGCCCGGATATAAAACTGTTAAGATCATTTTTCTGCTAAAGAGTATTATCAATATTCCCAGAGGTAATAACAATAAAATTATTTTTCCTTTACACAACATGTTGATTCAGGCTTTTATGCTTATCTGATTTTTAGAATATTGAACCGTAGATAATACCTGATGTTGTAGCCATTACGACTACTAAACTAACATAAACAAGTGTTTTTTGCATTCCTATAACGCTTTTTATAACCAGCATGTTAGGTAATGACAGGGAAGGACCTGCCAGAAGCAATGCAAGCGCCGGACCTTTACCCATACCGGCAGCTAATAATCCCTGCAGAATTGGGACTTCTGTTAATGTGGCGAAATACATGAATGCACCAACAATAGATGCAAAGAAATTAGCAAATACTGAATTTCCACCAACAAGATCGCTAATCCATGAGGATGGTATAATTCCTGATATCTGAGTTGAATCATGCGTTGAACCAAGTAGAAACCCGGCAACAATAACTCCAAGTGCCAGTAATGGCATTATTTGTTTTGTGAATGCCCAGCTTGACAGGGTCCATTCTCTGTTTTCACCTCCGCTAAGCAATGTTATTACTGTTAATGAAGCAATTCCTGTTATCATTGGTATTAATGGACCAGAACCAATAAACGTACTTGAACCAGTTATAACCAGTCCCGCAATAACCCACCACCACCTTATCTTTAAAATAGTTATAAGAGAATATACCAGCAATAATCCGAAGAAAGATGTAATATACCATTTATTCACCCAAATCCAGAATAACAATCCACTCTGTGTATCGGGTTTTCCCCAGTTTGCAAAAACAAGGATCAGTACCAATGAAAAAAAATGAAATGATGTTTGCCACATTGGTCTTGTTTCAGGAGGTGTTATCACATTCATCTGTTCCAATGCCTTGTCCTGTTCCTCCCTGCTATAAATCAGCGACATACTGATACCTATTACCACACTGAAGATCACAGCTCCCACAACTCTTGCAACTCCCATTTCAAACCCAAGAATATTTGCTGTAAGAATAATAGCAAGAATATTAATTGCCGGTCCTGAATACAAAAAAGCGATAGCAGGTCCTAATCCTGCTCCACGTTTATGAATTCCGGAGAAAAGTGGCAAAATTGTACATGAACAAACCGCTAAAATTGTCCCGGATACTGCTGCTACCGAATAGGCAAGCCACTTTTTAGCATTGACACCAAAGTATTTTAATACAGAACCCTGGCTAACGAATACTGAAATAACACCAGCAATAAAAAAAGCCGGTAGCAAACACAGAATTACATGCTCTTTGGCATACCATTGTGTTAAATCCAGTGTGGCTTCAACAGCCTCAATGAACCTTACATTATCCAACGGCATGAAAAATGCAAGGAGGAAGAAAAACACAATTCCCCCTAAAATTTTAATTTCCTTACCAGTTTCCACTTCTTTATCAAATTATTGATACTCCCAAATAGACTTCTAATATATAATACACTCCAATCACGATGAACAAGAAGGCTATTACCTTTCTAAACCATTTTTCAAATGATTTAACCCTGTTATAAACATTACCCACACCTGATAATGTATATGCTATCATCCAGGCAAAGAGAATAACGGGAATACCTGTTGCAACTGCAAACGAAATTGCAAGAGTAACTCCCTCAGGACTACTGATAATAAGTGGTATCAGGATGCCAAAGAAAAGAACTCCACTATATGGACAGAATGCCAGAGCAAATACAATTCCGAGCAGTAGTACATCCCAGTAATTATGAATACCTCTTTTTTCTATCTTGCCCGATATTCCTGAAAGCCCGGGAAAATTTATGCTTATAAAATCAAGCATCAGCACACCAGTAATTAATAGAAAAGGACCGATAATTTTTTCACCATGTACCTGGAACCAGTTTTTAATTGTAAACTGATCAGCACTGTACAGGAGAATTACAGCAAGACAGGTGTATGCTATCGTCCTGCCTAAGGTATAAACAATACCGTTAATAAAAACTTTGTTCCTGTTCTCTATATCTTTACTTATAAACCCTACAGCTGTTATATTTGTTGCAAGCGGGCATGGACTAATAGCAGTCATTAATCCAAGTAAGAATGCTGTTAACAACGGAAAAGTAGTGCTTTCCATTAAATTTGTCAAGAACTCCAAGTTACTCAGGTTTAAATAGTACCAATCACTTTATGGATCTTTCCCCTTAGCTTTTCAGGCTTGGTTTTAGCATACATAAATGCAGAATTAGTAAGATCCTTTTGCTTACCATCCTTAATAATAATTAAAGACTGCCCAGAAACATTTAATTTTTCGGCAACAGCTTTGCCCTCATCTTCCTCCAGGTTCAATGATTCAAATTTAACAATACCTGATTTCAACTGGTCAGAATAATACTCATTGAGAGCGGCTTTGGTAACATCTTCAACGGCGTTACAGGTTGCACATCTTCGTGTGTTGTGAAAGTAATAAACTTCAACTTTTACTGATTCTGAAATGTTTAATTCATCATCAGATTGTGCAATACTAATGGTGCTAAAGCTCATAACAATAAGCAAAGCAAACAGGTAATTTAATGTTTTCATCGTTTATTGGTTTTTTGATATTATACTTAATAATTCCTTTTTCGATGGTAGCCTTCCACTGAGTACTACCTTCTCATTTATTACAAGGCCAGGGGTTTGCATTACTCCAAAGCCCATTATTTTCAATATGTCTTCTTCTTTTTCAACGTTGGCATCAATACCCAGCTCTATTATTGCTTCATTGGTGAGTTTTTCCAAAGAGCTACATTTGGGGCATCCTGTTCCTAATACTTTTATATTCATATTAATAATTATTAAACAAAAAAATCTCAATCTTTAACTGTATATATTTTATCCACCAAAAAAATCTTTAAATATTGATTGTGCTTCATTCCAGTTCTCTTTATTAATACAATATTTAATTCGTGGAGGTTCTGTTTCACCTTGTATCAAACCGGCATCTTTCAATTCTTTCAGGTGCTGTGATAATGTGGATTTTGCAATTGGTAATTCCTCAGAAAGGTCACCACTATAACAACATGATTGCTTTGAAAGCAGTTCCATTACATACATCCTTATGGGATGTCCCAATGCTTTTGCATATCGGGCAATTTTCTGCTGTCGGGGAGATATTACGTTATCTATTTTCATATCTGTTCGTAAAATTACGAACAAAAGTATGAAAATTGTCATATTACCAGGTCAATATTTAATCTTTTATGATTTTTTTCTTGCAAAAGTTTGGTAAACATTGAGATAATGAAATAAAGGTCAGTTAATTAACTTGTTGTGTGGTTTGTAAAACTGGAAAGAGTATTAATGTTTTTCTGATGTGTCTGTTGTTTTTATTCAAAGGAAGCGTCTTTTTCAGCTTTATTGGAGTATTTTCTTTATTGCATCCATGTACTGCGGATTATTGGTCATTCCATTATGGGGCTGATCGATCAGGGTAATTAGAGTATCACCTTCTTTTGTCAGTTCTTTTAATTTTATTGAAGATCCATAATAAATAACTTCGTCAGAATCGCCATGAAAAATTACTACCGGAATATTGCAACTTGTGATATATTGATCTGTTTCAAGCTTATATCTTAACAAAAATGTTGGAATGATCGGGAACGTTTTTTTCATTACATCTGAAAGGTTATAATACGGAGCCTGCAATATCAGAAGGCCGGGATTGTTATCTGATGCTAATTTAGCAGCAGGTCCCGTTCCAATTGAATATCCAAGTACAACTATTTCCTGTTCCGGATACATTTCACTCATTAGATTATAAGCTGTCTGGATATCATTGAATAGTTGATCCTGACATTGAATATCCCCTTCACTTTTACCAAAACCCCGATAATCAAGTATGAAAACATCATAATTCAGGTTTACATACGTTTTAGCGACTGCTCCCCAGGTATCAAGGGCTCCGGCATTTCCATGCAAATAGAAAATCAATCCTTTTGGATCTGCTGATTTGAATAATAATCCGTGAAGTGTGGTACTGTCACTGGTTTTGAAATATATTTCATCATACTTATCACTAAAGGTAAAAACAAAATCCTGTTTAAGTTTTTTCGGAAAGAATATTATTTTCTCCTGATACATAAATAGTAAACCACATAGTATTATGTACAGAATTGATATTGTGACAATAATATTAAATACCTTTTTCCTCATAGTCAGAAATTGCAGATTATTTGATCTCTATTTTCTCACCTAAAAACTTCGGTTGTTTATGAAACATCAAATCCATAAACATCTTTACTCTGGCAAATAATTCACGTGTTTTTGTTTTAAAACCGTACTGAATGTTAACATCCGGTGCGTTGTAGCCAAATGCCCTAATATCTTTAGCACATGCAATGTAAACAGCACGTTCATTATGAAATTGTTGAGAGATCACAGTTACACTATTCTGACCAAATATAAGCTTACACCTGATAATTGAATCCAGAGTTCTGAATCCGGCATAATCCAGATAAATACGATCATCGGGTATTCCCATTTCCACCAGATCATTTTTAATAGTAACAGGCTCATTGTATTTTGAGGTTGAGTTATCGCCACTCACAAGGATATATTCAATTTTACCAGATTTATACAGTTTTACTGCTGCATCCAAACGGTAACGGTAGTATAAATTCATTCTTCCGTTCGACAGGTATTTACTCGTCCCCAACAGCAATCCTGCCTTATTGTATGGAACGTCCTCAATATTATCTGAGATTTTGCTTTCTGTTGATTTTTTAACTACATAGTTTGCTGTCAGGATACATAATATTACGATTACAAATGTAGCAATAATAATTTTCAGGATATTTTTATAGTATCGCATTAGTTTGTTGTTCAGGTTATTTAGTAATATATATTATGCTGGATTACGATTGTTTTTAACTAATAATAGTTTATTGTTCCTTATTGTATTTAGAACGACACTGCCACAGGATTGTTGTACAGATCATACCGGACTTTCAGCACAAAAAAGCCATAGGAATAATCCCACGGCATTTTATCCAAAGAAAAGGCTTATATAGTTATTCAAAAAGGAAATCAGTATTTGTAATCTCCGGCATTGCAATCGGCTCGGAATATAAAAATGCTCCCTCAGGGTGTATATAACCGAGTTCATCGGCAAGCGCGAACAATTCATTTTTCTGCTCATCATTCAAAGATTGAAATACCATTGAAAATGTTGTTGCATAATTGTAAATGATTTCCCCGTCAAATTCTCCGTAATCTTTTGATAGTTCCACAATATTGCTAATACTAACAGGAGTGTTATCTATCATTTGTCTTAATTCTGTGGCAATCATCTCCCGTGCTTCAACAAGTGACGTCAATGATGTTTTCTGAACCTCTACCAAACCGGTAATCATATTCCTTTGTTCGTCATTTAGTATCTCCAGAAAATCCTGTCCGGCAGTAGCAGTTAGTTGTTCATTAATTGTATAATTGGGATTTCCCATTGCTGGCCAGTCTTTCAGATAGAATGATCCGAAGTAAGTTCCCTGTCTTTCAGGGCAAAAATATGTGTCAGCAGTTACTGATCCGGCATACCATGTATAAATCTCACTTGCGAATGTCATGACTGCAACGTTAACATCTTTTTCCAGATTCATTCCTTCCAGTATATTAGGGAGGTCATCTGGCCAGTTACCAATACCATTAAGTGCCTTAAGTGATTCAAGGTGCTCTGTCTGTTCTGCTGACATGGAATTAATAACCTGTCCAAACAGCTCTGCACGGTTATAGCTGATATTACCGTCAATTTCATAAAGATCTGCTGAATACTGCAGTACTGCATCTCCATTCAAACCTGTTGTGCCTTCAGGAATATCATTATTTATAAGCCTCCTGAATGCTTCGCATAACGGAAAACGTGAATAAGCATATTCATTTATCATATCTATCTGATCCTGTGCTGCAACAACAAACATATTAACCTGTTCATCGGTAAGCAGATTCAGAATATTTGAGGCTATAATTGTAACAAAACTGGTATTATGTCCAAGGTTTGTCTGATCATTGTCTCTGAAATACTGGAATCCATTATAATCAGCAACTTTACCGGGAGGTAAAAAAGTTTGTGATCCAAGGTTACCTGTCATAAATCCCAGTGCGTCAAAAGCGATGGTATTAAGTTGTGCCTGATCAGACAGGGTTTTCACCATTGTGTATTGCGGGTTTTCAAATGGTTCAGTTGGTATTTTTACATCTGAAAGTTCATCGTTATCTTTACTGCAACCAGAACTTAAAACAATCACTATCGCAAGAGATGTGATCAAACTCATAGTACTGACTATTTTTTTTGTTATCTGCTTCATTTTCCTATTCTTTTGGTTTATAAAATCTACTACTATTATTTGATGCACCTGATTAATTAACGCATATAACGACATATTTATTTGAGAGAATCAATAAACACCGGGATTGTATCATCAGAAAACAGGATTTTATAAACAAAATTATTTTGAATAATAAATCCTGACAATTTGTTCTTACAGAATGACCATTTAAGAGCTCTTTAATCTGTAATTCTTAAATGGGATATAATGTCGATGACAAAAAGAACAAGAACCTCATAAAAATATTTCACAGGCTTACATCATAATGATTTTAGAAGTAACTCCATTATGGTTTTTTCAAAAAAACAGGATATGATTACTTCCAAATTGTATTTTTGCAAACCTACAGGATAATTATGGAAAAGTATAGTATAGATTACACAGTTGGACCTGAAGATATTGATGAATTAAACCATGTAAACAACATTCGCTACCTTGAATGGGTACAGGAAATCAGCAAGGATCACTGGTTTAGCAAAATTAATGGAAAACTGCCCTTAGACAAATATCTTTGGGTTGTAGCCAATCATAATCTTGATTATTTCAGGCCGGCATTTCTAAATGACAGACTGAGGATTGAGACATTTGTTAAGGATTTTGACGGTAAGTTTTCAAACCGGGTAGTAAAAGTAATTAATGCTTCAACTGATAAGTTGCTGTTTCAGTCACTTACCAAATGGTGCCTTATTGATGTTAAGTCTCAAAATACAATAGATGTACCGCAGGAAATTGCTTCGATTTTTGGTTTTTGACCATAGAAAGAATATCAATAATAATTGAATGTCATCAGTTCGGAAGATATCAGCAATACTATTTCAATTTTAGAATTTGATTGTTAAGTACAGGATTTTTGAATAATACCATCAATATCTTTAGCTATATCAGCTTACCATCATTTTTAAGTATTTCAAGAAGTATTGGGTCGTTTCTTCTGTCAGGTATATAAATTCCGCTTGGAGGTCCGGGATATCCTATTTTCACCTGAAACTTTGATTCTCCGGGCAATATGGGAAGATTAATAACTGTCCATGGACAACCCATTGATGATGTCATAGGAATAAAATAACCTGTATAAACCAATGAATTATTCGCCATTACTGCAAATGCTACACCAAACGACCAATGCTCAATGTTTTGGATTCTTTCCATTGACTCATCATTTATTTCAAATTCAAAGCTCTCGTCATTATATGTTATAATATCAGAGTAATGGAGCAGGGCAGTGTCATTAAGTACAATTGTGCTTTCATCTATCTCACATGAATTTTCAACTGTAGTAAAATCATGAAGTAAGTAAAACTCAACATCTCCTGTTATTTGTTGTGGGTGATCATCAGATTTATTACATGATACACTTACAAAAGCAAATGAAACAATTGTCAGCAATGTAATTTTCATAATAATGTTAAGAGAACTCATATTAATTCAGTTTTAGTAGTTAATAATTGTTTGATAGAAATAAAGCAAATACAATGCCAGTCTGGACAATTATTGAAATTTCTTCAGCTTTAATTGTTATTGGAACCTGACTGTGTAAACAGTTGATATTTAGGCAAAAAACGGTTTGTTGCACAATTATTTATAATATCAACAGATTATCAGCTTATATTAGATATGCTTAATTTTCCCTGATCTTCTCAATTCTGGATATGAGTACAGTATCACCAGGGTTTAGTTTCAAAGCTCTTTCGTAATAATCCATAGCCTCTTTATACTTTCCGGACTTATATTTTATTTCACCGATATAGTAAAGTGGTTTGTAGTTTCCCGTATCAATACTGAAAACCTTTTCACATGCAACAATTGCAAGTTCAGGTTCTTTTCTTGCCTCAAGATCTTCCAGCAACTCACTAAACTCGTATTCTTTTAAACTATATAAATTGCTGTCGAATTCAATAATATTTGTTAAGGAGATTTCATTATTGCGAATTTCCTGTAACTGGTAGCTTAACTCTTTTATAAAGGATTTCTTAGGGTATTCCGGGGTTTCATTGATCAAACATTTGGATATAATATCTTTTATCGACCAAATTGGGGTACTGATATTACTTAACACTACTACTGTTATATCTTGTTCCAAATAAAACTGCAGTAGTGAGCGATGCCCTGCAAACCCTCCAACGTAAAAAACTGATTCCCCAAGTATGGAATCATAGTCGTAAAACCATCCCATTGTAAAATCATCAGCTGCAGTATTACTTATTCCCTGTGGAGATATAAATAGTGAGTAAACAGAATCTGAAAGCATTTCTTTTTCAAGGAAAAACTTTCTGAAAGCAGAAAGATCATTTGCATTAGAACAAATGCCCTGGGCACCATACATATCTCCGGTAAACGTTGCATTGTCGTAAGATGGATACGTAATTGGGTCAATATATACTGCATCTCCAAAGCTGAATATATAGTCATTTACATATGCCGGATTTTTGTTTGACTCGTCATAAGAGGGGATAATTGTGTGTGTCATTCCAAAGGGAGAAAATATGTGTTTTTTACAATACTCAGGGAATGACAGCTCCTGCACTCTTTCAACAATAATTGCAAGCAATGTATATCCACTATTGCTATACTGCCATTTGCTCCCGGGAGAAGATATCAATTCGGGTGGATTTTCTTCAAGTATTTTCAACAGATCATGGTTGCCGGCAATTTTGGAAAAATCCCAAACAGGATATAATACTTTATTATAATCCGGTAATCCGGAAGTATGTGTAACAAGGTTTCCAACTGTTATGTTGTTATATGGGAGTTCAGGCAAATACATGTTAATTGTATCATCATAACTCAGTACATTTTCCGAAACGAGTTTAGCAATGGCCAGGGCAGTAAATGGTTTGCTTACAGATGCCAGTTCAAACACAGATGTATCGGAAAAGTGGCTTCCTGTAATAAGATCTCCTTTGCCATAGCGCTTATTAATTATCGTTTCCCCTTTTATTGAAACAAGTATCTCTCCGTTAAATATTTCATCATTGGAAAGTCTGGTAAATATTGAATCTATTGATTTTTCGATTCCTGGATCATCAAATTCCAAAAGAAGGGAACTTCTGTTACACGAGTACAAAGAAACAATCAAAAGGAGGGACAAAATTTTTAATTTCATAGTATAGTTGAATGGTTTATCACAAACTGTATATATAACGTTTATGTTATCAGTTTGTTACAGAGTCACGAAAATTTTACCAGAATTGATTTGCAATTGCTATTTTTGGTAGATAATACCTGCTACATGTGACATTAGTTGTCTTACAGTAAAATCATCCGTGAAATATGGTAATTGTCTGCTAACAGGTTCATCAATATCGATTAAGTTGTTTCAGTATAAATATGCTTACAGAGCGGCAAACACAGGTTTAGAAACACTTGCAATTCTGAATTTTGACTCTGTGTTTACCTTAACTCTGTTTTCAATGTCTTAATAACCAAAATTCTTTGACCATAGTTATTCATTACTGTCCAATACTGAAAACTGCATTCCCTGTACCTTGCATACATAAACTCTTTAACATAATTGCATGCCAGTTTTTCAGGTTAATTAAAAGTGTTTCAGTTAGTTACAGTGTAAGCTTCAATCAAAATAATTATGAAAATAATTACAGCAATTACAGGTCTTCGACTTATTTCAGTCATCCTATCTTAATTGATTATTCTTCCCTAAAAACTACTAAATCAATCAATAACAGTAATTGTTTTCGATGTATTCAGTTTATTAGCAGTTAAATTACATAGATATAAACCCTGTGGTACCTTTACACCAAAACTGTTTTTCAAATCCCAGGTAACAGAGTGCTTCCCAGCATCAAATTGTTTGTTAACAAGTGTGGTTATTTCATGACCTTCTGTATTAAAAACCTTTAGACAGATATTCTGTTTTGAGTGTGTAGTAAATTCAATTGTTATTACAGAAATTGCCGGATTGGGGTATATTTTGTCAATTCTAATATTACGATCAATATCCGTAATATTATTCACTGAGGTTATCAAATCAACAAAATCGATGCTGTTTGAACTAAAATTTGGAACACAAAGGACGTCAAGCACGTTGTTATAGTAAATATCAGCAGGATCATAATGTCCTGTTGAAAATACTTCAGGTGGATTAGTAAAATCATTGTCATATTTTAATATGGCATCCCCGGTCCATTCCGAAATATAATAATTGTTGTTACTGTCACGTGTTATACCGTCCATTCCCGGTAATCCTGTAGTTACAACTGTAGACAGTGTGCCGGTATTTAAATCAACACCAAGAATTGGAGTACCTGGACCATTAACAGATAAAACCAGTAATCTGTGATTTGCTTTATCGTAATAAATACCATTTGGATAATTTAATCCCTGACTTAAATAAACAGAAGGAGTATTGTTTTCAATTTTGTAAAGTTTACTGTCCCAGTAATCGGTTACGTAGATTATACCATTACTGTCAGATGTTATATCATTTGGTAGTCCTACATCAGGAAGAATAATATGTGATAGCATTTCTCCACTTTCAAGATCGAACTTTGTGATTCCTGCATCAACTCCATCGCCTGAGGCAGCCAGCAGAGTATCACCATAGATATACAATCCTGCTACTTTGTACTGATTCATCACGTCTGTATTATAGTAACTTTGTACGCCAGTGCTATCCATTTGGATAATTGCTCCGTCTCCCCAGTTTGATATAATATAGCGGTTATTATTCTGATCATAAACAATACTTTCCGGGTTATTAAGAAGGTTTTGGCCATATAATGTTGATAAGGATAATGCAACTATTATAAAGCAAAACGAAATATTTGTATAATAAAATCTTTTCATATGAATAAAGAGTTTAGATCTATGTCGTAAAAATAAATTAATGCAGATTTAATTAACAGATAAATCCACAAATCGGTTATCTGCCAATACAATCCGGCTGTTTGAATTAACAACTGAAGTTTGACTATAATGACAGGGTATTGTTCAACACAAAATGTTGTTTGCTTAATACATAATATTAATCCAAATGATGATCTGGTTAATTCTACTTTATTAAATTTGTGATTAATGCATTTCTTTGCATAACTATAAAGCAAAACGGTTGAAAAGGATTTTATCATTAATTATTTTTATATCATGTGGGTACATGTTATCTGTGAACTCACAGGAAGTTACCGGTGAAGTGTTGATTGAGGCCTATGACACTACCGACCCGAAAGATCTTTATGCTGAATATTGTGACTCTGTAAGTGCGAATATTTCTAATGGTGAAGTGGCTAAAGAATATTATTATAAAGCATTGGAGCTTGCAATTCAATACAATTTTGAACCGTCATGGGAACTACTTTTATACGAAGCATGGAACTACTCAAGCGACGAAAAGTATGATTCAGCTGAGATAACAATGAACAGGATACTTGAAGAAATATCGAAAGCTGATATGGGTAACCACCTACTAACCATCTATTATAATTTTGGCTACCTTTATTTAAACGATTTAAAATATTCTGAATCGAATGCCAGTTTTGAAAAACTGCTCAACCTGGCTCTTGCAAAAAATGATGTAAACAGTGTGTCGTCAGCATATATGGGCTTGTCAAAAGTTGCAGAAATAACAAGGGATTTTGAACTTTCAAAACAACATATTGAAGATCTGCTGGAATATTTGGGAGAAGAAAGCACATATTTACGTGGAGTTGCACTTCAGATTTATGCTGAAATAACAATAAAAATGGGAGAGTATGACCTTGCATTTAATATTCTTAAATCTGCAATGAATGTTTTCGATCAGATAAATGATTCCTTAAAGATATCGAATGTTTACAATCAGATAGCATGGGTTTATAATACACTGGGTATGCCTGACAGTTCAATTTACTATTATGAAAAAAGCCTTGAAGTTTCAGTTCGAAATAATAAGGACATTCTATCATCGGATTCATATGGTAATCTTGGGTTGATTTATTTTGAGAAGAAGGATTTCTTAAAGGCTATTGAATATCTCGACAGTATATTGGAGATTTCTCTTCGGACAAAGTATAACCATTACATAAAATTTGGGTACTATCATCTTTCTAATGCCTGGGATTCAATTGGTAATTACGAAAAAGCATTATATAATTATAAAATGTACACAAATGTTGTGGACTCTACACGTAAGATGGAAATAGAGAATAAATATATCAATGAACGTACTAAATTTGAAACAGAAAGAAAGGAAAAAGAACTTGAGATAGTGTCACTTAAGTATAAAAACAACAGGATAATATTGTATCTGTCGCTGGGTTTTATTGTATTGATTATCGTAGTTGCATTTTTACTTTACCGCCAGAGTAAATTAAGAGCTAAAAACAAGCTTGCAGAGATTGAAAAGCAGCTGGTAGAATTAAAGCAACTATCGTTAAGAAAGCAAATGAATCCTCATTTTGTATTTAATACTCTGAATTCCATACAGTATTTTATGTTTGGAAACGATAAAATGGCTACAAATAACTATATGAGTAAGTTTGCTCAGCTGGTTCGAAAAACATTCGAAAATTCCCAACAGAATTCTGTAGCAATTAAATACGAACTGGAAGCACTTTCATTATATATAGAGCTTGAACAGTTAAGATTTAAAAAGAGTTTTGATTTCGATATTATTGTTGATGAAGAGATTGACACACTACAACATAAAATTCCCACAATGCTAATTCAACCATTTGTGGAGAATTCAATAAATCATGGTTTACATTCTTTGCGTGGAAATGGTAAATTGTTTGTTGGCTTAAAGTTAATTGATGATGTGATTATTGAATGCATTGTTGAAGACAATGGTATTGGCAGAGAAAAAGCTGAAGAGATAAAACGGAAAAAGAATAAAAATCATAACTCCCTGGGAACATCGATAACAATGGAAAGGTTACAAATTATCGATACATTTATGGGAAATAAGTTGAAAATTGAATATGTCGATCTTAAGAATGATAATAACGAACCTATAGGTACAAAGGTTATAATCCATATTCCGATAATAACATAAAACTGAAATGATAAAAGCAATTATAATAGATGATGAGAGGGATTCTGTTGAATTTATTAATTCAATAATTAATGAATATTGTCCTACTGTAGAAGTGATAGGTAAAGCGTATTCAGTGCTTGAAGGTACTGATCTGTTACATAATGTTAAACCTGATCTTGTATTTCTTGATGTGGAAATGCCGGATGGAACAGGGTTTAACCTGCTGGAGAATTTCCCCGAAAAGAATTTTAATGTGATATTTATCACTGCATTTAATCACTATGCGCTGCAGGCCATAAAATTTAGTGCCATTGATTATATATTGAAACCTATTAATATTAAAGAGTTTGTTGACGGAGTTGAGAAAGTACTTCAGATTGTTAAACCCGAAAACAATATAAACAGATCATTTTCAGCTCTAATGGAGAATCTGCAGGCTTCTATTCCTGTTAAAATTGCAGTTTCGTCTTCGGAAGGTATTGAATATGTGGAAACCAGCGAGATCGTCAGAATTAAATCCGACCGAAGTTATTCAACAATTTACTTAAATGAAGGCAGGGAGATATTGGTATCGAAAAATCTTGGTGAATTTCAGGAACTTCTGATAGGCAGGAACTTTTTCAGGTCACACAACTCACATCTTATCAACCTGAATTATGTAAAGAAATATATCCGCTCCGATGGAGGATATATATTAATGAAAGACAAAACTGCAATACCCGTATCGAAATCCAAGAAGGAACTATTCCATCAGATGATGGAGAAAGTTTTTAAATAATTCGTTTTTAAGATATTACAGAAGCTGTAATTAGTTCATTCTTACCGGAGTTTCATATTTTCATATTCACAAGGTTAGGATTAGTTGGGATGTTAATCATACCCAATAGTTCGTTAGTCCATATCAACCAAATGTAAATTGTTGGCCTCAGGTTACAGTTACAGGTACTATTTTTATCAAAAAAAAGATGGTAACAAGATATCTTTATTTATTGGTGTTTAGTTTGATAATTTCCACATTTGGGTGTGATAAAAACGACAACACACAGGTAGATATTGAATATCCTGTTGTTCACGGAGAGATTGCCGGCCCTTCAGAAGATGATTATGATTTCTTTATTGGCTTATCCTATTCCGACCCTCAACCCGCTGATCCTGATTATAAGCGATTTTATGTTATTATATCATGTACCGATACTTTGCAAAATCTTGAAAACATTGAGTTACTTATACAGGATCAAAAGATAGATCTTGAATATGCTAATTATGGTGGTCCGGACTTTTATATAGCATATTTTGTACTACAATATGATGAAAGCTTCAATTACATGTTCACCGTAAATGGTAGTACAACCGAGATCGATTTGGCTAATGTAAATGAGTTAATGATTGAATTACCGGAGAATTTGGTTAAAGATCAGGGTTTACAACTGGGGTGGGAAACTAAAATTGATCCTATGAACACATACATCGAAGGGTTTCAATGGTCATCAATGAACGAACTATTATATAATTACGTGGAGAATGTTCCCCCGGAGGTACGTAAGTTTACAATGCCTCCGGGTTGGTTATGGAGTGATGAGAATACGGCATCAAGGTCGTTACAGGTTGGTATAATGAATTTTACCATAAACAACAGAGTATGCGTTGTTATGAGCGATGGTATATTCAGAACATATGAATAAACTCTACAAATCTCATAACTATATCCAATAATCTAGTTCAAATTGAATTTAAATTATGACGAAGTAACCAGACAAAAAAAGAAAATATGAAAAGGATCGCAACCATTATAATAATGATTTTTCTTTGCCAAAGTTCTTATTCCCAGCCGTGGGTTGAAATGACCAAAAAGGAGCATCCCAATTTTTTTGAAATACAGAAAGCGTACAGTGAATATGCCACGACAAGGGAAGCTAATTTTAAAGGTTCAAAGCAATATAAGCGCTGGGAATGGTTCTTTGAGTCAAGAGTAAATGAAGATGGCAGAGTGCCTGCTGATATTTACTGGAATGAAACACAAAAGCTAAATTCAAACCATAATACTAATGGTCGTAGTTATGCAGACTGGCAACCATTGGGCCCGACAGAAATACCTCTTGAGCTTGGATCAGGTTTTCGGATAGGTGTTGGCCGGATCAATTGTATTGAATTTCATCCTTCAGACCCTGATACTTATTGGATTGGGGCACCGGTAGGAGGGGTATGGAAAACAACCGATGATGGAGCTACATGGTCAACCACTACGGACGAACTTTTAAGTATTGGTATTGGGGATATTGTTGTTAATCCCTTGGATCCTGATGTTATTTACATTGCAACCGGTGACAGGGATGGCCCGGATATATTTTCAGTCGGAATTCTGAAATCAATTGATGGAGGACAAACCTGGCATACAACAGGGTTGAATTTTACAATTCCTGACCTGACTAATGTGAATGAGATAGTTATAAATCCTAATGATACCAGTGTTTTAGTAGCAGCTACAAGCGTAGGGATGTTTAAAACAACTGATGGAGGTATAACCTGGAATCCGACGTCTGATTTTAGAAATTTTAAAGATATGGTGTGTCAGCATGATAATTTTAATGTAATGATAACCTCGACATTCGACCGTTCTACGGGATTCACGAAAGTTTACAGATCAACTGATGCCGGTGATACATGGGTTTTAAATAGTCAGTTTTCTGCAATGTTATACGATGCATCAAGAACAGCTTTTGGAACATCGGCCGCAGATCCGAATGTAATTTACGCTGTAACCAGCAAAATAGGTTCCGAAAATATGCAGGGATTGTATAAATCCAACGATGCAGGAATAACCTGGTCCAAAATATCTGATGCACACACCCCTGATCTGGTAGAGTATCTCTATCCGGAATACCCATCAGGTTACGGGCAGGGCTGGTTTGATCTTACATTGGAAGTTTCACCAACAAATGTTAACGATATACTGGTAGGGGCAACCCATATGTGGAGATCGGTAGATGGTGGTGACGTCTGGCTAATGATCCAGGAGTTTAATCCTTCTCCAACATGGATTCATGTTGATTTTCATGAGTTCAGATATCATCCTTATGTAGATAAGGTATTTGCATGTTGCGATGGCGGTATTTACTCTTCAACAAATAATGGTGTAAACTGGGAAGACATAAGTGCTGGAGTACAGGTACTTCAAAGCTACAGGATTGGGGTGTCAGAAACAATTGAGAATTACGTGGTTATGGGTAACCAGGATAATGGTTCAATGCGATTAATGGATTCTGTTGTTTCAGCGATAAACAGCAGCGATGGAACCGAATGCTTCATCGATTATGAGTCGCCGGAAATAGCTTATACATCAATGATCTTTGGAGATTTGTACAGGTCTGCCAATTATGGGTTAACATGGGTACAGGTATCTCCACCAGGCCAGGTTGGAACGGGAGCATGGTTAACTCCGTTTACCTTATGTCCGAATGATCCAACTATATTATATGGAGGTTATTATGCGCTCTGGAAAAGTGACAACAGGGGATCGCCGGGCAGCTGGTCACAAATATCAAACAGTATCCCCGGAAAAATTCATCGCATTGATATTTGTGCCGATAATGACAGTGTAATATATATTTGCTCCCACTCTCTCATTTACAGGACAAAGGATGGCGGTGAAAACTGGAGCTATATCAGCAGTGATCTTCCTGAAGGTTTCATTAGCGATATTGAAGTGTCACCGGTTGATGAAGATGTACTTTGGGTTACTTTTGGAAGGTTTAATGAAGACAGGAGGGTATTTGTTACTCGTGATGGTGGGGAAAACTGGAAAAACATTACCTATAACCTGCCAAACCTGCCGGTAAATTGTGTTGCTTATGATAAAAACACCTGTGATGGTGTTTATATTGGCAATGATGCAGGGGTTTATTACCTAAATAACAGTATGGATGAATGGACTGAATTTAGTAGTGGTTTACCTAATGTTATTGTAGCTGATCTGGAGATACAGTATGAATTTAACTCAGTAGTTGTTGGAACATATGGTAGGGGTTTATGGAATTCTGTATCATACATAACAGATGAGGATCCGGTTGCTGATTTTAAGGTTGAGTTTTCAGAAGATTACTGTTGGGATGTAACTTTTATGAATACAACATCAGCATATTTTGACAGTGTGTATTGGAACTTAGGAGACGGTAATACATCAATAAAGCTAAACCCAAATCATGTATATACTCAATCAGGATCCTATGATGTGACGTTAACTGTATATAAAAACGAAATAGAATATAGTATTACAAAGCAAATTCAGATTCAGGAAATTCCAGTTGCTGATTTTACATTTGATTTGCAGGAATATACTGTTGCATTTTATAATGAATCAGAGAACGGATCATCATATTTGTGGGATTTTGGTGATGGGAATCAGAGCACTGATCAGGATCCTGTTCATACTTACCAGGTATTTGATGACTATCAAGTGAAACTGAATACTTACAACGATATCTGTAAAGATTCAATTACGAAATCAATATTACTTGTTTCACTGGAAAGTAATGAAGAAATTCAATATTTCAGGATTTACCCTAATCCGTCAGAAGGACTGCTTACAATGGAAGTGGGTCCTAAAATAGCTAATGAATTTGAAGTTGAGATAGCAAATTCAAGGGGAACTATTGTATATAAAAATAATTACATAAATAAAGATACCGAAAATGGAATAACTATTGATTTAAGACACCTTTCGGGAGGTATTTATGTGTTAAAAATACTCATCAATGAGAAATCTTATTCAAGAAAGATCATAATTGAATAGATTGTATTGTTTTAAGTGGCTTAAATGTAAGCTACATTAAACTTTTGATTACAGATTGGTTTATCAGCAGAGAGCGCATAAATTTTATGTGCTCTTTGTTTTTTTGAAAGACGTATAAAATCTGTATCGCCGGTACTGTTATTTATTTATATATTAAGTGTAGTAATTTGTCAGTTGTTTAAGTATTATATTTCAGTATGCAGTTTCAATATTTCAACTGTTTATAATGCTGATACTTTCTTTATCAAAGGAAATTTGTTTCAGTTCTTTTTTTATTCTACTGGTTGACAAAAGCAGAATTCAATTCTGTTTGAATGCTTTATGTGTTTATAATTTTTTATTTTATTGATAATGAATTAAATAAAAAATTCTCGCACCCATGGTGCCACTCCGATAAATCTCAGCTTTCGCAAAAATTTTAATCATCCTCGGTTGGTATATTAGGATGCTGAAAATTTATGCTCATTTCATCACATCAGTTATAATTTTCTGCATCTAATCATTTTAGGTTTCGCTCTTTCAATAAACTTTCTAATTCTTTGGTATTATACTTTGAATTTTTGCTCAGTTTATATATCAAAAATAATGGTATTACCAGCGTAAGAAATCCCAAACTGTTATTAAAAATGCTGTAAATTACAATTCCTATCAGAAATCCGATCAGCACAGCATTTGTTATGGAAGCTGATCTCTTTTTTTTTGCTTCTTTTAACAATTCTTCGTCTGTTAATTCTTCTAATTTTTTTTGTTCCATTTCTTTATATAGTTAGGTTTTGGATCAGGCTATTGATTCAGCATTATAACCAAAACTATTAAACTCATTGATAGATTTTAAGGTTCCTGTACATTAATTACCAAAAAAACACTTTACAGATTTATTTTCCGATGAACTCTGACTCTTTCTGACTCAAATAATTTTAATGAATTTTATATTGTTATAATTCAAAAATAACCAAAACCAAAATTAGTCATTCTTTTCAGTGTAGTATTATTTAACCGGGGATTTTTATCATGAAATACAACCATCTGGAGAATTAATGTACCATTTATTAAGTACTTAAATGAATTTAAAACAATAAACCATACATATCAATATATACATTATGAAAAAGTTATTTACTCTTGCAATATTCATAGCTGGTTGTAGCTATGTGTTATCACAGGATCAAATGATTGATAACGGAGATTTACCACAAGCAGAATTCCATGTTGCTATTAATCCATTGGATTCGAATAATATGGTACTGGCAACGATGCAAAACAATGGAGAGATATTAAATATATATTATACCCTTGATTTTGGTGAATCATGGGAGTTAAGTCAATATACTGGCATCCCTGATGATTATATTCTTGTTTGGGATCCTGCCCTTGTCTTCGACCATTCAGGTAATGTGCTACTTGCAAATATTATTTTTAATGTTACAACTCCAACCTTGATTTCAAAATCTGAAGATGGCGGAAAGACATGGAGTGAGGCGTATTTATTAGATTTAAATTCTGATAAACCATGGTTGGCTGCAGACAGGAATATTGACTCACCTTATTTTGGAAATATCTACATGTTTTTGAAAGCAGTTAGTCCATACCTTGTTGTTCTGAATGATCAATGTGAGCTGATCAGATCCGGTTATGTTGGAAACGGACACGTTTATCCTTCAATTGTAGTTGGAAGGAATGGTGATGTATTCACAGGTTCGGTTCGCTTTTATGGAGATTGTCACGCAGTTGTTCAACACTCTGATAATGGAGGTGAAAGTTTTGATCATTCTACCACAGTTTGCAGTTTTCCTGATTACGTTGCCAACGCACCTGATGTCGCTCCCAGGTTTAATCCTACACCTTACCTGGCTATTGATAATTCCACAGGACCATATTCAGGCAGGCTGTACCTGGGATATGTGGCTTCAGAGGATGAGAATCCTGATTACTTCGATGTTAAAATTACATACTCTGATGATAACGGCCTGACCTGGAGTACACCAATGGCTGTAAATTCCAATCCAAATGATAATATTCAACAGTTTTATTCAAGTATTTATGTAAATGATAATGGAGCAGTTTTAATGGACTGGTATGACAGATCCAACTATGGCTCGTACAGTAAGCATACTGATTTTTTTCTGGGCATCTCATATGATGGTGGAGAAACTTTTACAGAATTACAGCTCAATTCAGAATCAACAGACTTTGAGGCTGTTTGTAATGCAAATAATTTTGGTGTTGGTGATTACCATCAGCTGGTTGCTACAAATAATACAGTCCTGGCGTTCTGGTCGGATGGCAGGACCAATGACGGTGATTTGAATATCTATATGGCTAAAGTAGCGTTAGACAACCCAACTACTAGAGTCGAAGAATTAGGCGTAATAACAGATAAGATTAGCTTTTCACCATTATTTCCACAACCTGTTACCAATGATGTTAATGTTAGGTTTTCCACAAAAGAAGAAACAAAACTGAAATATAAAATTGTTGATGTCAGAGAAATTACAGTTTGGGAAAGTAGTTGGTACACCTACCATGCTGGTGAACATACCCAAAATATTCCCTGTAATTTTGCCGGTGGGAGCTATCACCTTGTAATACATTCCGGTAACGGTTTTGTAAAATCTATGAAGATTATAAAGCATTAGATGATCAGAATGTTGTTGTATTGATTTGTATCAAAATTAGTTACGGAGAGCTAACTGTAAATCCTGGTATATCCCTTTATCTTCAGGGTACAGGCATAGCAGATCATATAAACTGTTGCTGTTATCTCAATGGTACCAAAAAAACATAATATATCGAAGGTGTACCAACAAGTATAGTCAATATGCTGGCAATGGTCTTAAATATTGCGTCAATTATATTTGCCCGGCGATTTATTTTATAATTCAATATTCCGGAAAGTAAGATCATGGCTTTTGGGATCTCTATCAATATAGCTCCAGGCAACAGAATATTCTCAGTCAAAACCAATCCATCAACAACACCTGTCAGATATAGCTAACTTTAGGATTAATTCACAGCAGCATTCTAACAGTAAAGGGTGCAGTATTAATGCTGTTAATTTAAAGTTGCCTGCAACAGATAAGGTTATGGGCTCTAATGTCTGAGCAAATAGATAAAAACCTGATAACTTCTTATTTTCCGGTGGTAAAAAGAAATCATTCCTTGATTCAGAATAAACTATTCCCGGATATGCATCAGCATAAAAATGTAGTTTATTATCGTAATTTTCATCATCGTTTTCAATTGGAAAAATATCCTTAACATATGGCTCAAGGGTACTATGTTTTTTAGTTATAACATTAAATTTACTAAATTCCTGTTCATTTCTGACTTAGATAACAATTATCATAGTTATCATAGTTTAATCAGTTCAATGATGTTGATAATGAAACAAATTAAATGGGATGGTGTTAACCGTAAATACTTAAAAGTCAATATTTACAACCATTGTTTCTTCAGTTAATGCATTATGAATTTTCTCTTCCGGCAAAGGTCCCAGTCCCCAGTTTCCAACTATTGTACATTCTTTAAAAACAAAAGGTACCCCGTTGGATCTCCAGAAGTCTGAATTATCAGCAATATGAAAATGCAGATGAGGAGCGGTTGAGTTACCGGAATTTCCGATTAATGCAATCGGCTGGCCTTCTAAAACATTCTCTCCTTTGGATACCATGAAGCTACCCGGAATAATATGGGCGTAAAATGCATAATGGTTACCCCCAATATCAAGTATTAGGTAATTTCCGGCCATCTCATTTGCAGTTACAAACTGAACATTTGCAAGGTTGCCGTTATTTTCAGGTAGATCATCAACTAAATCATAAACAACACCGTCTGCAACAGCATAAAGTGTGTCACCATAACAAAAGTAAGAAGTGTTATCTTCAGGATCGCCATCGTAATAATTAATCATCCCACTTTCCAGTTGCATTTGATCAACTGCATAACGTTCGGGAGTGTATATCTCATTGTCCAAAAAAAGTAGTACATCAAAATGATATGTAATGACTGATTGGTTCACAAAGACAAGGTTTTTTCCTTTTACCGGTGAGCCTATTACAATTGGCTTCACATTTGTTATCGGTGAAAACTCACCTCCATCATAATTAACAGAAATATCATGAATAGTATCTCTAAAATACATGCGATGATAAATATTATCGGGAATGTTATTGCTTAGCGATACGGGAATCTGGATTGACATATAATATGAGTCAATGCTATCCCAAACAAAGTAAGGATTTGTTGATAAAGGTGGTTTGTAAATACGATCAAACTCAGCAGTGCTTATTTCAACCAGGATATTATCATTACTCTTGTCAAGAGCCTGAATTTTTTCCAGTTTCAATCCATCTTTTTCATATTGCCAGGTTTTTAATGAATAGCCTATACGATTGTAGGCATTTGTATTGTAAACACAACCATTTTGTACAACTTCTATTTTTACATTAGGATTGTAATCTGAATTATGATCATTATCATCTTTTGAACAGGAAGAAAATACAATAATTAAAACGCTTAATAATAGATATATTTTTTTCATATTGATTAATTATTTGCTTAATATTTGGGGTTAGAATGAAATTACTTTAAATGCTTTGTTACAGGGATTACCTCTATACAACTTCCATGTTTTGTTCTGAAAATCAAACATTGAATGAGCAACAGTAAGTCCACCGTCAAGATGAACACAAACAGCATTTGGATATCCATCATGACTTGACATCCAGTTGGTTATCAAATCAGCTGTTACTTCATCAGGTTTGTTAACATAATTATCATATTCATTCATCAGGAAGGCTCTCCTTGCTATTGAGTTTTCAGTTTCCAGCGACAGTTCATTCATAGTTGGAAGAACAAAATGATTGGTATGGGCATAAAAGTTATCAACTATGTGAAAAGCATGTTTCCCCGGCATTACTTCAGCAGAGATAATTTTATTCTCATTAAATGAACCGATGTTGAAATGAGTGCTATAAGCCGGATTTGAGGATTCCAATATTGTCTTTGCATGGTTGATACTACCTGCATCTAACATTGCGCGACATAAGAAAACGAAAGGAACTCCTGGTTCTGCTTTTGGAATATCAACCTGATTTCCACTATAAACAACTCCGGCATCGTTCATTCCCGGGGGAATTCCTATTGCACCGGTAGGATAATTTAATGACAGAAACGTTGGCTTTCCGGTTTGTTCAACTTTGATAACGAACATAAGGTCGGCAAAATCAGTGAAGATATCTTCGTTATGTGCTAAAAAACATTTATCCGCATTAGAATAGGAAACTGACGAACAACCCTTTATAAGTGGTGTAAGAGAAGCTGAAGTATTTGGGTTGGCAGATGTGATCAGTGAAATTAATTCAAGTTGACACGCACTGGTAAAAATGGTTTTGAATGAGATTTCTGCACCATCAGCCACTCCTTTTAACTCTTCCAGATATTCGGGAAATCTGTCCTGGGTGGCATCGTAAAACGGATCATAATATGTGCCAGGATCAGATTCTACAAAAGAGATAAGAATTTCTATCAGACTTAATCCGTTAAACGGGCTTTCAGGATTGTTTATTTTATCAGCAAATGCCCGTCTGTAGAATTCATTAATTTGAAATTTAAAATGACTTCCAACCCTGAAACCTATTTCATAGTTTGAAGATTCTGAGACCTCCAGATATGGAAACGGAGGCAGATCTGATTGTATTGTCTCGTTATTTGGACTATCATTGCTTTCGTCTTTATTACACGAGAAAAAAATTATTGCCGAAGCAAAAATCAACAAATAATAATAAAATTTACACATAGAAATATATTTACAAACGAAAAGAAATAAACTATGCACAAAACTAACCCTGTCTAAAGGTTTAAGCAATTAACCCAGGTTAAGAAATAATAGTAATCGCTGAACTTTTCAGACAGGTTGTTTCCGGTAGAAAGCTAATGAAGTATTATTATTTTTCAAAAATGCGCTTTCGGATGCGACTAAGACTTTCAGGGGCAATACCCAGGTAGGAAGCAATATATTTTCCGGGAATATTTTGAATAAGATCTCTGTTTTTTTCCAGTAGATCCAGGTAGTTTTGCTCCACACTCTGCGTATTAAGTTTGATTTCTTTTTGTTGATTTGCTATATGTACAAGTTCTATCATTTTTAACCCGATTTGCTGCGCATTGGGAGCATCACGGTAGAGAATTCCCATGTTCTCCTTTGAAATTCTGGCTAACTTAACCCTGCTTATTGCCTGCATACCTATCTTTGACGGGGTGTTTGTTACAAAAGAAGCATAACTGTTGAAAAAGGCTACCGGAAAGTGAAAGGAGAGGGTGTATTCTTTTTCGTCATAGTTGGAGAACTTTCTAACTACACCTTCAAAAATACAGTACATATATTTTGCTTCTTCTCCTTGTTTTAATAGAATTTCGTTGCATTCCAACTCTACCAACTCAATTAAAGAAGCTAATACCTCCCAGTCTTTTTCCACTGTATCTACATACTGAGAAATATGATCCCTGATTTTTGCTAGGACATGACTTTTAAATATCTTATCTTCAATGATATTCATATGATTTTATCTTTCTTATATCCGATTTTCCTGTTCTTAGCTCGTATAAGAAGGCAAATAATATGTTGCTAATGAAAGTTTCCCTCAATTTCCGACCATTCAAATTTAGAATTTTAATTGATATCTTTTACAATGTTTCAGGGAGTTTTACCCTGAATTAAATTAATCTGTTGAAGTTGATGGAATTTGCATGAGATACTATTTCATATAAAAGAATTTCTCCAATTACCATTAATTCATCTAATTGATCTTCTTCATAAACACAGGTATCTACAATGATTCATGCAACTACTTTGTTCTTAAGATCGTTTACAAAAGGAATATGATCTTTTTCAATTACCAAATTCACAGGAGAAAAACGTTTACTTATCTCCAGGAATAATTCACCTGCATCTTTTGAGAAAATATCATGTGGAATAGATTTCAGACAGGAGGTTATTGTAACATATTTATCGATATGTGGGTTTCCGGTTTTCGCGTTATTAACCCTGAAAATTGAATCAATCCAGTGTTTCTTATACATTTTAAGGTTAAACACTTCAAGTTTATTCATAACGTTGAATAAACCTGTAGAAGTCTTTGAATCAAATGCTTTTGTACTATAAGTATCGTGTGCAATGAAGTACATGTTATTTTTCCTGGAAACGATAAACTTTCTACTGGATATTGGATCATGTGGATATAATAATAAGCAGACTTTATCCTCAACATGTGTACTAAACTCAATGTTGTTTTTACATAAATAATCAATAGCTAGTTCAAATCCGGTTTTTTCATACATGTTTTCAGATACTGACTAAACTGCTAAGAAGTTCATTAATCATCAGGTAATGTTCATTATTCGATAATTATCTTATCAGTTATTATAAAATCGTTTGAAATCAGTTCAATAATATAAAACCCCTGGTCAAGCTTTAAAACATCAATCTTATCGGTTTTACAATATTGATGTAAAACTTTTTGACCAATTTGGTTATATATAACGATTTCACTGATGTCAGTTTTTTGTCGCCTGCTTCCTGGCAGGCTTCACCCATGCTGTCATATACATTTGCCGATTGCGGGTGTAGCCTGATGTTTAGTTTAAATATCAACAATGCATCAGCTATAACTTTTTCTTCATATAAACCATATCAATAAGCTGTATCCCATCTTCAAACATTGGGTGGTCATAATTATCTGTAAAAAAATTCCTGATATAATGAGATTTTTCAAATCCGCAACCTTCATAAAACGACAATATTGCCGGAGTCTCGCCAGTTCCGACAAGCATTGTTTTATATTTGTTTTTGTAATAATCTGATACAAACTTAATCAGAGCCTTAGCATATCCTTTACCCTGATATTTTTTATATGTTGCTATGTTTTTCAATTCGCAGGTTTCCTTATCTGTTGCTACAATAACACAAACAGTCTTCAGGTCATCATCGTATAGTGCAAACATATCGCCACTTTCCAGATATCTGTCAATCATATCCTCCTGCTCATCTGCTAATAGCAACAAATCCAGGTATTGCTTCTTGTTATTGATAATTTTTTCTATTCTCATTACTTATTCATTTTTTCAAAAATACTGGTTAAAAGGCATTTGAGCAAACTGGTTTAATTGTCAGGGTGTGGTTTTTGGATAGTTTTACATTCGGCCATGTGTTTCTTTGGCTTACAATAATAGCAAGCAAAATTTTATATTATGGCAATTTGGGAGAAATCCAACCGGGATTTTGTTACATAGTGTATAGTTTGAATCCTGTCACAATTGCTATAAGTCTAAGGTTTGGGTTGGTATTTATTCTTTTAAATCTTTTATTTCAATGCTTAGTTCCTTAATCATGGCTTTCTCTTGTCCGCATAATTCAGCCAATAAAGAATAAAAAATTATGTAGTTTTCTTTTGTTTTACTAAGGTCAAAAAGTTCACGTTGGTTCAGAAAATCTATTATGTCGTTTGTTGCACTGATTACGAACTGTTGTTGTTCATATATTCGATTTATGGAAAGTCTTGATTTGATGTTGAACTTTACTTCACTGTCCTCTATTAAAGTCCATGCAGAATTAGTAAGAATCTCTCTTTGTATGCCATTATTGTAATTATCAAAATATCCCAGTTTGAACTCGTTAACAGTATCAAGTTTATTTCTTATAAAATCTTCACATTCCTTTAGTAGTTCCTCATGATATGGTAACCACCTGTTCAGAATATCCAGGTTTGATTCAAATTCCTCAATAATTATTTGTTTTGCCAATTCTGTTGCGTTTTTTTGTTTTCCGGTTTCACGAACCTCATTTAACCAAAAAGCTAATAATACACTTATTAAAATGAATAATGCGTTCAATAAGTGGTCAGCTAGTCTTTTGCTTAAAGTTACTTTCAATCTCATATTTTCTAATTCAGGTTAAACTGTAGATTTTCTCCTTTTTCTACTTGTGTACAGCAGGCTGGTATAAGAAAAGTAATGGCTACATAGTACTTACTTTTTAAGTTACATAAAAACATAAAAAAAGACTCTTGAAAACATGTACTTTCCACTTTTTTTTACAAAAAAACAAAACCTAAAAGATAATTAAAACCGCAGTTGACTTTTTGTAACTTTCTTAATGGCTATGATCTTAACAGGTTAAAAATATGATAAGTCCAAATAATCAGATTTTACTTTGTTGAGATAGTTTTTAAGTAAAGTGATTTTTTTGTGTAGGTCAGACATTGCATTGTTGATAATTGTTTTGCCATTTTTTTTCAGGTAATCTATTCCATATATTAAACCTAATACAATTAATAGTAAAACAGCAAAAACCAGAAAAAAATAAATTGCACCCCTTGCGTTACCTGTACCAGCAAAGGAATCGAATGATAATCCTAAAACCAGGACAATTGTTATTAACATTTCTTTTTTCATGACAGCAGAGATTATTATTATGACCTAAAGATACTAATATTTTAATTTAATGGGTACAATTCTGATACTAATTCGCTCAATCGAAGCATTGCAGCTCTTTAAAAACTAGTTTTTATGGGTTGACGAAAACGGATATAGACTGAAAGATCTCTTTCTAATTTTGGTTGTGAACCAGCTTGTACAATTTGCAAAATGTACTTGGCAATGTGAGCTGTATTAATTAAGATTTCTATATTCTGCCGGAGTCATACCTGTCTTTTTCTTAAACATTTTACTAAAGTACTGTGGATATTCAAATCCCAAATCGTATGCAACTTCACTAACCGATACCGTAGAACTCAGTAGCTTGTCTTTTGCCAGTTCTATTACATGGTTTTGAATATGTTCCGTTCCGTTTTTCCCGGTTTCTTTTTTAAGCAAATCACTCAGATAATTGGGGGATAAATGCAATTGTTCGGCAATGTCTTTTACTGATGGAAAGCCTTTCTCTTCTAATTCTTCAGATAAAAAATAATCTGTTAATAGCTTCTCAAAATCAGCAATAATATCTTTATTCTTCTCAGTACGTGTTATAAACTGACGGTCATAATAGCGATTGCAGTAATTTAGTAATAGTTCTATGGAAGATACAAGAAGTGTTCTGCTATGTTTATCAATGTTGGTCTCAAGCTCACGCTGTATTTCTTCAATTATATCAGAAAGCTTTTTCTTTTCAATATCTGACAAATGCAATGCCTCGTGTGAATCGTAAGAAAAGTAATTGTAATTTTTCATTTTCGAGCTAAGAGAAGTACCGCGAATTAAATCGGGATGAAAAAGTAACACCCAACCATAAACATCCTTAGTTGAATCGGTATCTTCTAAACACACCACCTGGTTAGGCGCTATAAATGACAAAGTCCCATCCTGAAAATCATAATAATTACGCCCATAACGTAAAGCTCCCGGACAAAGGTTTTTTAGCATTACCCAATAAAATCCCAACGTCACTTTTACATTTCCAAAATTTTTATGCTCAATCTTTGAAAAATCTAAAACCTCAACCAATGGGTGCCTGGGTTTCTCTTGTCCCAAGTTCTCAAAAACCCTTGAGATGTTATCTATTCTTATTATTTCATCCATGATTTATTTTCCTATCTTTTGAATTTCCTGTCTTAGTTCGTTGGTATATTTCGATATTGACGGATGGGAAAAACCTTCAATAATCAGCAGTCCTAAAAAGAAAATTGCTACGGCAAAAGCAACTCCTTTCAATGCAGGTGCTTTAACAAACAGAATTACGATTAGTGAGGCTAATACAAAAGCAGCAAATACCAACTGATAAGTCAAAAAACTTTTATCGACTTTATCCATACGATCATGCTCATATTGAACAAATTCAGTTACGTTTTTTTTATATAAGGCTTCTCCTTCTTTTTGCACCTTTGTGTTAAAGTTGCCGTAGACCATGCCACCAATAATAATTAGAAGTCCGGTAACCAACGATCCCCATTTCAATCCTGCAGCCATAGGTGATTTTGTTACAAAAAATGCAAACACGCCAGCCAAAACAAGCAATATCATACCCAGGATTATAAAGTTATAACCTACCCATTTTTGAGCGGTAGTGTATGCTTCAAGTGATTGTAAGATATTCATTTCTTTATTGTTTTTATCGATTTATTGAATGTGAAAACCTGACTTAAAGATACATTATCTTTTGGAAGGTTCCACCAAAAACAGTTTCATAATTTTCTTCTGAAATTTTGAGTATTTAAATAAAATAAGGCCGGTATACTAATGCAATCAACTGCTATTAAATAAGGATCAATAGCCCAAAGCGGTGAGGCTTCCTGCAACACCAAAACAGCTGTAAGTCCTAGTACATTAATAACAAGTGCCGGAAGAAGAAGGGTTTTTCTTCTAAAAAGAAAACTAATTCCAAACAGGGTGTATAGAGCCCCAATAGCTATGATGCCAGTGTATGATGCAGAATCTACCGTTGAAGCATCTAAAAAGAAAAGCAGGTAGATAATATGCACTGGTCCGGCAATAGATAGCAGGATTCCTTCAAGCGTAACTAATATTCTATTTATTGGTCTCATTGTTTGTGGATAATTGTTGTTTATATTTATTTCTTTAGTATGAAAGTAGTCCCTGCCGGTTAAGAGTAATATCTGCATAGCTAGCCTGACAAATACCGGCAGGCTTCATCATAAATAATGCTATTGTTTTTTTAATAGATCATTTGGTTTGGCAACATCTTGTCTAAGGCGCCATAACCAAACCAGCGTTTTATAAATATTGCTGCTTTGGCATCCATATTGGGATGATAGCGTCGCTTTGGTTTCTTAGCAGTAGCAGCATGTAAAACTACTTTTGCAATGGTATCAGGCGAAGCTCCTTTATCAATTCCTGTTCCCCATTTTTTTCTGAATGTTTTCATTTGATGGACATAAGCCGATGCATGAGGGTTTTGTTGTGCTTTATCAAGCCAGGGAAAGCTGGCATTGTCGATATCTGTATCTATGTAACCTGGTTCAATAAGCGATACGTTTATACCAAATTCTTTAACCTCCATACGTAATCCGTCAGCGAGCCCCTGTTGAGCATGTTTTGTTGCCGGATACCAGGCAGCTCCAGGCATTGCAACATGACCTGCCACTGAAGAAGTTATAATAACACGACCAGATTTTTGCTTACGCATGTGTGGAAGTACAGCAGATATTGCTCTTCCACATCCTACTACATTCACATCGAACTGGTGTTTTATATCTTCAGAAGAATGAAGTTCAACTGGTCCAAGCAAACAGAAGCCAGCGTTAGCAAACAAAACATCAATTTGCCCTTCGTTATTTATGATAGTGTCAACCACATTCCTGATATCCTCATCTTTTGTGACATCGCATTTCATGATTTTTGCACCTTGTTCTTCAATATCTTTCATTAATTCCACTCTACGTGCTGTTGCATAAACGGTAAAACCATTTTGTAACAGCTTTTGAGCTGATGCATGACCAATTCCGGTCGATGCTCCTGTAATAAATACTACTTTTTTGTTCATGATGTATATTTTTTTGATTATATTATATTCTATTTCAAAATTATAACTATCAGTAAAGCAATACTTAATACGATTTACTGATAGTTGTATACGATTTACTTATTTCAAAAAATCATGAAAAAGAAATAATAAGAACTGTGATTGATTTTAAGAAAAAGGCTAACAATTATACCAAATTATTTGTAGCTTAGAAAGGGAAATTTGTTTCTGTTACTTCTTTTGCCCAGTCCCATAATTTAGCCCTAAGCTCTTCGTCTAAAGCTAAAGGATCGATTTGTGCTAAAGCCGGATTGCCTAATTGTTCATTTGGGCCATCAGGTCCCCAATATTGACCACCTTTAGCATTTTCACTTAAACAAGCCGTTAAGGTAGATTGCGCGCCTTGTTTTGCATTCATAGTTTTAATGCCAGCTATGAAGCTCGGGTCTATATGTCTTTGTAAATCAGTGCTGGTATAACCAGGATGTGCCGCTAATGAAATAATTTGATTACCATTGGCTCTTAGCCTTTTTTCAAACTCAACTGCAAACATTAAATCTGCTAATTTACTTTGTCCGTACTCCCTCCAGTTATTGTATTCTTTTTCCAATCGGAAGTTGTTAAAATCAATACCTGCTCCTCTGTGTGCCAAGCTACTTAGTGTTACAACACGAGAATCTTTTGTAGCTTCCAGTAGGTCGAATAATTGACCTGTTAGAGCAAACGGCCCAACGAAATTTACACCAAACTGACTCTCAAACCCGTCTTCAGTTTTTGCCGAAGGCGGAATCATAATTCCTGCGTTGTTAACCAGTAGATCCAGTCGAGATTCATTTTTAAGAACTTTGTCTGTGAATGCCTTTACTGAGCTTAATCTTGATAAATCCAAATGACCATAAATAAGCTCGCCTGTACCTCCTTGGGATTTCATTTTTTCTATCGCATTCAATGCTTTTTCTTCATTTCTACAGGCAACATATACTTTTGCCCCTTTTTGATATAAGTCCAATGCCGTTTCAAATCCGAGTCCTGTGTTTGAACCTGTAACAATGGCTGTTTTTCCTGATAAATTCATAATATTTTTTTATAAAAAAGTTTTACGTGATTTAATTATATATATTCTACTAACCCTTAATAAACTTATTAATTTTTTAACAACTGGTTAAAGATATTTTTAAATTACCTCTAATCATCTGTTTCATACTTAGTGCATTGATTTAACATTACCTTAGAGCTATGTTCTTAGCTTACTTGATATACCCTTTATAGAAAGTAGCAATTTCGTCAGAAATTTTCTTAACGTGTTCTGGTTTCCAATATAAATCAAAGTGTCCTGCACCTTCAATAACCGTTACTTTTTCAGGATTAGTCTCATTTACAAATCGAATAGCTCCAGGTTTAGAAACTGCCTGATCTCCGTAAGCTACATATACAGGTGTTGATTTAAGTAATTTTGTATAATTAAAAATTGAAAAACCCCATAAAGTATAACTTCCAATTAAACTCATCTTATTTTTCCAGTTTGGAACGTCACCAGGCATTCCAGGAAGATAATAATCTCTCATTCCTACATAAATTGGTTCAGCAGCTATCTTTATCTCTTCTTCTGTTTCCGGAACAGGTTTGATATAAAAATCTTTTCCTGTTTCAAATTGTGATTGTCCCGCCTGTGTAACTGGAGTAAGCATCATAGCCCTGAAATTATCCACACCACCCATCAAACTAACAGTCTCATGAACATCTATCAGGTATGGGCTAATGATTGATAATGCCTTAATTCTGCTGTCAAATGCTGTTTCAAATGCAGCCCATCCAGCCCCCATACATATACCAAGGTTAAAAATATTATCCTTGTCGGTGGCATCAAGAGTCATAATGTAGTTTACAGCGTTTCTACTATCTCTTACCTGCCAATCGGGATTAAAAACAAAAGGTATGCCTTCACTTTTGCCCCATCCTCTTGGATCAAAAGCAAGAGTCACAAATCCTTTTTTACTAAGAACTTCAGCATATATACCTGCAGTTTGTTCTTTAACACTTGTTGCAGGAGGAGAAACAATCACAGCCGGATATTTTTTACCTGCTTCATAATCTTCCGGTAAAAATAAGTGTGCCGCAATCTTTTCACCATCGCTACTAAAGTTTACCTGGTTTTTACCAGCTTTGAGATTCTGTGCTGTTGTTTTTACTGTAGTCATCATAAATAATGTTATTACAATTAATACTAAATTCTTCATGTGAAATAATTTTAAGATGTTTATTAAAATATGATGAAACAAAAGTATAGTGACAACAGAGGGGCAACTAAAGACGATTTACTGATAGTTGTATACGATTTACTGAATCATCTTAATTATATGAGAATTTGCTGATCTTTAAGAAGATGTAGGACCCAGATCATTTACAAATCCTGGTTGTAGGTGGGCTTCTCCAACTATCCAGAAGGGTAGAGGCTGGTGGTCAAAAGCTACTTTTTACCGTATCAACGTTCAATCAAAGAGCCATTGTTCTCTTTCGGTCTTTCAAATTTATAACCAGGCTTCAGTCTGTAACTTCATTCTTTTCAGGTGAGGCTAACGTTTTGATTATAAAATACAACTGAGTTTAGGAGAACGTACCAGTCAGACAGTAATGAACTTTTGAACCGGAATCAGGCCATTCATACACCACCAAACCTTGCAATGAAGTATATCTTATATTACGTGATTTAATTAGTTAACTTCCAATGTTTGATTTTCTCTTTACATACTTTTTCAGTCATGCTTTTTAGAAGCCTGACTCTGTTGGATAAGTATTCTAATTCCCCTTTTTTTATCTCATATCCGATTTTGTAGCGAGAATCAATATATGCTTTTTTGAGCAGGGTAAACATTCGCTCTTCTTCCTCTGTCTGCCTTGGAAAGACGGTTTTGAACCTGGCATCTAACTTACACGCTCTTGTATTTAATTCTTCAAGATCATGAATTTTGGGTTTATAATCTGTAATGACTAAAAGTGCAGTCATATAAAAGTGCTCTGTTGCCTGATGAAGTTGAAATGCTGCTAGAGTAAAAGATTCTTTGTTAAATAGTTGTTCATAGGTCCATAAGAACTCATTTCCATTTTTCGTCCATTTAGCAAAATACATTTCTGCTTTCCTTATTCTGTCATTGATACTTAAGTGTTTTGGTTTTGATAGTACATATTTTTTACTGTGATACAGCCTGATCCCTTCTTTTAGTATATCAGTAAAGAAATAATTACCGTCCTCTATCTCAGAGTTCAAATAATCTATGCCATGATAGATTATATTTATTGAAGTATCCAGATCAAGCTCTCTTAATATTTTTCTTTTAAGTCTTTTGGCAACCTTATATCTCCGTGCTTTATCTTCACTATCTACAACGAAGAGCAGATCGTAATCACTTCTGTACTCGTATGTGGTTCCGTTTTCCACATACCTGTCTTCCACCCAGTCTCCGCGAGCATGACTTCCAAAAAGAATGATCATTTCAACCGACCTTGTCTCAACAACATAGGAGACAATTTCTTTTAATTCATTTTGTTTATCAGGGGGAAGATGTTTCAGCGATCGTTTCAAATGATTCTAATTTTATACAAAGCTAAGTTAAGCAATAATTTTTGAATTTTGCTACCTAAATAGTATGACAAACAACGATAAGTTACGTATGACAGATGTTGTATGTGGTTTTTTTATTTTTAATCCAGTTTCTACAATTCTCTTTTGCCTGTTCAGTTTTTAAATACTCCTGATTACGTTCAATCTTATTAAAGCAGAAATCAATAATCCTTTCATTGTTATTAAGTACTGCAAACTTGTCACAATCCTTTAGTTCAAATAATTCCAGCAAAAAATATGCTGTCCAAAGACTTATCCAATATTGTCCTTCCTGAAGATATTGACAGAAGTCAGTCAATTTATTCTGTCCCTTATAGGACAAAGCAATTCCTTTAAGTTTTTGAAAGAGATCAGAATCATTATATCCCAACTCGAATGGTTCAATCCCTTTTTTCCAAATATTTCGACAAGTCAATATGTATGGATCCGGATTAGTTTTAAGCTGTGAATAAGCTATTTCAAGTTTTTCCCAATAATCTTTTTGCATCCATTTAAATGTCAACCATGAGTTTTCGATTCCCTTTTTTTTATTTGCGTTTATCTTATTGTCTATGCCTGAATAGCGTTGACATATTCAGAGAATCAGTGATACTATTGATGAGCCATTCTTCATCAAACCCTGCCCATTCACCCGCTACACTCAAAAGATTTGGTTGAAGTACCGGAAAAACTTCATATTTATTTATTTCTTTAACTTTATCAATTGAATACGGACTTTCAATTATTTTAAAAGCAATATGTCTGAAATCAGATTCCTGTAATTCCGTGTCAAGATAGAATTCAGATAAGACTATCCATATTGGTTTCCGTTCTTCTATGTTTAGTGTATCATTCATTCAAATGGTATATAATGGACAAGTATATTTAAATGTAGGCTATTGCTGACTAAAATCATTGAATTTACTACAATATTGCCCATTTTGTATATAAAATGAACATGCCTCTGTTTTAACTATAATTATTACTCAATTTTCTTTAATGTTAGACCAAAAATAGTCATTATACTATCATTTTCCTTATCAGTAAATGTAATCGTATTACCACCATGATCCATAAAACCACAAAATGTTAGCTCTGTATCAGTTTCAATAATCATATTATATACATATTCACCTGAAGTATATAACAGTTTTAATTGTAGTATATTATTGGATACAAATAATTCAGCTTCATCAAATTTTTCATAACTCTCTATGTTATATCCAACTACTTTATACCTACCTAGCCTGTTTTTCCAAATATTGCCTATTTCTTGTGTCTGTGATAAATTACCAATAATGTCGGTTCCGGTGTAAATATTAGACTGATAAAGTATATAATAATCTAAAGTGTCCCTGAAAAATATCCTGTAATCAGGAAGTATTTGAGAACTATCGACTGAATACATAATAGATGGAACAAAAACATCATCAGTTATAGGATTGAGAAGAAGGTCCATTTTGTCAGTTGATAAAACCAATTTGTCCTCTTGCTGCCTGACAGTACACGAATATCGTGTGTTAAGATAAGTACCACAGTGTTTTTTTAATCTTTCAACAGATATCTTATTTGGTTTAGAGATTTCTCTTTTAAAATACGGGATCAGGCTTTCAGAAGTACCATCTGACGGGGATATATGGCATTCTTTTGTAATTATATTACTGATATCAGCAGCAAGTGACATTCCTCCTGCAGTGTTGACCAAGACAATAACGGCCATCTTTTGTTCAGGATATATATGTAGTGCAGCATCTGAAACATTGATGCTACCATAATGAAAAGCTGTTAAACTGGAATCATTTTTAAATATTTGCCAGCCCAAACCCATTTTGTAATCAGGGATAGTCATATTTCCATTCTGTACCATGAATATTTCTCTCAAAGTTTCCGGTTTCATAATACTCCCTCTTTTCCCATGATAAATAGCTATTAGTTCCCGGGCAAATTTTACAAGATCATCTACCGATGAATTGAGTCCGCCACTAGGAATTTGCCAATTTTTCTCCGCCTTAAACTGAATCCCTCCAGGTTTATAGGTTTTACTGACATTATTTAATACCTGATAGTTAACAAAACCAGTATTATCCATGCCGATTGGTTTGAAGATGTTTCTTTCTAAGTATAGAGGATAGTCCTCACCACTCACTTCAAAAATAGCATGTCCCAGTATGCAATATGCTATATTGGAATAATGAAATACCGTATTGGGGGGATAGTTCAAATGCATATTTTTCGTATAATCAAGCATGTCGGTATATCTTTTGGTATCATCAGTCGCATGCAAAAAAATATCTCTAGGAATACCTGAGGAATGTGTTAACAGAGATTTTACAGTGATATCCCTACTATCTGTTCTCCTGGTTTTAATTGTAAACTGAGGTAGGTATCTGTTCAAAGGGGCATCAATGTTCAATAGTCCTTTTTCATGCAGTTGCATTATTCCAAATGCCGTAAAAGGTTTGGTTACTGAACCAATACACACATTAGTTTCAGTAGTCATAGGGATATTATTTTCTTTGTCAGCAAAACCAAAAGCATCTTTCCACACATAGGAATCACCAAAGATGATTGCAGCACTGACACCAACCAAACTGTCTTGTTCCATGCGTTCATCAATGAGCAATTTGATTTCTGATATCAATTCAGTATTGGATCTTTCATTTAATTCTTGTGCGCTTACTTTGCTAATCGAGGCTAATGTTATTAGTGTTAGAACTGTAATAAGTTTAATGTAATGCATACTTCTAATTTTTAATAGAATAAATTGTTTCTGCAATAGTAAATAATCCAGAATTACCGATTACCGATAAAGTGATAAGTGGTATAATTTTAGAAATAAATGGTAGTTTCAAGGTTCTGATTCTTTAAATCCAGTTGCTTTTTTAACATCGAAGAATACCTTCTGCTGGTATACTCAGGTTGATCAATTCCCTTCAGGTGTATTTTATAGGTGTAATTATGCCAAAGCTCAATTGTGTCTATATAATTTGCGTTAATGATTGTTGACCTGTGGATTCGTATAAAGGAAAAATCCTGTAATTCATCTTCCCATTTCTTTAAGGTCTTTTTAAGTTTGTATTCTGTATTTTTATTATCAATTACTGTTGTATAATTGCCGTTAACAAAAATTCTTTTAATGTTTCTGATTGGCAGTAATATGATTTTATTTTTAACGTAGACTGAAATCGTTTTTTCTGAAACAGAAGAATCTTCAGTGTTACTACTTAAACTGTTTTTTTGAATTACAGATTGTTCTATTTGCTTGAAATAGAAAAATATCATGCTAAAAAATGCCAGAATAAAGAAGACCCCGAATGTACCTCTTTTGTTAATATCAAATGAAATATTTAATTCCGTAATATTTTCATTTATGGCCCAGGAAATGATGGGCTCAAACAAACCCCATATATATGCTCCTGCAAAGGAAAATACAACTGAGAAAATAATAATTCTGATATATCCGGTTTTCTGTCTGGCCAGATAACCATATAGTTTTGTCCCCGAGAAAAAAATCAAAGCACCACATATTGTGAATAATATAGTCCATAATATTAATAATGGTGTTGGATAGTCATCGTTCCTGAAGTATGCTAAATTAAGAATCAAAAGAAAAATCCAATAAAGTAACCAGGCAATAATTTGTACCCGAACAATCAATTTAACTTTCTTTTTCAAAATCTTCATTTTAAACACTTATCTATTTTCTTAGTTCAATGACACGCAACAGTAAGTAAAAGAATAGCAACTGACTGCGGGTACTTTCCTGTCAACCTGTCTGCCGGCAAGGCATGGTTACAATATAGTTGAAGCGAACTACAACCCTTGAATTTACTACTGAGCCAGCTATTATTTTTATACATCGTTGGCATTAGTTTTTGCTTTCAAAGGTATAATTTATCCACCAATTTTCAATTGGGAAAGTGGCATTTCATAAGTATTAATGGATCACCAGTTTTTGGTGTAGTTACATTCCCGTAATTTTAATTATTAACTGTTTTTCAATCTATTACATTGCATTAATCTGTGTCCACCTAATATATGGATGACCCAACCAAATAAGAATGACAGGAATACTCATCATCGCAGCCTCGAACAAAGCACCTTCAGTATTTCCTGCTTTAAAATTGACGGAAATAATAAAGAAATTATTTATAAGAAGCAGAATACATCCGATGACTAAAGTTCGGGGGAGAATAATCAATAGGGATTGAATCATACAAAAGATTGCCCAAACACTAATAACCGTGGCCGACAGTCCTGCTGTGTTAAAAATATCTAATCGATAGGGGTTCAATAAAGTGCGAAATCCCATAATAAATACACCAAAACCTGCAAGAGCAAAAAGTACCACATTAAGTGAGAGTTTGATTATTTCAATTGTTTTCATATTTAATTTTATTGTTAATTACAAAGTGCTCATGAGCCAATTACACCTTATTAAAAAAACTCCCGAATAATCATTTTATCAAAAAATTTGTCGGGTAAAAATCTTTTGGCAATTAGAAATGTTTTTGCTCTCTTACCTTTTACATATCTTGTTTTAGGATATTTTGTCTGAATTGCATTTGTGATTGTTTTAGCAATTTCATCGGGTGGTGTTGCATCTTTAATCATATTTTGAATAGCATCTGCAAATTTATTGGCTGATTTTTTATATAGTCCATTTCCTGAATTTCGCAGCAATGAGTCGGCTATCTCACTTACCATTGAGGTTTTAATAGCCCCCGGCTCTATAACTATTACATCGATGCCAAATTGTTTAAGTTCAATACGCATTACATCACTCATTCCTTCAAGAGCAAATTTAGAAGATTGATACCATCCACCAAATGGACCTGCTGATTTTCCGCCGGTAGAAGATATGTTGACAATTTTACCATACTTGTTATCTCTCATATAAGGTATTACTAATTGCGTAATATATGCGAGTCCAAAAATATTTACTTCATAATGTTTCTTGCCGATATCCAAAGGTGTTTCTTCAATTGTTCCAAAATTAAGATAGCTTGCATTATTAATTAAAATGTCAATCTGTCCTTCTTTCTCAATGATTGTTTTGATACAGGAAAGAATTGATTTTTCATTTGATAGATCAAGTTTGATTACATTGATACCCAATGGTTCTAACTCCTTTTGCATTTTTTCGAGGCGTCTGGCAGCACCGTATACAATATACCCTTCTTTTTTTAACCATTTTGCTGTAGCTTCTCCAATACCAGACGAAGCTCCTGTTATTAAAACTGTTTTCTTATTCATGTTAAATTGTATATAGTTCTTTAATTTTATTCATTAATACTCACTACTTTTTGAATTTCGGAATAATATTTTTTGGCATTTTGCTCCGATGTTAAATCTACAATCAATCCCATAATCGAAAAGAGGATTAAGCTTAAACCGATTGCCCTTAAAAGTGAACCATTTGTGAAATTAAATAATACTAACCCTAAGATTATTGCAATACTCCATCCGATTAAAAGATACTTGTAAACTCCTATAAATCTTTCTACCCGAACCTTTTCTTTTTTAATAAAAGTTTCATTGTCCTGATTGTATTCAATGCTTACTTTCTCTAAACGTTTATTATTAATTACTAAACCAACACTACCTACACCAAACCATATAGAACCAGCAATTAGAAGGGGAATAATAAGTTGGTGTGTTGAATCAAATCGGTCATATATATAAAAATATAAGGACATTATCAGCAGCAATGCTCCCCAAATAATTATCATTCCACCTTCTATGTTTTCTCCGTTATACCAATCAATTGTATGATTTATAAATTCTGTTTTCATCCTTTATTATTTTATATTTCGACAAGTGTCGAATTGATATTGTAAAATTTTTTATTCCAATTTTAATATACTCCCAAGTTCATTAACTTTTTCTTTATTTACTCTGGCTATGATATTTTTACCCCTTTTTTCAGTTACTATTAAGTCTGCATTTGACAATTCTTTTAAATGATGTGATATAGTGGGAGCACCAATATTTAGTCTATCCATAATATCATAAACAAAGCATTCTTCCTCTTCATAAGCGGTTTGTTTTTTAGCATTATAAATTTCCATAAAAATCTCAAAACGATTTTTATTGGATAGGGCTTTCATTGCTTTTACGACTTTATTTGTGTCCATATTCACGTTTACATTTCGACAAATGTCGAATTATAATGCAAATGTAATAATTCTGCCCAACATTCCAAATTTTTTGAAAATGGATGTTACGCTTCTGTTTATTAAATTAGTGCTAATGGTTCAGTGAATGTGGTGTTGGGCATTTCAAGGCACTTCACTAGTTTGTTTATTAAATACTCTGAAGTTCGAATTTACCAAGTTGCCTCGCATAACGTATATTTATTGTTAGCACCTGGCATTGTTTCATCTTAGTCTTCTTAATAATTCAATCCAAAAGCCCAAAGAGGAATCACATTGCGATAACCATATTCGATATCATCTTTTACAACAAATGATTTACCGTCTTTTTCTATTTGGTTCTGTTGTTTATTTTTTCCTCCAACTTCGAACGTGTAATGTTCAATTACAAAATCAGCTTTTTTTGAAGATATTACTTCATTTTTTACTCGCATTTGATTGAAAAAAAATGTTTCTCGCAAGTTTCCAACGTTCGATTTTTCTCCAACCAAGTTAAAAATTATATTTGTATTATCTAAGTACACTTTATCAACTTTTCCTAATCCTCTAATACCACTCATTTCATTGCGCAGTTGCTCTATAAGTCCTGCCTTTTCCATATATGAAAAGTAATCGTCTAAAGAATTCCGGCTTACACTAATCATTTTAGATATTTTAGAAAAATTAGGTTTAAAAGGTACGCTTTCAGCAATTATGGAAAGTAATCTTTTTAGTTTTCGGCCTGTACCAACATTCAGGTTTGCATATTGCGGAATATCTGATTCCAAGGTTTGAACAATTATTTGACCTAAACGTAAATTCATTTCATTTTCTATTCCAAATGGATAGTATCCACGTTTCAAATAGTCATGAAATAATGGTAATGGATGTTGAATATTCACAATTTTCACTTCATTGTTTATAATTTGCTCCAAGGTATAAACTTCGGTATCATAGTTATGAAACAATTTCAAATATTCACGAAATGATAATCCTTGTAATTTGTAAATAATTGCTCGACGGCTTAAATCAGAAGAACCTTTAAGGATATCAAGTACAGAAGAACCTGTAAACACAACTTTCAATGTAGGAAATGAGTCATAAATGTTTTTTAGTTCTCCTGACCAGTCAATGTATTTATGAATTTCGTCAATAAATAAATACTCTCCTGCATTTTTGTAAAAATCATCTGCTAAATCAAAAAGTCTGTTTTCTCCAAAATACATGTCGTCAGCAGAAACATATAAAGCCTTTTTACTATCTAAGTTTTCCTTTATATGCTGTAAAATCATTGTAGTTTTACCCACTCCACGAGCACCGATAATTCCAATCATTCGACTTTCCCACGAAACTTCATTGTATAGATAACGTTTAAAATCCGTTGTTGTACTTTGTAAAAGTGTCTCAAATTTCTGATATAGTGTTCTCATAATTCTTCTGTACAATTTTTACAAAGATGCAATAATGCACAACTCATTTAGCAAATAATTCAAAAAATTGTTCAATCAAATGTGCAATGTGTTTTTCATTCTTGGCGCTAATTTGTGTATATAATTAAACGCACTGTATTTCTCATTTCAGGGTTCTTTGGTAAATTATTGTTGCTAAACTTGTTTGAAGTATTACATAAGTCATTTATTGATCCTCTTTACAGTCAGATTGTTTTTCCTGTTTATTCCAGTTGAAATCAGAGTAATGATCTATGTTATGTAGAAAAAAGAACTACTGAATTAATAATTTTAATTGAGCCTGGTTTATTTGTAGTCTATGCTTTTAAAAGCCTTGTTATGTAGTCGGGATTAATTTCATTGATCCCTGTGGGTTCCATGTTGAGAATGTAAAATCCGCTCACTGCGTTCGATCGTCTTTTTTGTTTTCAGCTCACCTTGCAAATGAATTTGCAGGTGGCCTGAAAACAAAAAATCCGGTACATCTTCGATGTACGCGGATTTTCCATTCATCTGTGATCCCGACGGGATTCGAACCCATATCATGAGAACCGGAATCTCACATTCTATCCATTGAACTACGGGACCGTATTAAGAACTGCAAAGATAATTACTTTTCCGGTGCTTCATATTTATTGATATCCTTTATTTACCTGTATTTTATCCGGGTATCCAAGGATGATCACAGTAAATAAAAATACCCACCCTGCCTGCGTCAGAGTGGGAATCGAGAGTTGAAAGGTTAATTTCTACAAGTTTAACATATTATCCAGTTTGTCCTGAAGTTCTTCAGCCTCATCAGATAACTGTTTGCGTATTACTTTTTTCGCCATTTCTATAGCTGATTTACTGTCGTATGCAATCTGAACATCACATTGTATATTATCACTACCTACATTCTTATAGATCTCAACAAGAGGTATTACACGTCCCAGTTCCTGCGCGATTATGTTTTTTGATCCAGCTACCATTTTAGATACTGTGGCAGCCTATTCCCGTGTCAGTTGATCATTTGCTATATTATTCTCGATCAATGCGGCTACATTAGTACTAATGGTCCCGGCAAAGGTAAGTTTAGCAGTCTCAGTAGCCTGTATTTTTGCTGCAGTTTGAGCTCCGGCAACAGAATTACCTGATGCCACAATATATTTTGGATAGCCATTGTCATCTTCCATATTCTGCTTTATAAAAGCTTTTTCTATCTGCTTATCTATGGGTAAACTATCCGGAGCAACAAAATATCCCTCTTTTTTCTTCTTCTTCGCATCTTTACGAGCCATTTTCATTGATCTTTTCTTTAGATCTTTCTAAGCTTCTTTCGGTGTTAATTGTGCAATTGCCGGAATCGCTATTGATGTACTACAGATCACCGAAACATAAGTTATATTTTCGTGGAGATAGTATATTGTTAAAGTATAGGTATGTGGGAGGGAGGATTAACTGCGTTGATCCCATTAATGGGGAGTTACAATAAAAAAACCTCCTTCGCTTCGCTCACATGACTATTAACTGAAATATTTTCATTCAAGTAAACTTGATTCAATATATTTTCAATTAGCTAAATGAAAGTGAAAAAGGATTTACTTTTAATGTTTTTTGGGATTAACTACGTTGATCCCATTAATGGGGAGTTACAATAAAAAAACCTCCTTCGCTTCGCTCACATGACAATTAACTGAAATATTTTCATTCAAGTAGACTTGATTCAATATTTCAGTTAATTGTCAGCACTACGTGCGGAGTTTTTTTTATTGTGGAGCTGGAGGGATTCGAACCCTCGTCCAAACAAGGAACCGATAAGCTTTCTACATGCTTATTCTGTTATTGATTTTAGTGTAATACAAGGAAACAAACACCCTGGATACTACCTTAGTTCCTTTATTTCATCCTGATCCCGGAACATGATCAGAACTAACTCAAAATTACGTGCGACTCGTGATCAGGCCGGAATTGAGTATCTCCACCTGCGAACCGTCTCGTCCGTGCACCTTGTGCAGGATAAAGTTAATCTACTAATCTTCGATTAAGCAGCGAGAGCAAAATTATTTTCGCCAATTAAAAATTTTGTGACACGGATTTACGAGCTTTTTCACATGGCTCGACATGCTTACTTACCCTTTCAACTTGCTGTCAAAACCGGTCAGCCCCATATTTCAATGAACTTCAATTGCTGGAAAGTCGGATGCAAAGATACTCATATTAAAGATATGTCATACATGGTATTACAAAGGAATTATACTTAAATATTTGTTAATTGTACTCTGCGATGCAACTATTTTACCTTGTTTTAGTCCCTATTCTTTACTGTCCTTAACGATAGTAAAGTTGGTAGTGGTTATTCTTTTTTAGAATTTAAGAATTACCGTTTTTTTCTTAATCAATTAAATTTTTATCAAAATGAATTTTATAAAACTCAATGCAGCAGGGTATCTATCATTAATCATTTTCTTTGCATCGGTGCTTTCTGTAAATGCCCAGGATCCTACAATAGGTTTACAACACTTTAGTTCTTCTGCCAGTGATGGTTATACTTTGTTCACACCTGAAAAAAGTACAAGTGTCTTTCTGATCGACAATTGCGGAGGAAAAATTAATGAGTGGACGTTTTCAGAGAAACCTGGTGCCACATGTTATTTCCTGGAAAACGGAAACCTGCTCAGAGCAGGAAAAGATTCCCTTGAAATAAGAGACTGGAACAATAATCTTATCTGGTCCTACGCGATGGATGAAAATGGACTTAAGCAGCATCATGACATTGAACCAATGCCAAATGGTAATATTCTTTGTTTGCTAAGAGAGATTTTTAACGGTGATGATATTATTGCTGAAGGGCGTGATACATCACTTGTTGCTGAAGTTTTTAAACTGGATAAAATAGTTGAGTTACGACCCATTGGGACCAATGATGCCTCAATAGTATGGGAGTGGAGATTTATTGATCGTTTAATCCAGGATAAAGATAATACCAAACCAAATTTTGGTAGTGTTCAAGATCATCCGGAACGTCTTGATGCTAACTATGATAACACTTATTATAGTGACTGGACTCATGCAAATGCAATAGATTACAATGCAGAACTTGATCAGATAATGATAACAGCACGTCATTTAAGTGAGTTGTATATTATTGATCACAGTACAACAACCGAAGAAGCAACCGGACATTCAGGTGGTAACTCTAACCGTGGAGGTGATTTCTTGTGGAGATGGGGAAATACACAGGTTTATAAACAGGGAAGCCACGAAAATCAAAAATTGTTTTACCCACATGATGGTAAATGGGTAGAGTCCGGATATGATGATTACGGAAAAATTACAGTGTTCAATAATGGTGGGGATGGCTCGAATGAATTCAGTTCAATACACCTGATGAGCCCTGTTATAAATGATGGTATTTATCAATTGGAAGACAATAAATTTAAACCACTGAGTTTTGACTGGACCTGGAGTGGTTCTATTCTGGGCGTTGAAGTACAGCAAGATAAAAAATCAGGTACTCATGCACTACCGAATGGTAACTTTATGATATGTGAAACTTCACTTGGCAGAGTATCGGAGATTTCGAGAAACGGAACATCCGTATGGACATATGTTAACCCGGTTTCTGATATTGTTAATAACCAGTATGATACTATTACGGGATCACACAATGCAATCTTCAGAGCAGAAAAATATCCCGAGTACTATGCTGGTTTTGATGGTCTGGATATGACATCTCAGGGTATTATTGAGAACGAAAACCCTGTTTCAGAGGCCTGTATGATAACATCAGTCGATATGAAATCAGAATACAATACCTTAATGGTTAATCCGGTTGTAAATAATGAAATCAGGTTTTTGTCTGATATTGAAGCAGATGCCATTGTAGTTACTGATCTCACAGGTAAAACGGTGTACGACAAAAAGAATTTTGAAGGCAGAACTATCGGTATAAATCTAAAAAGTGGTTTATATATTTTACAACTTATTAGGAACAATAGAATTGAAACTATAAAATTTGTTATACGTTAAACATTACAGAGATAATTGCATGTAAGTGAGGTAAATATTATTTGCCTCACTTAACTTTTTAGTATTTCATGTGTTTATAATTTTTTATTTTATTGATAATGAATTAAATAAAAAATTCTCGCACCCATGGTACCACTCCGATAAATCTCCGCTTTCGCAA
>JANQGJ010000058.1 GCA_028277395.1 Bacteroidales bacterium | reverse complement strand
AAAATCTGGAATTACTAAATTCATTGATAATCATGGTTTATTATCCATTATTGAAAGATAATTATTTCTGTTAAAAACCTCAGTATTATTCATGATTTGATTTACTGTAACCGGAAATTAACGTTAAGTATAAACATGCTAACCTGAGATCACTAATAATGATAATTGTTATTTGTTGAGAAAGGTGTTGTAGAAAATTCTGTATTTTTGACATGATGGAAAGTTTACTTGTTTTTGTTCCAAAAAAGACCAGTCGTGTTAAGTTTGTTTTTCGGCTTGTTTTTAAAGAGCTTCTTAAGGTAAAATGTACCCTAAGCTCTGATCTTGATGAGTTTTTATCTGCTGATTCTCCTAAAATGGTGTATGCAGATAAAGCCTACTCCGATGATATATTTTTTAAATCATCAGGATTACTTTTTCAAAGAGGTGTTGAAAATATTGAAGTTAACCATATTGATTACGAGGGTGATAAAGCATTGTTTCCTGTTTATGACAAAAATTCAAGTCTACCTTTTGATGTCTTCTCAGCTATTTTTTATCTGGTAAGCAGGTATGAAGAATATCAGCCATATGTTCCTGATAAGCATGGCAGGTTTACTGCTCATATGAGTATAAGTAATGAATTAGGATTCCTGCAAAAACCAATGGTTAATATATGGGCTTTGATGGTTAGGGATATAATAAAAAGGAAGTACAGCGATTTTAAATTTCCTGTAACTAACTACCGTTTTAGACCAACATACGATATAGATAGTGCCTTTGCTTATTCACAGAAAGGTTTGGTTAGATCCGTTGGGAGTTACCTTATATCTCTTAAGAATTTCGACTGGAATGAGATAATCCAGAGGAGCAGAGTTATTTTTTCAGGATTTAAGGATCCTTTTGATACTTTCGATCTGCAACTGGAATATCAAAGAAGATATAATCTTAAACCTGTGTATTTCTTTTTGTTCGGTCATTATGGACAATATGATAAGAATATTAATACCAGGAACAGAATATTCAGATTTCTTATCAAACGAATTGGTGATTATGCACAAATAGGGATTCATCCTTCATATTATACAAATGAGCACCCTGAATTGCTGCATAAGGAGATAAAATACCTTGAACGGGTAGTAAATTTTGATATAACACAGAGCAGACAGCATTTCTTAAGATTGAACTTACCATCAACTTATCGGAACCTCATTGATGAAGATATTACTGACGATTACTCAATGGGTTATGCAGCTCTTCCTGGTTTCAGAGCAGGAATATGTAATTCATTTAATTTCTATGATCTTGATATTGAGGTTGAAACTAAACTTCGGGTACATCCTTTTATGGTAATGGATGGAACTCTTAGAGATTATATGAACCTTACCAGTACAGATGCTATAGATCAGATTCGGAGATTAATTAGTGAAGTAAGAAAAGTGAATGGAACATTTTGTTCGTTGTGGCATAATGAACCTTTGAGTGATGAGAAAAGATGGAAAGGCTGGCGGAAAGTTTACGAGGAATTACTCCGCATGGCTGCTGAGGATTAACAATCATTATAACAGTTTGAGTTGATAAAATATCTGAAACATAATGAGATTGATAAAAGTAAATGGGATGAGTGTATTCTAAATTCCTTTAATGGAAGCATCTACGCTTATTCCTGGTATCTGGATATTATTCATGAAGATTGGGAAGCATTGGTTGAGGATGATTACCAGCGGGTTATGCCTCTGACAGTGAAGACAAAATATGGGATTACATATTTTAAGCAGCCATATTTTGCACAACAACTTGGCGTTTTTTCCATGAATGTTCTAAATCCTGAAATAATTAATGATTTTATCAACGACATCCCTGATCACATTAAGATAATTGATGCAAATTTCAATAGTTTCAATAGTTTAACCGGAGATAGGTTCGATGTGTTTGAAAACAATAACTACCAGCTTGACCTTATTTCCGAATATCCCAAAATAGCATCTAAATATTCTACAAATACCAAACGTAATCTTAAAAAGGCTATAAAAAATAATCTGCAGTTTATGAAGGGCATAAAACCTGAGTTGATTGTGGACTTATTTAGAAACAACAGGGGGAAACATATCAAAAACTGGGACGATAGAGTTTATAACACCATATTGAGATTAGCTTATACTTCAATACATAAAGGAGCAGGGTTTACCTGTGGTATATATACTGAACTTAATGAGTTATGTGCTGGAGCATTTTTCCTTAAAACCAAAACAAATCTGATTTTTTTATTTTCGGGAGCCAACGATTTCGCAAAATCGACAGGTGCAATGACGTTATTGATTGATACAATAATCAGAAACAATGCACCTGGTATAAGGATCTTTGATTTTGAAGGATCAAATAATGAAAATCTGGCCAGATTCTATAAAGGTTTTGGGGCAAAAAACTCTAAATACAACAGGTTAAAAATTAGCAGGTTAGGTCCAGTGTCAAATTTCTTTTTCAGGATTCTTCGGTTAATATGATTGATACATAACACACTTTATAGTTTACGCTATTCTTTGTATTATTTACTATCTTTACCTAATAATATTTTAGAATTATCATGGCGTAAAATAGCATGATCTTGATAATAATTAAGACATAATTTTATTTGGAATGAGTATAGTTATTAAAGAAATAGGTAAAGAAAATTCATTATTTAATCAATTCTTGTCCGAGTTGAGAAATAAAAATATTCAACGTGATAGTTTAAGATTCAGAAGAAACCTTGAAAGAGTAGGGGAGATATTTGCATATGAGATTAGTAAGGAACTCGAGTATATCGGTAAAGAGGTTATTACTCCCCTGGGTACATCTTTTGTTAATGTTCTAAAGGATGTTCCTGTTCTTGCTACAATATTGCGTGCCGGATTACCCATGCATCAGGGATTACTTAATTATTTTGATAGTGCTGACAGTGCATTTGTTTCTGCATTCAGAAAATACAAAAAGGGAAATAAGTTTGAGATAAAGATGGATTATTTATCCTCTACATCACTTGAAGACAGGATACTTATCATAAGTGATCCTATGCTTGCCACGGGAGGATCCATGAGGACATCAATTGAAGCTATACAACAAAACGGAAAGCCGAAGCACATACACATAGTGTGTTTACTTGCAAGTGAAGAAGGAATTGCAGAGATCAAGAGAAATTTTTCCTTACATAACATAACACTCTGGATTGGAGCAGTTGACGATGAGCTTACCGCTAAAGCTTATATCGTTCCCGGATTGGGTGATGCAGGTGATTTAGCTTTTGGAACAAAACTGGGTTAACAGGTTATGGTCAACTATAAACTAATAAAAGAGAACATATTGATCTCATTAACATCTATTAAAAGTCATTTGTTAAGGACAATATTAACTGTATTAATAATTGCATTTGGTATAATGGCTTTGGTAGGCATATTAACTGCAATTGATGCTGTAGAATATTTTCTGAACGATAATTTTTCTATGATGGGCTCGAATACTTTTAATATCCAGAACAGGGAGTTAAGAGTTCATATTGGTGGAAACAGAAACAGGACGAAAAGTTACGAAAGAATAGATTTCAGACAGGCAAACAGGTTTAAAGAAGAGTATTCTTTTCCTGCAGTGACTTCACTCTATACTTACGGTACAGGAATTGCTACAGTAAAATATAAATCTGAAAAAACAAACCCTAATACTCAAATTCTGGGTGTTGATGGTAACTACATTACAACAGCTGGACTAGAACTTGAGAAAGGCAGGAATTTCATGCCATCTGAAGTACACCACGGAAATCATGTTACGATTATAGGTAGTGAAATTGCAACAAATCTGTTCAAGGAAAATGAAGATCCTATCGGTAAAGTTATTTCTATAGGTGCTGGAAAATATAAAGTAATCGGGGTATTAAAGGAAAGAGGCTCGAGTGTGGGGTTCAGTGGCGACAGGTATTGTCTGGCCCCTCTCGGAAATGTCCGACAATATTTTTCGAGACCTGAGATGAATTACAAAATCAGTGTCATGGTCGAAGACCAGACCAACATGGAGGCTGCCATTGGTGAAGCAATTGGTGTATTTAGAAGAATTAGAAAGGATAATCTGGGCGATGATGACTCATTCTCAATAATAAAGAGTGATAACATTGCCAACATGCTTATAAAGCTTACTTCAAAAATACAGATTGGAGCAACAGTTATCGGATTAATTACCTTGCTGGGAGCCGCTATTGGTTTAATGAATATTATGCTTGTATCTGTAACTGAACGGACAAGAGAAATTGGTATAAGAAAAGCCGTTGGTGCTACCAGTCGCACAATCAGAAATCAATTTTTAGTTGAAGCAATTGTAATTGCTCAAATAGGAGGTATTCTTGGAATAATAGCAGGAATCTTAATTGGTAATGGTGTTTCTGCTCTTACTGAAAGTGCCTTTATAATACCATGGTTGTGGATATTACTTGGTATAGTTTTATGTTTTGCAGTAGCACTGTTGTCAGGAATTGTTCCTGCAAATAAGGCAGCAGGTATGGATCCGATAGATTCTCTCAGGTATGAGTAGATTACTGCAACATGATTATTAACGAGCTCTTATGTTAAGATAGGTGACTATCCGATCTCAACGATTAAAGTCTAATACAAATCTGTTAGTTTGCAAAGATAAAGCACAATCGCTTAGCAGTAATATACCTTAACAAATTCATGAAGTATTATATTATTTGGATATAATATCTTACATGATATTGAGAGCCTTAACCTTCATGTACTAACTTATGTTCAGGTGCTTTTTCAATCAAAAATCCAATCTTCTCCTGAAGATTTAGCATAATTATGTCAACGATTTTAGATTGTTTCAAAAGTTGTTTTCATATTACAAAACACTAAAAATAAGCTACTTTCAAAAAATCAGGTTATTTTTTGTGTATAAAAAATGGGCGTAAAAGAACCACCACCCCTTTTACGCCCTTGCTTGAATTGTTTAAAACTACTCGCTTGTTAGTTGTTTTTCAATTTCTTAATGATAACACTTGCTTTTGTACTGTATGCTCCATTCTCAGAAGCAATTTTGGTGAATACTGAAGTAGCCTGATCTGTTTTGTTGTTTGCTAAGTAACTGAGCCCCAAGTTCCATTCAGCCTGATCGATGAAGATATTATCCTTATGGTCAATTATGTAGATAAACTGTTTTTCAGCATTATCAAATAATTCTAACTTCATGTAAGCCAGACCGGAATAAAGTCTTGCTGTAACATTTTCCGGGTTAGCATCGAGAAGCGAAATTGCTTCTGCGTATTGTTTATTGTCATACATTCGGATACCTGATTCTACCAGTGAGTTGTCGGATTTTACATCTGATCTGGTTGAAATCAGGGAACCTTCATCAACGAAATTTTCTGTATATATATTATAATTAAAGTTCTTATTGTTATCTGAATAATTTGACAATAATCCGGCTCCAACTATCATCAATACAATAAGCGAAGCAGCTATGGACTGTACCTGTCTGGAATAAATATTGATATTAAATATTCTTTTTTGCTTCCTAACCTTCAAATTATTAAGGGTTTTAAGCAACTCCATTTTTTTGTCATCACCAATAGCGTCGTACATCTCTTTTCTTAGCTTCACCTCACGTGCAAAAGCTGCATTCTTCTCAATCTCGATTTTGAATTCCCATAACTCGGTATCTTCAAGTTTGCCCGTTATGTACTTGTCAATCAGAATTGTTTTGTTATTATCTCTCATGGCTACTGTTATTGTTTTCGTTTAACCTTTGCTCAACCAATTCAGTAAGTTTGTTAAGGCAATTCTGTCTTTTACGGTAGGTATATGCAACTGTAAATTCCATTTCGGCTGCAATATCTTCAATAGCCCAACCATAAGCAACAAATCTTATCATTTTTTGACAAATACTAGGTAGCTCCATAAAACTTTTAAAGTAAATCTTAACTCTTCTTTCCTTTTCGAGTATTTCACTTACGCTATCTGAGATACGATCAAACTCAAATTTTGGGAGAATATCTTCTACCTCAATCTGGGTTATCTCAGCATATTTTTCATCACGGATTGTGTTAAACCATTTAAACTTACAGACAGAGAAGAAATAGTTATTGAAATTTTTTATTTTTTTTGCCTCTCCATTTTTCATTTGCTCGTAAATAACAATAATTCCATCCTGAAAAACATCCATCGCATCGTCACTACTGCCTCCAAACTTGTCAATGAACCTTCGAATATCATTAAAATAGCGATCGTAAATAAACTGTACTATAACACTATTATTTTCTAATATTCCATTTAGTATTTCCTGAGTTGTATATTGTTGCACTCTTCTTTCTATCTATTAGTACCAAAAAAACCTAAAATTATACCATTTTGAGCAAATATTTTCAAAAAAAAATCATCCATATTTTTTTTGCTTATCTAAATATCAGTAAATCAAATATGTATGTTTCGTTTCTTTTTTGAAGAATTGTAGCAAAAATTCTGATCAAAACATAGCAATTTCAGTCTTATCAATAAATTCATCAACCGGAATATGATTTATATTACAATTTTGGTTATAATTGTTTTAAAAATCCGAAAATTGAAACATTACATTTACTTAGTATTCCTTTTGATAGTTTCATCAATAATAACATTTGGTCAGACCACTAAATGCCGACAAAAGGTTTCAGAGTACAGAATTATTTTTTATAATGTTGAGAATTATTTTGATTATACTTTTGACTCAACATTAAATTACAATGAGTTTACTCCTGATGGAAATCTGCACTGGACAAAAGAGAAATATGAGAAAAAGAGAAATAACATATATAAAGTAGTTAAGGCTATAGGTGGGTGGAATCCGGTTGCATTAATTGGTCTGGCTGAGGTTGAGAATGAATTTGTAGTTTCAGACCTGATAAATAATACACCGCTCAGAAATGATGGGTATGAGTATATCCATTTTGATTCAGATGATAAAAGAGGTATTGATGTTGCCTTATTATACCATAAAGAGAGCTTTAAAGTGATTTTTTGCAACAACATTGCTATTAACGACCCAAATGATGAAAGCTTTACTACCCGAGATTTGTTATATGTTAAAGGAAAGTTAGGCAGTGATACGATTCATGTTGTTGTAAATCACTGGACTTCCAGGTATCGCGGTTATCTTGAGTCTGAACCTTACAGGATTCTTGCATCTGAAACAGTATTAAAACTTACTGATTCCATATATAAGGTTAATAATAATTCTAATATCCTGTTAATGGGCGACTTTAATGATAATCCCGATAATGAGAGTATTCAGCTCCTGACCGGGAATTCTCGGTGCGGACTTAAAAGTCTACCCGTAATAACAAAACACAAAGATGTAAGGGGCACCTTAAAACACAAAAACAAGTGGACAGTTTTTGATCAGATAATAGCATCACAAAATCTTCTTGATACGTCAAACCAAATCCAATGCGATAAACACGTTGTTGTTTTTGATGATGATTTCCTTTTGCAACCTGATGACAAATATCTTGGAGTAACTACTTATAGAACAAATCTGGGTTTTACTTATAAAGGAGGTTTTAGCGACCATTTACCGATTTATGTTGATATTAAAAAATATGTATCGAATTATGATTGATCCGGAATGAGTATAACTTTATCACCATTTTATTCAATGTATGCTTGTTTCAGGGTTGTTTTTCATATATTTGTTTATGATTAATTCATAGCAAGTTGTTAGTATAATGAAACCGGAATTGGTCATATATTCGAAAAAGAAAAAAATCATTCATAAATGAAATAAAAATTCTACGCTCCGATTCTTATGGAGCGTTTTTATTTTTTAGACTGATGTTAGTAGGCAGATTTAGATATAGTACTAATTGTTAATTGATTATAGTAGGATGAAAAAAACCATTCTTATGATATTTATATCAATTATCGTTGCTCTGATATTGATATTATATTTGTTCCGTCATCATATCATTGGTCATGCTTTTAAGGTCAGCATTAGTAGCAAGACCAATAAAACAGTTGAATTAAATATTGGACATGTACATTATAGCATAATAAATTCATCTGTTTCATTCACTAATTCCAACCTTAAGTTTCATAACGTATATATAAATAAGCATAAAACCATTGAACTTTCTGAATTTAAATTCGATGAAATTGAATTATCAGGACTGTCAGTTTTTCATTTACTGTTTAAAGATGAGGTTTTTGCGGATAAATTTATTGTTGGTAAACCATCTTTTTGGTTTCAGGAAAATAATAACCCACAGCCATTTAAAGAACCTCCCAAAGAGATAATAAAAAGTTTGAAGCAACATCCTGATTTGCTGGGTGACCTGAAAGTAGTTGTAAATGAAATTGAAATCACTCATGGGAAAGTTGATTTAAAATCAATATTGGATGATGATTTACATAGTGGTTCCGTGGACTTTAAAATAATATTAAGAAATTTTGATACTTCAAAAGAAGAACTCTGGAGCGAAGACAGAGTTTTATTTGCAAAAGAGCATCTTGTTAGCTTAAGTGGATTTAATTATCAATTCCCAAATGGCGATCGTATTGGTTTTGATTCATTAAACTTTCTGTCGGAGAAAAACGAACTCGATATTAAGAACCTTCATTTTGATATGATTGAGAATAATACCCAATCGAAAATTGCGGGTGTTTCTTCGACAATGAAAAACCTCCATATAACCGGTATCAGTCTGATGGACTTTCAGGATCTGGGTAAGATTGATGTGGATACTATTTTGTTTTCCGATGCCTACATTAAAGTCAAAAGGAGGATCAGTGATACTATTGATTACAACAATGATACAGTATCAACAGATAAACACTATAGTAAAAAGCTAAAAGAATTTTTAGTAGGAACATTGATGCTGGACAATATTAATATTGTGTACAATAACGAACTAGGAGATACAATTGCATTTGTTTCTGACCTTGACTTCAAGGTAAGTGATTTATTATTTGATTCCACATTTTTTGATAGGCGGATTCCAAAATTAAACTTTAGTAGTATCAGATCTGAAATTAATAGGGTTGTTATAAATAATGAAAAAACAGGTGCTAACATATCATTTAATGATTTTACATTTAATGAGCTTGAAAAGACAGTTGCATTTCATGAAATTTCTGTTATTGAAAGAAAAAAAGATTCAAACTCAATCAAAATAAATACCGGCTCAGTCGAACTATCAAATATTTCGCTGGAAGGTTTCCTGAAAAAACAATATTTACCCATTGAGGTTTCCATAAAGAATCCAACTGCAGTTATTGATATGTATGCACATGAAAACAAAAGGAATGAAAACCACAAGCTCCCTGAAGGATTAATGTTTTCAAATATCAGGGTTGATAACGGGTCTCTGACACTTAATATGAAGGATAATATAAAACTGAATATTGCTGGTATAGATCTGAACTCCGGAGATTTTTCTCTGGATTCAATTACCCATATTAAAAACTTAGACCTAAGTAAGACTGATTTCCTGTACAGTAATATGAAGCTCATTTTGGTGAAAAAGAGAATCAGTATTTCAACAGATAGTATGGTCTTTACTAACTCAAGTCTTCTTTTGGATAATATCCTTCTGAAAACAAAGGATGATGTAAATAACAATTCAACAATAGAAGTTGAAGAAGTATATTTTACAGGTTGTGACTTCAATTCTATACTTGAGAAGGGTATACTGACGTTAGGTAATGTATCAATAAAAAGACCCCGTATCAGGGGAAACTTTTTTCACGAAGTTAATAATTCTGTTTCGAAGCATAAAAAAGAAACAGGATTCGGGTATGGTTTGGTTTTAGAGAAGTTATCGCTAATTGATGGAGATTTGGATTTTAATATCAATACAGGTGGTGACACAATAAGTGTTATTACAAATGTCAACTTGTCAACACAGGATGTAGATGTTAAACACTTCAAAGATAATACATGGCTGCAGAATATTACCTGGAAGCTAAAACTGGAGAATACTTTATTTCAGAATAATGAGATCTCAGTGAGCCTTCAGGAGTTGTATTCTGACAGGTCTCATGAAGTATTGTCACTTAAAAATCTGATAGTAAAAGATAATGATAACCCTTCGCGTAAATTTACGATTAACAATTTTATGATTGATAATCTTGACTTTAGAGGTATTAATTATTATTCGTTTTTTAATAATGACACACCGGTTATAAGATATGCAAAAGTCACCAACCCAACAATTGATCTTAAATTAGATACAAGGTCAGCCGGTCAAAAATCATCAGAACATAAAAAAAGTAAATTAACTCTCCCGTTTGAATTGGATGAATTGACGATGGTTGGTTTGTCACTGAATCTTGAACAGCAAAATAATGAATCTGTTTCTTTCATTGGAATCGGGAATGTTGATTTTAGTTACTCAATTGACGGTTCCGAAAATCTATTTAACGATCTGGGTTATCTCAATGTTGAGAATGTTAGTTTTTCAGATACAATAAAAAACATGTTCTCAGCTATTGATATGGTTATGGTAAACCCAAAAGAGAAGGATATTATTATTAAGAATATTGTTGGTGGCAATATTAATGCGAAGATATCAACAGAAAATCATTTAGGTTATACATCTACAAAATGCATGTTGTCGGATTTATATGTAAGTCATACTTTTCCTGTTGAAATAAGTGTAGGGAAACTGGAGTTTGATGATTTTTCAGTTAATGTTGAGAAGACCGGGAAAAATAATAAGCATAAACCAAAAACAGAAAGAAAGTCTTTAAGAATACCTGATGATATCGCTTTCGTCAACGTTAACAAATTTATAGTTAATGATTTAGGTTTCTCACAAGTATCCATGTCTGATTCAGCAACGAAAAAAATTCACCTGACAGATCTGACATTATTGGTTGACTCTGTCAGGATTGATTCAACAAATATTCATAGAAGTGATTTTAGTTTTGTAAAAAGTGCCGCTGTTGAATTTGGGAAAGAAAACCGTTTTATTTCTAAGGATAGTTTGTATGTTACAACAATTTCCGGAATTTCTTACAATTTTGACAAACACAAACTAATAGTTGATTCATTAGCTGTAGCACCAAGGTATGAGGATACTGAGTTTTTTCAGCGTGCAAAATATCAGACAGGAAGAATGAATATTGTTACTGATCAAATTTCATGTAGTGATTTTAGATTTGATGAATTTATAAAAAGAGGTAAAATTCACTTTGGGGCAATAGATATAACAGGTTTAGATACAAGAATATACAGAAACAAAACTTATGAAATAAAACCCGGAACTTACAAGAAGTTACCCCAGGAAGCTCTTTTGGGTATTGAAAAACCAATTACAATTGATTCATTAAAAACTCATGATGCATATATTAAGTATAAAGAACTTGATAAGAAATCAATCGTTCCGGGTGAGATATTTTTAGACAGTTTTAATCTATCAATCTATAATATTAACAACGACTTAAAAGTAATCGATAATAGCTCGACAATGGTAGCACGATTAAATGCTATGTTACTTGGACAGTCAAAACTTGATCTGAAGGTTACTTTCCCATTGTTAAGTCCGTCAAATGATTTTTGGGTTGAAGGCAGTGTTGAAAGTATTGATTTCTCAGGGTTAAACAGTATGACCCAGAATCTGGTAGGTGTTACAATGAAAAGAGGTTCGGGTGGATTGGAAATTCCTCTTATATCAGGCAATGGTGATCATAGCGACGGATCATTGTTATTTAGTTATAACAAACTGAAGATTGAACTTTATGATCGCGAAAAGGCGAAAAATGCTAGAGGCTTAACAGGTAGTATGGCAAGTTTATTATTGAACGATATTTTCATAAAATCCAATAATCCCGGGTTTTTAGGTAAAACAAGACCTGGTGAGGTTTATTTTAAACGAGATACACAAAAGTCAATTGTTTCCTATATCTGGAAAAGCATTATGAGTGGATTGATGTCAACCATGGGATATAATAATAAGGAACAACGACATGAGAAAAAAGCTTTAAGAAGGAAGAACAGAGAATAGTATATATAATTATTGCAGTACCAGATTGTTGTTATAGCAACAATTATTACTTTTGGACTTTTAAAATTTTAAACTAATAATTAAATGAAATCACTTTCTACCACGATGCTGTTTATAGCATTAATATTAAACCTTCAGTTGTTAGCGGAAGAGAAGGAAGCTGAAGAAAAAGAAAAAGGATATGTGTTTACGGATGTAATAACTGTAAAGGATACACCTGTTAAGAATCAATACAGATCTGGAACATGTTGGAGTTTTTCCGGTCTGGGATTTGTTGAGGCAGAATTGTTGCGTATGTCAGGTAAAGAGTATGATCTTTCGGAGATGTTTGTAGTAAACCACACCTATTCCGACAAAGCTAAAAAATATGTAAGATTGAACGGACATCTTAATTTTGGTGGCGGAGCTGAAGTAACTGATGTTTTCAGGGTAATAAATTTATACGGGATGGTCCCTGAAACTGCATATACCGGATTACAATACGGAGAACCTATGCATACTCACGGTGAATTAGATATATTATTAAAAAATTATGTAGAAGCTATTATTAAAAACAAAAATCGCAGGTTAACACCCGTTTGGCACGAAGCATATGATAAGGTACTTAGTACATATCTTGGTGAATTACCTGAAACATTTGAATTCGAAGGTACTGAATATACTCCTGCGGAATTTGCAAAATCAACAGGTTTTGATGTAAATGATTATGTTGAGATCACATCATACCTACATCAACCTTATTATAAGGAATTTGTGATGGAAATTCCTGACAATTGGCTATGGGCACCTATTTACAATGTTAGGCTTGACGAAATGATGAATATCATTGACTATGCCCTTGAAAATGGTTATACAATTGCATGGGGTGCAGACGTTAGTGATAAAGGATTTGCATGGAAGAAAGGTGTTGCTATAATTCCAGCTGAGGAAAAAGATGATTTGACCGGAACGGAAAAGGAAAAATGGGAAGCACTAACAAAAAAAGAAAAGGAGAAAGCTATGTATGCTTTTGATGGTTCGGTTAAAGAAAAAGAAATAACTCCCGAACTTCGTCAGGAGCATTACGATAATTACCTTGTTACTGATGATCACGGAATGTTAATTGTTGGTACTGCAACTGACCAGGATGGAAACAAATTCTATAAAGTAAAAAATTCATGGGGCACAGAGGGACACATTTATAATGGGTATTTTTATGCTTCTGAGGCTTATGTAAAACTACAGACCATTGGAATTGCTGTTCACAAAAAGGCAATACCAAAAAAAGTTGCAAAGGAATTGAGATTTTGATATTTCAAATAACTTTATAATGAAGAGGCTTCTATGTTGTAAAGCAATTAGAAGCCTCTTTTTATTTGTTCCTGCTTTGAAGCAGAATTAAGTGTCAAATTTGAACATAACCTCCTCAATACTTTTCTCTGATCCAACCAATGTTATTATATCACCAAGTCTTAACCTTGTATAGCCATGTGATATAATGATATTGTTATTTCTCTTTATGGAAAGTATAATAATATCTGATGGCAACCTTAATTCTCGTAAACGCATTCCATGAATATCTTTGTTTACGACTTCAACATCAACTGAATCCTGACCTTTATCCATACCCAATAGCAGGGTAGCTGCATTCGGAGACCTTACAAAATGATCCAACAGACTAACTATTGCAGTAGTTGGTTCAATTATAAGAGCCCCAAGTTCGTGAAACTTATTAAAATTTTCCCGCTTGTTCAGCCTAACAATAACTTCCTTCTTTCCAATATTTTCATAGATGAGCTCTGCGATTTCGTAGTTTTTTTTATCACTAAGCATTAGTACCACCACATCAACCTCTTCACATTTTATTTTCCTGAGGTTTTCAATTGTGAATTCGGTCATTTTAAATACTTCAAACTCATCAATATCATCAACTTTAAAATCATCGGTTGATACAAGCTTTGGAACCCAGTTGTGTTTGGCAAGTTGTTGTGCCAGAGCCAATGACTGACTTTCTACACCTATGATAAGAGCATCGTGATTATGTTTATGTCTGGAAGGAGTTGCCCTGAGATGGCTTTCATTAACAAAATTCAATGTCCATTTGAAGAGTGGAGGGCCAACTAACTGATTGATAACGATTATTGCGATGACAATTGTTTCAAATGCCTGTCCCCAAACCGGGAATTCAGTTGAAATAATGGTTGCCAGCCCTAACGCTACTCCCGCCTGGGTTACATATGGCATCCATGATATAAAAGTATATTTATGAGGATCTTTCGCGGCAATAACGCCAAAAATACCTCCAAAAAACATTGTTACAAGCCTCACCAGAAATAGTAACATTGCTATACCAAATACACTTACTAATGTTTGTATTGATAATGATGCACCTGTTAGTGTAAAGAAAATAACATAGATTATCGGTGCGACTTTTTCAAGTTGTTCGGAAAATTCAATTCTATGTTTGGAGTAATTGGTAATTACAAAGCTTGCTATAATACAAATCAATAACGGTTCAATCACAATTTCATGAGTATAATAGTGCCCGGAAGTATACACAAGAAAGTCTGCAAAAAGATAGACAGAGTATCCTGTAAGAATTATCAATGTAGACTTTACCTTACCATTAAAAGGAAGGGAAAACAAAAACCTGAGCAAACTCCCAGCAAGAATTCCAAGCCCAAATGATAGTAAAAGTTCAAAAGATAGAATAACAAAAAAAATTGCATTGGTACTCTTACCCCCGATAAATGCTTTGGCAAGAGCAAAACTTACTGCAAATAGAACAATTACAAGTACATCTTTTAGTACTGTAACTCCCATTACTGTTTTCGTAAAGGGACCATTCGCTCTCATTTCGTTAATTACTGCTATAGCAGATGAAGGAGACCTTGCAACGAATATTGTTCCAAACAGTATAGCAACAGCGATGCGTGACAGATCGTTCATTTCCCTCATAAAAGGTATGTTGCCGGCGAAAAAGTAAATAATAATACTGCTAAGAACAAATGTTATAATTAGCTGACCAATTGTCATCCATTTTATACTGTTCAATCTGCTTCGTAATTCATTTAAGTATAATTCGGAGCCAGCAGAAAATGCAATAATTGACAAAGCAATGTCAAATAAAAACTCCATCTCCTGAATAGCTTCTTTTGTAATGAAGTTAAGAACCGAAGAGCCTGCAATTATTCCGGTAACAATAAAACCTGTAATTAATGGAAGCTTTATCTTTTGAAATATTACCGCAATATTATTGGCGGCAAGGGCAACAATAAGCAAGCCAATACAAACGATCATTAAGGAAATAAAATCAAATTGTATTGCTGAAGATAAATCCATGAATTACTAATATTGATATACTTCTGAGGTAAAGTTATTTAAACTTATTGAAAGTCACACACAAAATTATAATATGTGAAAATCAGATCAGTTGAATTGACGTACAAGAAGTTCTTTAAATCCTCCGGTTGAGTACTCTTTATAATTCCCGTTCTCATCAGAATAAATGAACATGGCTTCCAGATCATCCCTTGATTCAATAAATTTGATTGATTTATCAAGCCCCATAATCATACATGCAGTGGCATAGGCATCAGCAAGAGCTGTATTGTTACATACAACGGAAACACTAAGAAGGTTGTGCTGGGCAGGGTATCCTGTTTTCGAATTGATTATATGAGAATATTTAATCCCGTTCTCAATAAAGTATTTGCGATAATTTCCGGAAGTAGCAATAGATTTGTTCTCCAGTTTTATGACCCCGGTTAGATCTCTTCCTTCTGTAGTGTCATTTGCTGGTTTCTCTATTCCTACCTTCCAGTAACTATTATCATGTTTTTTACCAATGGCAAGAACCTCACCTCCTATATCAATTAAATAATTATTGATATTTTTTGATGTTAAAAAAGCACCCAGCATATCAACCGAGTAACCCTGTGCTATTGCATTGAAATCAAAAGTAATGTTGTTATCTTCTTTAACAACCTTACTGTTTTTTATTTTTACCCTTGCATAACCTGTCAGGTTTAGAAGGCTGTCTATAATTGATGAATCAGCATTTTTGTTATTATCATAACCAAATCCCCAGGCTTTAACCAGCGATCCGATAGTAAAATCAAATGCCCCGTCCGTTTCTTTTGAAACTTTTTGTGAAAGGTGAAAATTTTCAATGAAATAACTATCTAATACAACATTTGTGTCATTCTTATTTACCCTGGAAAGAATTGAGTTTGGAACCCATAGAGAAACTGATTTATCAAATTCCGTTAGTAAAGAATCAATTTCAAACTGCAAATCCCGATGGAGATCATCGTAATAAATTATTGAGTAATATGTACCTTGTGCCTCTCCCATGAGCCTTACAGGATCAGTAGTCCTATTGTTGCAGGAACAGGACAAAACAATTATTATTGTAAGATATCGCCACATAAACTATCGCTAAAATCTGTAAGATAAATTGGTTGAGAAGGCCCCCACTGTTTTTATTTTCTGGTCTCCTGTATTTTCAGTTTTATCAGTATATCTTATACCTAACGACCCAACTAATGAAATACTAAGTGCCTTGATCGGAGTAAAAGCAATACCGTTATTAACTAAAAATCTGAATATGTATACATCTGTTTTATGATCAGCATTTGCACCTGAATAATTGTAGCTATCTTCAAAAAATCCTGTACCTATTTGGATGCCAGGCCCCATAAAATACCTTATTTTACCTTGACCGGTTGGGTAAAAATTGAGAGCTACACCTGTATAAAATTGGTTATAAACATCATCAAATCCGGATATCTGATCAGTATTGCCATATCCAAAAGCAATAGGTATCTGAATTCCGATTTTTCCGTTTTTTAATATTCGTTCATACGATATTTTAAAGTTGTTTACAACAAGATCGAATAAATGGTAGTTTATAATATTCTGGTTAAAATCATGTCTCTGTATAATTCTTGATTCTTTTTCAACGAACTTTACCAATCCATTTTCATAGGCAATGAAACTAACTTCATTGTTGTTGATTTTATAAATTTGATCACCCTGCTCATTATACTTTTGGTAACTGATATGACCAACTAACTCCTCAACGTTTTTGGCTGCTATTCTGTTACCATCCTTTTTATAAATGAAGTCCTGGGCTATCAGACAGTTAAAGAAAAATAAAATAATGATCGGAATTGATATCGCTTTTTTCATGTGTTTATAATTTTTTATTTTATTGATAATGAATTAAATAAAAAATTCTCGCACCCATGGTACCACTCCGATAAATCTCCGCTTTCGCAAAAA
>JANQGJ010000042.1 GCA_028277395.1 Bacteroidales bacterium | reverse complement strand
CACCCATGGAACCACTCCGATAAATCTCCGCTTTCGCAAAAATTTTAATCATCCTCGGTTGGTATATTAGGATGCTGAAAATTTATGCTCATTTCATATCTTTTTATTTAAATTAAAATAATCACCATCTAAACTTTAATGAGATCACAGCTCCCATTTCATGTGATTTGTTATTATACTGGTCTATTCCTGTTTTATTATTGTCATAATTCACATATAGCCATCTGTATCCCAGCTCTATATCCATAAAACGCGCCGCCTGGTATGCTATCTGCGCCATTAAATTACATGTGAATTTTGAACCTACAGAGAAACCCCCAATATCTTTCCTGAAATAGAACTTCCAGTTTTTAAAGAATTGAATTTTGTACCGCAGACCTATCAATGGATCAAAATATTCAACATTATATGATAACGGGAAATAATCCAGCGTATCCAAAATACTTTCCGAGACTAGTTCAAGATCGTTTTTTTGATTGGTATATCTTACACCAAGTATTACTGAAACCTTACTCTTTGATCTTTTATGAGTAACCAAATAATCTCCCAATACTTCACATTGCATCTTTGTTACAGTATAATCGGTTATAAAGTCAACAGTTGATATACTTGGTAATTTTTGAAAAAATGTGTATTGTGCAGTTTGGGTTACTTCATCCTTAGAGTAGAAAAAATCAGTAATTATAGTCCAACGGTTTTTTCCAAATTCAAAATGAATTGGAATAGCATATTTCAAATTATCAAAGATATCTTTGAACTTATGATCCCGCTTTAATGATACATGACCAATGGTCATATTGTTATGAATACTTGCAGCCCAAAAATAGGGTGTAAGCTCAAAACACCATTTATTTTCTTGTTTATCGTTTAAAAGATCATCAGTTTTTTCCTGTGCCTTTAAACAATAAAACGAGCTGAAAAACAATAGGCTTACAATTAAAAACTGTTTCATAATTTCTCTAAATGTTTTGTTAAAATTTCAGTAAACTTCATCATTATTAACGAAGGTAAATTTTTCCCTTCGGCTAAACGTAAATCGTTGCTGGCTTTTTACATCAGAAGTTTTCTGATTTGTTCTTTACATGTACAACAGAAAAATCAGCACCCCATACCTGTTAAATAGCTAACTTACATCTCCCTTCTATTTCTTTTTTTTGACTCTTATTAACCTTGTTTTACTTTAATCAAATTGTTCCCATTGATACATTATCTCCTTATCGTTATCTTGAATTATATTTACAAATGATTAAAATGATATGGCTATTTTATAATGGTTTTTCATTTCAGATCACCAATCAAGTATTGAACGACTTTAAAATTAGATAATATCCCTAGATAAAGAAAGGGAGGAAAAAGGGAGTTTTTATAATACTATATACTGTAGTATTTTAAACATTGATAAATCGTATCATGCTGTTTTCGTGTATATTAGCAGTTATGACTTATGCGATTTTTAAATTGTATTATTTTAGGAGAATATAATTTCTTGAGTTAAGAACGGATATTATCTACATAATCATGTTAAGCTATAATTAATAAATCCTATAGATCAATTAACTATCTGAAATGTTGTATCATTTACTTTTACAAAAGAATAATTAAGCTCGATCACTAAAAAAAAGTCAAATCGGGTTAATTCCTGATATGTAGCCTTACCCATTATGACCTCCTCCTACACATTAATTAAAATGTCTTGATATTAAGAAAATATCTGGTACTTTTTAAAGTTCCTGTTTTAACAAGGATCTTCTTTTCTATTAAATCTTGTAAATCTCTTGTTGCAGTCGAAGCAGATGTCTTTGCGATGCTCTTATAATTATCTGCACTCAAACCACCTTTAAAGCCTTTATGACCTGAATCAAAGAGTCGCTGAACCACTTTTAGCTGACGATCATTTAACTTTGAAGAATAACGGTCAAAGAACTTCGTTTTTTCAACTAAAAAATCAATTCGTTTTAAAGTGTCCTCTTGAGCATCCAAAATTGTTTGCCCAAAGTAGATAAGCCAATCTGTTATTTCTAAAGCTGTATTATTGTCCTCCAATGAGCTATAATATTTTTTCCTATTCGCCTCTATTGTATGAGATAATGAAATTAATGAGGGTTTATTTATACTCAGTGAAATAGATTTTTCAGCTATAGCTCTGCCAATTCTACCATTACCATCTTCAAAAGGATGAATACATACAAAATATAAATGTGCTAATCCTGCTTTTGCCAATGGTAATACATCTCCATTTTTGTTTTTATCATGTAGGTCATTAAACCAGGATAAAAACTGCTCCATTTCCTTTGGGACTTGCTTTGATGGAGGAGCTTCAAAGTGAACATTCGGTTTATCTAATCGCCCTGAAACAACCTGCATTGGGTCTTCATGAGTTCTGTAACAACCAATGTTGGTTAAATCACGTCTGCCATTAGTAACCATTTCATGCCATTGGAATAATTGATCATGTGTTAATGGCTTTTTGTAATTAAGATATAAATCCACCATCATTTCAGAAATTCCATGTTCAGCAGGTGGGATTTTTCTCTTATCTACTTTTAACCCAAGATTTCTCTTAATAGAAGATTGGACACTTTCTCTGTTTAAGACTTCACCTTCTATTTCAGATGTTTTCATTGCTTCATCACTCAATATTTCTACTAGTAAATCATCTTTTGAAGTTTCATTGACGTGCTTTAATACTCCAAGGACAGTTCCATTATTTTGAGAAAATTTATATTCCAGGTCTTTAAGAGCCTCTTTATCATAAGTAAAGTGAGGCCATTGCTTCAGTTGCCAGTTCCATACTTTATAAGTCATGGGCTATATAGTTATAGTTTATAGCCCAAATATAAGCATATTTTGGGCTATAAGTCTAGTTTTTATGGCTCATTTTTACTAAAACAACATTGATTAATCCTATTTTTCTTTCAAAAACAAGCATATTTCAAAAGGTTACAATTTGCAACCGTTTCATTTCTTCCTTATACAACCTATGTGTATCAGTAGTTTCAAACAATTTTCAAAGGGAAAGAAAAAAACCAAAATGTTGTACCTATGTTGTACCCAAAACAAAAAAGCCGACCCTCTCAGATCGGCTTTCCCTTAGTATTACTAGTAGCGGGGGCCAGATTCGAACTGACGACCTTTGGGTTATTAGTCCGAATGGTGTGGAGATAAATCCTGTTTTCGGCTTTATTAAAGGCTTTGTAACCTGTTTCGTCTTGTGAAATGAGATAGTGCCAGTGACCTTCGGGTCAGTGTCAGCATACCCACAATTTATTACAAGATCAAGCCCTTTTTACTTTTAAAATAAATCGGTTACAGTACCAGTATTATTGGGCTTGTCCTTCTACCACAATTTTCTTGATCTCACTAAAGTTTTTATCATCAGAAACCCTCACAAAATATAGTCCCTTTTGCCACCTGGATGTATTAATTGAAAATATATTTCCGTTATTGATAAATTCAGAATTAAAAACAAGTCTGCCAAAAATATCATATACTTCAACATTCACTTCAGAACCAATTTTTAACCCGCCCTGAATATTCAAAATACTTGATGCAGGGTTAGGATAAATATTTATATAAGAATTTTCTATCGCCGGGCTGTTTGTTCCTACGGTGGTATCAGAAATGCCAAGAACCCAATAATTATAGCGAGATCCATAAATAAAGTTGGAGCAATTAACATCACCTGATGGGCTATAGAACATCTCACCTGCAAGAGTATAATTATGGTCACTATGTTGAATAACCCCATGTACGTACTCTGATGCACCTCCACCAATACATTGTTCCCAAATAAGGTCACCCATTGCATTTATTTTGAATATCCATATTGATTTATCATTTCCATTAGCTGGATTATATGATATATCACCATCGTGTGAGCTTGTTGTTCCAAAAACAACAAATCCACCATCAGAAGTTGAAAAAACTCTCGAAACTCCTTCATTTTGTGACCCCCCATAGCATTTTTGCCATATTATTTCACCGCCTAAATCTGTTCTAATCAACCAAATATCCGGAGTTCTGTCGCCTGTGTGAAAATACCCCTCGTGCCATCCTGAACCCTCACAGTATCCGTCATCTGAAGTTGCTCCGCCTGCAATTAAGTAACCATCTTCTAAACTAACTGCTCTTACTGCTATGTCACTTTCACTTCCTCCATATGTTTTATTCCATTCGGGATTGCCTTCCGAATCAAGTTTATAAAGTATTGCATCATTCCACGAACTTGTATAGCTTGGGCTGGTGATATTACCAGTTACTCCGTCAGGTGAACCCGATCCCAAAACAAGGTACCCATTATCATTGGTTTGAACTATTCCTATTGTCCCTTCAGACATTTGAGACCCCATAGTAAAATTCCAATCAGTATTTCCAAGGCTGTCTAACTTGATTGCCCAACCATCATACCCGCCATACCAGGTGGTAACATCCCCACCTTGTGAAAAGATAAGAACTGATGCTATAACTCCACCATCGTTAGTAGGTATACCATAAAAATGATAGCTACTTACTCCATCATCATTTCCCAATGCCCTATCCCATACAATTTCACCTAAACTGTCAACCTTAGCCACCCATAAATTTGTTTCATTGGGATACGGCTCCATAGCTGCAGCTCCAACTACAAATATTTCTGAACCATTGTATTCCCGAAACATTAAATAAGCACCTTTATCCGAAAAGCATTTTTGCCAAATAATATCCCCCTCATCCGATATTCTTAATAACCATGCACCGGATGTATTGGAACATGTTACCTGGGCATCACCACCAAGTTGCATCCCCATTACTAAAAAACCATCATTTTGATGAACAATATCATTAGCCATATCGGTTTCCATGCTACAGTAACACTGCTGCCAGTCAACCTGCATCTGGCTAATTAAAGGTTGAGTAATAACGGTTAGAACTAATATTTTTAAAAATCTCATCATCATTCAGTAACCAGTACTTTCTCCTGTCAAATTTTGGCAGGAGAAAGTATAAAAATAATAAAACTATTTGGTTATTACAAGTTTTCCGCTTTTGCTGAAATTATCGCACTTTATTGTATAAACATATAATCCATTTGAAATATTGCGGGTATCCCAGAGAGTTTGTCCTTTGTTGGAGTTCAAAATCAGTACATCAACAATAACCCCTGAGGCATTACGTATTTCAATTACCCCATCATGAGCATCATCTATTAATGAATATTCAAATGAAGCCCAATCCCTCGCAGGGTTGGGCTTAACGCTAACATCAAGCCCAAAGTATTCACCCAGGTTATTGGGATTAACTTTTGCATTAATCTTATAACCATCTGTTCCATCAATATTTGGACAAGTATGGCAGTACTCGTTGTATACAGCTTCCAATATGGATTTAGCCTGGCTGCCGGCAACCCCATTGCTGTTGCTTGCAATATATGTGATGTTTGCTTTTTCGGTGCTATTAAGCTGGTATGTGTTCCTGCCTTGTTGGAAAAGCGTTTGGTGTAATGTTAACATATCCATATAAAACAAGTGCTCAACAGAATCATTCCCCTTTAGCTCGTACAATGCGGGCAACATACTTGCCAAAGTAAAGGCATCGGTAAAATTACCCTGTGCCATATATGAGGATATAATTTGCCTGTCGGATGTAATACCTCCAATATTATCCAGCCAGTTACGTAGTTGGGTGTGATCCAGTGCGGTGTCATTTAGTATGCTCCTGACAATATCATGAGCTGCACGACTGTATGCATGCTTATAATCGGCCAACTGCTTTTGAAGTGCTGTTTTGTAAGTGCTGCCACCGGCTAGCTGTTGTAATAAACTAATCATATATCCGGGCAATGGTACTTCCTTGTTTTCCAGGTAACTGATAAGTGTGTCTTTTTTCAACTCATCAGGATTGGCTGCCAGGATATCAAACAAGGCAGCTTCGGTAAAAACATCGGTTTTATCAGCTGCTTCCTTTAAAACTTCAAACGATAAGTGTGGTGAATTACCAAGCAGTTGGGCCCTTAATGCCCACATATCACCTGGCTGTGCATTTTTAATATCAAACACCTCAGAGTCTGTATTTCCGCCATCAACATAACTGTCGTAAAGGGCTTTTGTGCTGTTATAATCTGCCAGGTTATTGTAGTAATCCTGTTCAATACTGGTTTTTTCGGCAGAAGTCTTTGAAAGTATTGATCCCGAACTACCACTATAATGAGATGGACAAGTGTTTTCTGTTTCACTTGTTTCCAAATCTACCCTATACCTAATCTCGGGCGTTAAAGGGGTATTCACAGCATCAGTATAATAATCCACAAGGTGTTCACCACCATTGTAAAAATGCCATGTTGCTCCTGTCAGGCTAAATGAATTACCCGCCATTAACTCCTGGCTTCCCTGGCTTCGTTGTATGCCTGAACGTGAAACAAACGAAACAAAATCCGCAACATAAAAATCAGCATAGTTGTTGGTATTTGTGTTACATAGGTATTCTAAACCAAATTCCCTAAAAGTTCCAAGCCAATTCACCCCATCTGAATGATTTGCGTAGCTTAAACCGCTAAAGTCGTTTTTGTATACGTCGTTAATTGCCCTGGAATTGTTTATGCTTATACCAAAATAATTAGCCTGCACCCCTGCCGGGTACTTTGAAAACTGGTTTTCTTCAAAGGCAAAACCCGTAGCTTCATTTGTGTAAATGCCATAACCACAACCCTGGAAGCTGCCTACATGGAAATCGGAAAGTAATACGCTTGCGTTGTTTACACCTATTGTCCTTACTCCAAAAGCATTGTTTGTAAAGTCAGCCCTGTCAACACTAAAGGCTACAATGTTTTCGCCTGATTTTGTAGCACTTATCGCACTCCAAAACCCGGTAAAAGTACTCCTGTCGTAGTCAGTTTCGGGACATGGTGATAGCCCAGATGTGCAACTTGCATATACCCTGAAACCGGCATCATAACCTGCAATGGCATGGTTGTAATCACTTATATTTAAAGCATTATCATCTAACGAAAAGTCGCAACCAATAAAGTCTATCCCATTAACATATGCTAAGTCAACATGTTTGTAAAAAGTTACATCACCAGGATATTCTTCAGTTATTTCAAAGCTACAGTTTTTAACTTCACAATCGTAATCCCATTCAATCGGGGGTTCGTATGGGTCAAAGTTCCTGTAATGCAATGCATGAATTGACTTGGCATTATTTCTAAAAACAGCATCTTCTGCATGCAGGATGCCCCCGGTAGCCTGGTAGTTTCCTGGCTCCCATAAGTCAATTGCTATAATAGCATTTTCAATAGTAGCATCATTTTTCAATTCCACAATACCATGATTGTATTGTTCAGGGCCATATATGGGCTTTTGTGACCTGTTCTTATCACCCCAAACTTGTATTCCTTGCCAGAATTTTCCATTTTCCGTGGAAATCAAACCTCCGTCAACAACAAGTTTTGCACCTTGTTTAACAATGATCTTTGCATTGTTTGCCATATAAAGTTTACAGGTTACAGTTAGTGTTGCTCCTTCTTCAATGACTATGTCACGAAAAAACATAAGGTCGGCATCAATATAAGTACTTTCTGTAATAATTTCGGGAATTGAATTATACGACTCATCGGTTACCCTTCGCCGTAAGTTTGTCAGCCCCATAACTTTATGAGCATGCCCTAATTGCCATGGGGTTAATAATCCCCTTGGCCAATCTATATTAGGGTTTGCAATATTTATATCGCAATCAACTTTATGTCTTAAATCCAGGTTATGTGTAAATTCATGGGCCAAAATTGAGGATACTGAATTAATAAACCAAAATTTTACAATAGAGTCCCATGGTTGATTATAAATTTGAGTTGCATGATGTTTCATCCAGTAATACTTCGTAAAAACATTAGGCGCATGTATTCTCATACCGGCTTCTATATCAGGTACTGGTTCCATTGAACACATATTGTTGATTGGCCCTGTTGTATCTGTGGTTTGATAAACTACGAGTGAGTCGTAGTACCATGCCGTTTCAGTAAAATATACATTTACACTTAGTGGTACAACCGGGTCATCATTAATACTGTCATCCAGGTAATTTAGATACCAGTCATCATTACCAGGACAAAAAGAAGGGTTACCTCCGATTACTGGTTCCCAACTATCGTTTTCATTGTTCCAGCCAAATTCATCACTTATGTACATTTTATTAATATTAAATTGAATCTTTGCACCGGATATAAAGCCATTTTGAACATAACAACTCGTATCACTTACAGGGTTGACAAAATCAGAATACATAGTACCTATTTTTGATATAATGGAATCTATTAATTCTTGATGTTCAGGATTATTTTCTTCAAACATACCAGTTGTATCATTTTTGCTTAAAAAAATGAAATTCACCCTAATATGCAGATCATCTGCATCTTCGTCAGGAATGTAGAGAGTGTCAAATCTAGCATATGGTGATTGATAAATACATATGCTTTCTCCAGGATCGGGTAATATAACTGTTGTACAAGTATCGCATGAGGAACATTTTCCAAGTAGTTCAGGTGTGATTTGACTGAATAAAGTATATGGCATAATTGAAGCTAATAATAACAGGTTAAATAAAATAGATCGTTTCATAGTATTTTAAATTTTAGTAAGTATTAAATTTATCCGTTTTGCTTGGGTCTTTCATTAATAATTGTGAAGGGTGTTGATAAACTAAGGCGGGTGCATTCCGTAAAAAACGTTTGAAGATTCACTCAGGGGCACTATTTCATTAAATCGGTTCATAATTATCATCAAAAAACCATTCCTTCCTACTACCTATCTCTAAGCCCCTTAATAGTAGTACCGAAAAAGGTTTATTATTAATCAATTTTGGTTACAAATGGTTACAAAAAACCCAATATTTAGAATGATTCTTAATAAAAGAAATAGGAACAGTCATCAAATCAGACCGGTTTGAATCGTTTTTTGGTTTGGTCATAGGATATAAACAAAGTCCGTAAACAACCAAATTAGCAGATGACAGGATTTTAGCAGATTGTGAACTTTAAGGCATATGTCAATAATCAAGCAGGATCTTTTTTTTTCTGAACCACAACACAATATTTCGATTTGTCAATGTATATTAAAATTTTGATTTTTCATTTTACTTTTTTTCAATTGACAAGAACTTAAAATATGCGCAACTATCATGGCAATAGCTACGCATAAAGCTAAATGTTGATTGGTCGGGTATTTAGATGACAGCTTAACTTTGTTTTACCCTTACTCATTCATAGTTTTTTAGAATTATCAGGTTCAAAAAGGATGGAGTTGCAAA
>JANQGJ010000061.1 GCA_028277395.1 Bacteroidales bacterium | reverse complement strand
ATTACTACAAGTTCTACATCATATGTTCCTGCAAGGGTATAAGTATGAGATGGGTTTTGAATGTTAGATGATTGCCCGTCACCGAAGTCCCACTGCCAGCCTGTTATGGTGGTTGTACTGTTGTCGGTAAAGGTAAACTCTTCTCCGAGGCATACTGTTGTGGATGGAGAAATATTGAAATCGGCTGCAGGGCCCGGGATAATGTTTAATGTCATTGATGAAGTATCGTTACCACATGGCAAAGTTTGATAAGCTATCATTGAAAGGATAATACTTCCTGTTTCGCTGATATCGGTATTATAGACAGGTACCATTACAGTAGGATCATCAAAATATCCTGCTCCTCCAATCCAGCGAATGGAATCGAAGTTTGTTGCTGTTGGCAGCTGGGTTGAGTTATTAAAATCAAAAGACCCTCCCTGGCATACTGGTTCATCTGAGCCGGCAAAGGCTACTGCTGGTGCCTGGACAGTTAATATTATTGTATCAAAACCATCACAATTACCATTACTGACAGCAACATCATAAGTATCAGCAAGGTTTACTGTTATTGTTTGGGTTGTTGCACCTGTACTCCACAAATAGGATGCAAAACCTTCTCCTGCGTCAAGTGTTATGTTTTCGGTTTCACATATGGTGGTGTCGTTTCCCAGGTTAACAACAGGATAGTCGTAGATTGTTACATCTACAGTGGAAACAGATGTTGTATTGTCTGTTAAGGTAATGTTGGCTGTGACTGTGAAGGTTCCTGTTCCGGTGAATATATGGTATGGGTAGAGGTCTGTTGATGTGTTGTTTGATCCTGAAGCAGGATCTCCGAAATCCCAGGTTATAGATTGAACTAGTGAATAATTCGAAAGTTCAAAAAAAGTAGTATCGCCAAAACATTCATTCTGATAACTTATATTTGCAGAAAAGTAACTTTGAATAAAAGTGGGTAAACCAAGTTGTGCTATTTTACCACCAAGATCTACACCTAATTCGTTATAGGTACACATAAGTCCCAAGTCATTAGGATTTTCAATTATTCCTAAATGGTTTCTATCAAAAAGAGAAACATAGATTTTCTCGTCAGGACCCAATTGCAGAGCTCCTTTCTGTAAAGCATTTCCACTTATATCTATGGCAGAGTTAATAATATCATCAGGACTACCAGCAAGTAAGTTAACCTGATATATATGATTTCCACCAATATACCATTCAGCCATGTAAAGCTTTGATTCATCGGGAGAAAACTCTACACCATAAGCTCCATCATAATTTGAAAAGATTATAGGATCTGATGCTATTCCGGTACTATTGTCAAATTCATATAATTCAAATGAGCTATCCCAGCCAGCCAATGCGCACGCAAGATAATTACCCGAATTAGACGCCTTTAAATAGCCTTGTGAATTACTATGAACGGGGCCTACATTACTCACAACAGCTATATCATCAACACCGGCTGAGGTAACCAGGAAAGCGTGGAAAGCATCAGTATTCCATTCATGTGTCACAACCCATATATCAGTTCCATTTGCATGATTTACTGCTGTTACCTTTTCAGTGACTGACTGAAGCAAAAGTATGTTTTTGTCAATCACTGTACCAAGTCCTCCATTGGCACTAAGGTCAACTGTAGAATAGTTTAGACCAGTATTAGACCATACCGGAACTGTAAAAACATAAAAGATTGAACTTGAACCTGGTCTTGGTACAATAATGCCAGATTGTGATGATGAAGAGTTACCCAATAAACCTGTTCCATTTTGCATTACATCATGGTTTTTATTCCATACTGTCATCCCATCAGTATAAAATAAAAGACTACCACTTGCATCTGATATCGTAGCACACCCCTCCAATGTTGCCATGGCACCATCAGTAATTGCAACAGGATCACCACTATTGAAATCCAGACCAGCATTATTACCAAAATACCATATATTGGCCTCATTTTGAGATTGTAGTTTATGTATAACTAATAACAGTAATAACAGGGTAAATAATTTAACATTCTTCATATTTTGGTTTTTTCTTTTCAAATACAAATTCTAATTTCTATGATAGTTGCAAATAAATAATTTACCACTCCCTTACAATTAGAATCGTAATCATGTAGGTTTAAGATACTTTTTCAAATAGTTTGGTTGTCATCAATTGTAAACTGGTCTCAATTTGTTGATAAATTTACAACAAATTGCGCATAGTTTTATCAATCATACATTATTTATTATTATGTACTTTGATAATTCTATTGATCTATTGTTCAATTTTGCCCGTTCATAAAACAGACTCTCACAGGGATTAAAATTTTTAAATGATACTTATCCCAGAATAAGAGATTAGATTACTCCATTGCTCAATGTCTGCCTGCCTTAACTTATGGAGGCAGTTTCAATGATTCTCCAGAAAGCAATCGGGAGATCAATATAAACCTTACCTTATCAAAGTTATTGTTCCACTGGTACCTGTATTACCA
>JANQGJ010000036.1 GCA_028277395.1 Bacteroidales bacterium | reverse complement strand
TGGTAATGACTAATGCAGACGGGTTCTCAAAACCAATAATTCACACACCATATAAGTTTATATAGTTATATTTTTGGTTATCAAAATGCACTTCTATTCAATCGAATAGGTTTTAATCCTTAATACAACGCACAGAATTACCGTAAGCACGATACTGGGATTCCATACCGGTAGTGCTGCTGCTGAAGAGCATGGAGCGGGCGTTAGCACCATCAACAGTACTGCTCCAGTAGCTACCGAGGTAATCAACAGCGTTGAGGTTCCCATTGGAGTAAAGTCGATAACCGCCTACAGTCAACTTAAGCGGAGAAGCAAAAGCACCAGTAGCATCATCGCTGATCCAGGTTAACCTTTCCTGATTCAACTCAGCATTTGTAGGCACTCTAAATCCACTCGGACAGGGATTGTTCTGTCCCCCCATTTCATTCCACAGGTCATCAACTTGAGTACTTAACCAATCGTAAGGGCTGGAATCATTGTTAATAAACAAACCATCCCATGCATTGTTGTCTTCATCGGCTATCCAGCTGTCAACAGGCCCGGCATATGTGCCGGAAGTACAGTCCTCATGGCCATCAGCAGCACGGCCCCACTGGTATAGATCACCATAAGCATTAGCATTATCAACTGAATCGGCCACCTGGCTGGCTCCAAGATTACGGTCCAGCCATACTTTTCCCGTTACACTTACCACAGTTCCGTAATTACTACCAATACCGGCATTACCGGCATTATTCTCTCCTGTACCATAAGATGCTCCCATTATTATCCAGTTAGTGCCATCATAATAATAAAGGCCTTCGGTTTCATCTGTCTGGTAAATTATTAAGCCTTCGGCTGGGCTGCTGATAGCATCACGTTGCACTTCTGTCATACGGGGTATGAGAATACCCTTGTCTGTACTTTTTACATCCAGCATTGCACTGCCATCAGGATCGCTGTTGTCGGTATTTATTGCTACCTGGCATATTAACGTGATGGTGCCAAATAACAATGCAAAAATCGTAGTAATTGTCCTTTTCATTTTTTTGTTTATTTATGGTTTAAAATATTAATTGCCGGTTCTTAGTTATGATTATTCCATCGTATTTTCTCATTTGGTATTTAATATTTACATTGCTGCTTTTTGAGTATGAACATTCAATGTAATCATCTGAAAACATCATAATGCATGTTGTCAATGATATCATCATTATTTTTGATGTAAAAGTTAATGGTGGTTTTAATCTATGGTTGTTCATAGTAAGTATTTCCTTGCCGTATTATTAATTGATATTTACAAGTAGTTTATTTTTTTCACAAAAATTGCAGACATATATTTCATTATGATAAACTCCAGTATAAAATGGCGAGATCATTTTTATAACAAAAAGAACTGGAGTGATATTGGAGGAAGGGCATGTTTGAAATATACCAGGTAAATCTGATTCCATACATGCTACAACCAGCCTTCCATCTCCATTGCAAATTATATCTGCTTCAATTAGTTGCTTGTCTATCTGAATAATATTTAAGTAAAGGTTATTCCTATCCAGACACAGTATTGAGTTTTTACTGATCCGAAAACTGTTTAATTTAATCGCATTGTCAGTCAGGTGTACATAACTACAAGATATATTCTGATTTTCAATTTTATAACCTCGTGATATCATTGTTTGGTTTTGTAATTCTGTTATATTAATACTGTCGATTAAAAAATCAAAATGATTTGACACTTTCTTACAAGACATGGCTCACCCAGTCCCTAACAATCAATCCGGTGTTATAAATTCAGATCAGAATAGAATTACAAAACTTTTAGAGCGATGGAGAATCATCAATATCAGATTCCGATTATTTAATTTCTACTTGTACAAATATGCCTCCCGGATACACTTTTAACAATAGTTATTTCATTTCAAAATCGTTGCAAACAAAATCATTGGCGTTTCACATTCGTTACAAAGAGCCTTATACACCTGTTTATCTGTGCATTATATTATTTTAATAATAAGTATTTTTTGTCCTAATACAGTACTGAATAATGATAGGCATTAAAAATGACTAGACATTTATCTGCTTCTTACAAGAAAATTAGGGGATTCCAACAGTATGCTTCAGAACATGGTTTTATAAGACACAAACAACAACTCAAAACTGTCAAATATTCATAATAATGGAAATAATTTGAATAGCAGCTTATTCCAGAAACATAAAAATAACTGGTCAAATGCTATAAATTGGTTTATATGCCTAGATTACAGAATGATATATAATATTAAACCGCAAATTGATTGTCATATAGTAATCTAATATTTTAATAATATTTCGAGATTAACGAAAAACCAATAATAAAAATTCTGATTAGCTGAAACATTAATACTATTGCTTATTAGATTACATAATAGTTTCAATATTTTGACAAGGTATAAAACACCTAATTCTATTCTGATTACAACCTTTCCTGCAGTTGGACTTTAAAATCCAAGAAAAATGTTATAGTTGTTGTCAATTTGATTAAATTTCAATTTCAGAATATAATACCCAACATCTGTCGCTTTATTTGATGTATATTAATTGATCAATTTCAGGATAAATCATTAAATATTATAAACCAACATCAGCAATGACGGTAGAGGTTATTTTTCTGCGTATCCTTCGGTTTACACATCAACGGTAATTAAATATCCTGTTGAGTAGAGGATTGTTTATTCTCGGCATTTATTATTGCCTGATCAAGAAAATACCGAAGTTTTAACAGCTGATCCCTGCCAAGTCTTTGTCCGTGTTTTGCGGCAATGAAGATAAATGTGTACAAAACAAATGAAGCAGGGATGCTCCATATCCAGTCAGAACTTATGTCGAGCATCCATTGAGATATTCCCAGTGCTCCTCCAAATATGAACAACATAATTGCCAAACCGTAAAAAACCACAAAAGTGGCCCAAACCTTACCATTCGGACCTGCAATTCCTTTTATTGTCGCACCATCTTTATTTTCAATTATGGTAAGTCGCAACTCTGGTGACCAGTAATGTTGCTCACTTTTAGGCATCATTAAATAAATCTGATTATCAATAATTTTACCTTCAACCTGATCAGTTTTTGATAACATTTGGTTAATCTCTTTAATTACAAGACAAGGAGGTATTTCTGTATTTAGTTTACACTTAGGACGTATCCGGGCAGTAGAATCCATTATATCAAAGATCTAATTTAGAAACATTACAAATAGCACGAAAGTATAAAATATTTTTATACTACAGTACTCTGAATAAATTTCAAAGCAGAGCTTAGTGGAACTAACCCCGCTGAGATTAGACGCTGAACATCTGAGTTGGAGCACAAATGACATAGATGGTGCTTACGCCAGCACATTGAAGTTTTCTGTTAACGGGTGGCGTAGTGGGTTGGTTCAGTATCATACTTTTTCATGTAGGATTTCGATCATATTATTGGTCTGGTACATCTAACAGTACCTTTTCGGAAATACTTTGGATATTTCCTTCATCAGCCGATGTCAGTTTACTGGATGGTATTGGACAAAGCTGTGGGATAGCGGTGCGTTGTATTAAAGATGATTAATTGGCTTAATCTTGTAATTATGCATGTGAGCTTAATTTGAATACTTGTGCTGATTTCTTTTGGTGCCATAGTTGTGAAATTCATAACCAGCAATTGGCTACACTGGTTATTGGTTGCACAAAAACATTAGCACAACCATCACCAATACTCTTTATATATAGCTGTTAATAAAATATTTCGTTAGTAACATATCCAAGCTTACATGTATGTACCGATCATGTATAAATACGAAAAATAAAAATACAATTATTTCAATTAAACCATTACCAATAAGGCACCAAACAGAGTGGCACTATGATACTGATAGCATTTGAAATCAAATGGTTTTCGTATCAAACACAAATGTTGATGGAAACACATAATTTATTATTGTGAATGGTGTAACAAATCACTTTGTTTAATAAGTTTATGAATGTCAGTTGACATATGTACAGAATTAAATAATTCATACAACCTTGTATATCAATTAAGATATCAGCATAATTATAATAACCATTACTAACATTTTGAAACGCAAATGTAACGCTTGTAAAAAATATGAAACACATTTGTAATGCTAAAAACTGGGTTTTCTGGTAGGTGTCGTTGATATTTGCATTGTCAATAGAGAAATTGTTCTGAATAAATTCAGGAAGAATCTTAAATTGATAAGCTTGATTGGATTTTCATTTATAATAAGAAATTTATGTAAATGAAAACCATCTGCCACCAAATAATAAATATGTTTTAACTACTCTGTACGTTACAGCATTTTTTACGTATGTTGGTAATATCACCAGCAGTAAATCGTACATTTTGACTGTTTGTTGCAGACTTTACATGTGGTATAATAGTAATTAATACTAATACCGAATGAAAAAATTAAGATAACGCTTAATGCATTAAATACAAATAATATAAAAATGAAAAAACTACTACCACTTATTTTTACACTTATGATAATTACCACCACCATGGCTCAGGTAAGTATCAATGAGGATGGCAGCGATCCTGATGCCAGTGCTATACTCGATTTAAAAAGCACCAACAAAGGCTTTTTATTACCCAGGGTAACATTAAACGATGCATCAACAGCAGCCCCTGTTACCAATCCGGCAGTGGGATTAATTATTTACAATATTGATGGAAGTGCTGAAAAAGGGTACTACTACTGGACAGGAAACTTATGGGAATTATTAACATTTACCGGAGATAAATGTGATATTTATGGAAACCCTGCCATTGACGGGAAAGCAAATTCAACTTCAACAACCGTATCTGTTTGTGAGGGCAGCAGTTTAAGCCTAAGCAGTAGTAATAATGGTAACTGGGATGCCAGCTCACCGACCTTTAGCTGGACAGGCCCAAATAATTATTCAAGCACTCTTGCCAGTCCGGGAGAGGTAACTGGCGATTTTAACAGCACTATTCATGCAGGTGATTATACTGTCAAAATAACAAATGGTATAGCCAAAGAATGTAGTTATATCTCAACCATTACTGTTACTGCAGGCCCCGATGTTCCTGCAATACCTGGTACAATCACAGGAAACACAAGCCTGTGTGAAAATGCCACAAGTGAAACCTACTCCATTGATGCAGTGGCAAATGCTACAGAATATAACTGGACTGTGCCAACAGGGGCTAGTGTAGCCTCAGGACAGGGTACAACTTCAG
>JANQGJ010000032.1 GCA_028277395.1 Bacteroidales bacterium | reverse complement strand
TCCAAAATTCCTGACAGATGGAACCGCTTCGCTTTCCCATAAACTTTTTTAATCATATTCGGTATGGTATGCTTAAATAAGTTTATGGTCATTTCATGTGATTGACGGTTTGTGGTGTTAAATAAAATAAGCAATTTTTATTATTCCATATTTTTTGTCATTTTTTTGATTTCTAATTTACTGGTTCAATATTTTAATATTTAATTGAGGGTTGACCAGAAATAGATCTTGTCAGGTTGGAAAAACCAAATGTTCTATCTGTGCATTGGCAATATTTCTGTCCTTTGTACATTATCTGTATCTCTTTTTAGCATGAAATCCGACCTACGTTATGAGATCATTTTGTCATTATTTCCCATTATATTTCACCTTTCTATTTTCCCAATTATTTATTTGATTAAAGCTATACTTACCTCCAGCAAACTAATACTTTATGTAAATCATTTTCTTTTCTTTATCCATAACATCGTTACATTTCAACAATAAAAAACCAACTCACTAAAACTCCACAACCCACAACCCCTCAAACCTAGTAACTTATTCAATATCAAACAATACCCTATTTAGGTAGTAATTAAGACTTAGGTAAATGGTAGTATGTTAGCATGCCAAAAATCATATCTGGCTGTTTTTGTGAGAATTAGCAAATAATAGGTGTGAGAATTATTAAATCAGGAAAATTGCCCAGGTCGCTTAGTATCAGACCAAAAGTTTCTGAATGAGATTTCAAAAAGGAAGTTTTTGGCATTCCCTACTCTTCTCTCTTCACCCACTCTCTTCTCTCCCACTCCCACTCTCACACCCACTCCTTGTGATACTTCATACCCTCTATAATCTAAACTCTCTTCAATTAAACCATCTGGAAAAACACTTTCAATCCCTTTGGTCAATCCATAATTTTATAACTGCCTAATACACACTTCTTTCAAATATCTTTTAGTATTATGATCGAAATTGATAATATTTTCAAATATGTCTGAACATTTATCCAATGTGTAAATTATTTCTCTAACATCATAGTTTTGTCTCTAATCATTTCCGCCTCTCCCGGTATGAACCTCAAATTTTACAGATAAATAATACTCAGGTGGAAATACAATCATTTCGATTCAGTTGGGGAGTATCATTGATGTCTTGTTTTGTATTTATTTGAATACTCGACATTTAAGCATATAAAAATTATCCTTGTGATTTGGTTAATATTTAACCTTTCGTACGCTGAACTTAGGTTGCCAAAAGATTTAATGATGTATGATAATTTCAAAATTCCCTAAATTATTTCTTTTATAATGATTATTTTGATCCGGCTTTTTAGTCAAGTATTTAATTAACTCCAGTTGACGCAATCATAGCTCGAATAATTCAGACGTTTAAATAATTGTTAGTATTTCAACAAGTTCATTCGTGGTTTGGCAAATATTAACTTAAAATTAAACAGATCATTTATCAAATTATTATGTATCTTTATTGAAATTTTAACTCTTAAATCTAGATCCATGAAAGAATCAAGAAACCTAAAGCAATTATTCCTTATCTTTAAATCTATTATAGTAGTGAAAAAGTCCGTATTGACATTTATGTTTTTAAGCTTTTTTGCAACTTTGTTAGCACAAACCCCACCAGACTTCAAGAAAAATATTTCTTTACCAGATCAGAGTGGAGGGTTTGGATTTGATATTATAACTGCCAATCAGAAGATCTTTGTTCATGCGCAGAGCAAAATTCTTATCTATAATGAAAGCAATAATAGTTTAGACGCAACTATTGATTTAAAAACCGTTCAACAGAGTACTGGTATTAATTATGGGAAATATTCACCACCATATTTCAATTATGGATTTCATTCCCCGTCCAGACAGACTATGGTTTTAAACAGCGATAAATCATTAATATATACAGTTACTCCGGATCTTAATATAATAAGTATTCAAACCAGTGGTAATTATAATACAACAAAGCTTATTCCTAGACCATCCATAATAAATCATTTTCATGTATCAAGTGGTAAAGTTGTTCTTAAATATGATGGTGATAATAACAGACTATATGCATTGTACAGCGGACGAAATAGTACTAATTTAACAGGAAGTTTTCATAAAACTGATACATATTTTGCTGTTTACAGTATTAATCAATTTAACGGAAGTCTAAATTTAATAGGTGAAGAATTAAATATGGGTACTGTTGATTACTATGAAACAATAAACGAGGTCGAACCACACAGAATTCCCGGTAGTGATCTTTTCTATATTTGCCGTAAAGGTAAAATTGAGCTTTGGGAGATTACAGGAAACCCTGGCAATCCTCTTAATAAATTAAATAATATTGACCAGGGTATTGAAGAGTTGAAATTTGGAAAAATGTTTACTGCAAAGAATGCAGATTTGCACAAGATAATAGTTCTACCTTATCGACTTCCTGGTACAGGGTTTGAACCTCCCCTTACAGAAGATGTATTTTTTTATGTACTTGATGCCGGGGATATAAACATGGAATATGATGCTATTCTTTCACCAAGTAAAAGGGTTATTGATGGCACATTTCTTTCCGGCAAGAGTATATTAGCTTTGACCTTTAGAGAAGATGATCTTTTACTGAATGATCCACAACTTAGCGGAGAGAATGTATCATTCTATAAATATAATACCAGCCTTCCAGTCCCGGTCTTTGAGCCAGAGTATAGCTGGAAATTAAATACTAATGGATATCAGCAAAATGATCAGGTATATAACTATAATTATCCAATGAAAATTGTCCCCGGACGCAATGATGATTTTTATCTTGGTTGTGTTGATCAACTGGTTCATGTTTATTTTGATAATGTCGAAAATAAATATCAACATTCAAGTAAAATAAACCAGCCTGGGTCCTATTTTGTAAACGGAACAATATCACCAAATTTTAACTATTTTACTTCTCTTACCCAAAATGGATACTATAAATCAGATGACAATAGTTACACAACTATCCAAACAGGTTTTGCTGTTTACCATTCAATATACAACCCTTCAAATAACCAGTTGTATTTTTATAATACATTGAACACATCAAATTCATCAATATTTGTTTATGATCCGTTTGCCAATAATGGTGTGGGGGAAATTGAGGGGAAACTTGTTAAAACACTTGAACTGGGTTTTCCAATTGGTGATATTGTTTATAATCCATTTCAAAAACACTTATTAATCAGTTCAAATTCTTCTACGGGTATAGGTACGATAAAGGTGCTTAATTCTTATGATAATTTTGAAGATGATATAACCCTTAGTGGGAAAACCCATCTGAAACAGATGTTTGTAGCCCCTGATCAAAATCTGAGTATATTAACCAACTCCAATGCTAATAACCCTGTAATTATGATTTATGATGCATCTGACTACAGTTATAAAAATCAGCAATCTCTTACTTTAACAAAGTCAGTATCGTGCTATTTCAACGCTGATTTTTGTTACAATAATTATAATAGTACAACATATGCAACGGTAAAAAATGACAGGGTTTTAACCAACCCTTATGCAACACAACGCAATAACTGCAAATTTACTCCCGAAGATGGTCTTCTGATTTCTATATTAACCGATGGTAGCGTCGTGGAGATAATACCTGATGGACATACAAGCCAAATATTGGTAAATCCCGGAAAGATAATTTGTCCCGAAATCTCCGAACCTCCTGTAAACTTTGAAGGTGGATTGTATATTCAAACAAATAATAACGGAACCTTTGGTAATAACCTGTCCTATTACGATTGTAGCGACAACACTCTTGTTTCTGTTAATTTTCAACCTTCTATTTTCTTCAACGATTTTGTATTCGACAAAAACAATAACAATATACTTGGTTTTTCAGATCAGACGATTTCAACCCCACAGCCTCCTGAATATGTACCGGTAAACGACAGGATTGCAAAATTTTATCGAATTGAAAGAAACGGGAGTTCTTTTACCAAATCAGAAATAGGATTTTATGAAGGTCAAATTGCAGCGTTCTTTCACAACCCTTATAATGGATTACTTTACGTTCACACAAAAACTGATATAAATAAATGGGGAGGTACACCATCATTGTTACTTCAGTATGACCCTAACAGTACGGGAAATGTTTTTACTTCGGAGGAACTTGGTGTAACAAGTTATTACACCGAATACGATCATTTTGATGACGAACTATACAGCTTTTTTAATTATAACCTTAGTACACCTTATATAGACCCATACCTGAATAATATATTCCTGCCCAATGGTGCACATTCCGTGGTAAGTGTTGTTGAAGTTGAGTTAAATGAAACCCTCTCAGTAGAACCTGGCATAAACTGGATATCAATCCCACGCCATGAAGGAAATACTGGGTTGTTTAAAGGAGTACCCAACCAGGGAGAACCTTATGATTATGATTTTTATCCAACAAACCTGGTTTTTCATTCCGATAATTTTGAAAATGGTGTAAACCAGCTTCAGCTTATATACAATAATGTCGAATTAACAGAACCTGAGCTAGTCTATGCTAACTATAATAATCCTTTTTCAGGGTGGGATTATGATGATGATATGAACTCAACATTTAGTTACCGGGGATATAAGCTCATAACATACCAGGCTTCAAACAATGAACTTACACTGAAAGGAAAAATAGAGAATCCGAATACTCTGATTGAACTCAAGAAAAATAAAGAAACCTGGGTAGGCTATTTCATTTATGAAGAACAGGATGTGCTTGATGCCATTAAAGATTTTGAGCATAATATATATGATATTAAGCTTGATGATATCTATTGTTATCGGGGAGACATCACTCATGGGCAAGACGGTTCGCAACCTCCCACACCACCAATAGTATGGCATTGTAACCAGTTAGTTCACAATATTAAATATGGTGATATGCTTGTAATTCATGCGGACTCAGATATTGATGATTTCACATGGAATTATTCAGGAAATCCACCGTTACCAAGGACTAATGAAGAACCTGAGTATTATGAATATGCAAAGACCTCTGATTATACACCGTTTATTATTGAACTTGACAGTACCGAGAATCCACAGGAAATGGGTGCATTTGTTAATGATTCATGTATTGGAGCCTGTACTCTGGAACCCCAGGATTCCCTGGCTATTATTCTGGGATATATTGGAAATAACTCAGGCGACAGTGTGGTTTTTGAAGAGTATTTTGGAACAAAGTCTTCTGCAGGCAAACGAATAACCAACTACTATGTATTCAACGAAAAGTTCAAAACTCATGAGAAAAGAGCAATAAATACCAATGAAAACAAACGCAGATATTTTGTTTCATTAAAAGATAAGAAAGTAAAGAGTCCAAAAACCGGTGAATTAACATTTAACATATTCCCCAACCCTACAACAAACCAGGTAAATATTGTTTACTCCGTACAAACTGAGGCTATGGTAACAATTTCGGTTTTTGACAATTTTGGCAGGAGGGTTTCCGATATTCTGAATAGTAAACAAGTTGCAGGAGATCATATGTTAACATGGGACTTAAATACAAATAAACATAAACTGACTACAGGAATTTATATAATCAGGCTAAAAGTAAATAACATGACTGTGAACAAGAAGCTTATAGTACAATAAACTAATCTATGAATCATTGTGAAGTAAAGATGAAGCATTCAATTAATAATAGTTGATTTTGGCCTGCCTAACGATAATGCTAAGAATGTTTTTAAAATGAATTATGGTGACAGTACAATAAGAACAAAACCCGTTTAAATATGAACAAAAATTTACTATATGTAACAACAATATTCCTGCTTATATCATTAACCTGTATTGCTGACACAATTACTGTTAAGCAAGATGGCACTGGTGATTACGTTATTATACAGGATGCAATTGAAGCCTCTGTGGATGGGGATACCGTGCTTGTCTGGCCTGGGACTTATTATGAGAACGTTGATTTTATGGGGAAAAACATTACTCTTGCAAGCCTAGTACTTACAACAGGTGACCTGACATATAGATACAACACAATA
>JANQGJ010000103.1 GCA_028277395.1 Bacteroidales bacterium | reverse complement strand
TGTTTGGGTTTATAATTTGCTTTATATAGTAGTACCGAAAGGATGCTGTATTTATACCATTTTTCTGAAATTTTTTGTTTAAATGTGATTATTTAGAATTAATCTAAATATTTTAACCGGTAAATGTTATGATGGAAAGTACCTTAAATCAGAAACACAGACACATTAATCAATATAAATATTGAATATTTACCTCCTGATTTTCAAATGATTAGTAAATATGCTTTTACTATGTCAGCAATTATAAAGATGAATGAAATCTATATATTTTTATAATCCTTCAAAAATAACTTTAAAGTCATTTTTCATACTAATTTCAAGCCAATCATTGTCTTTGCATAATTTGCTCATTTTATCGGAATTATAACTATACTCCCTTAATGAATCATCATGGTTTACTAATAATCGCAGACTATTTGGAGCGTTTTTTGTATATTCCAGCATGTGATAATCACCTTTTGAGTTTCCAACTGCAATTACCGGAACCTTACCAATTTTATTTAGAATATTAACGGGTTTCCCGGCCTCATCGTTAATTGGCTGAATAAACTCATGCTGTCTTACAAAATATGAATTTGGCTCATTTTCAACCCATTTTGTTAATACGGTAGTGCCAATTACATTATTTACGGGAATACCAGCTGCCTCTTCACAAAAGGTTCGGGTAAACTGAGGGTCGGAACCTGAAACTATAAATACTTCAAAATCATTATTTTTAAGGTATTCAATAAGCTGTACTACCGGTGCATATACAAGTTTGTTATATGAAACACCATATCGTTCATCAATTACAGTATAAAAATATTCTTCCACTTCACTGGTATATTGTTCATTGGTGAATCCATCGGTAGCATATAGTAATACACTATATAATCCATCATCGGCAAACAGACCTACTGATTTAAAGTATCCCCAATCCTCCTCATAAACAGCCTTATAAGGTTGTTTGTCTTTTAAACTATGGTCTTCAGATATTTTTTCGAGCATTTTTCGCACTGTAAAATCGAAAAGAACATAATGGGGTTTTTCAATCAATATGGTGCCATCCATATCAAAAACTGCAATCCTGTCTTTTTCAGATATATAATTTGCACTTGTTTTGTCTGTTACAGACTTTACAAATGCAAGTATTTCGGATTTTATTTTACCATCATTCCATAAGTTTAATGGCGATACCTGCTCAGTATTACCGGTATTGTTCCTGGGATTACAAGAAGTAATCACCGCAATTATTACAATTAGAGTTACTGTTAGTCTGTTCATCTTAGTTTAGTTATGTTAGTTTAAATTATTATAAAACACTATACTTTCTTCAAGAATATTTACTACTCAAAACCAGGCAATTGATATTTACAGATTGTTTTCGTACAATTTATTAATAACACATTGATTCCCGGAGTTTCATATTGTTTAATTATTAGTAACAAATTGCAGATAATGAATAAATAAATTAATCATTATTATTCAACTCGCTTTCCCGGAAACCAATTTTCGGAATGGTAAAATAAAATGTTGTTCCACTGCCTATTATTGAGCTTAACCAGATATCTCCGTTTAGTGATTCTACAATCTTTTTCGTAATATAAAGTCCGTTACCGGTACCTCCATATAAATTTCCTTCATGATCTTCTACCTTATAAAATCTCTCGAATATCTTGCTCTGATATTTTTTCTTAATGCCTATACCTGTATCTGCAACATGAAATAAAATAGTATTCTGTTCAACCCTGTATCCAAAGTTTATTTTACCTGATTCGGTGAATTTCAAAGCGTTGTCCATTAACCGGATTATTACCTGTTGTAACCTTATTTTATCGGTTTCAACTATTGCACTGATATTTGGATCACTAATGTATAATGCTATATTTTCCTTTTTATTCTTCTTGATCTTTTCGCAATACATATTGTATAATCCATTAATCACAACATCAAGATCGCATTCCTGTACGTTTATTTTGGTTTCATTAATTTCCATAGTTGATACCAGCAATATATCATCAATTATTCTTAGTAATGCATCGTTACTTTCACTTACAAGAGTACTGTATTCTTTACGTTGTTCAGGAGTTATATCGTCATCATAAAGCAAACTGCTAAACCCAATTATTGCATTAAGAGGTGTTCGTACTTCATGATTTATATTTTCCAGAAAAGATGACTTAAGCTTATCGGATTGCAATGCCTTTTGATATTCTCTTGAATAATCGTTTTTTACAGCCCTCATTAGTGCATAATTCAATATTATCATCATTATAATACTTCCGTACATATCAATTAATCTTGATCCGCTGTCGTAATAATTTGGTATCAAATTTGGGAATTTGTATTCGATGAAGAAACAAACAGCAATATTGATGATAATTATTGTTGTGCCAATTATTAACTTTTTTCCATGCCAGATAAAAATAACCAGGGCAAACAGCAAAACAAAAAGGAACAGAATAGGGCCATAATGACCATGCTCATAATACCATAGAGAATTTATGAATCCCATACTCATAAACACCAACAAACACTGAGACAACAAAATATTAAGCCCTCGTTGAATTAAAACTGCCAATACAGCATAAGCTGCTACTGCAAAATATAGAACATAAATTAATGGTTTTTGAACCACAATCTGGTACTTTAAAAGCAGGCTTAAAAATGATATAATAACTGCGGCAATACTTAACCAAACCAGTAACTGCCTGTTATCAGTGCTGGTATTTTGTCCTTCCATAATTAATTTACATTGTTACCTCTAATGGTGATAAACAGAACTATATTTCAATTGTATAGTGTAAAAATACTAATAATTAAATTATATCTGTTTGCTAAGAAAGCTTCTGAATGGTAAATCAAATTATTAAGAGCATTGCATGTATTATTATTTAGATAGAATAGTATTTTTACCGGTTTATTTTTAACACCATGGATCACATTAAGAAAGCACTAAATGATTATGCAATAGCACGATGGGGCATACTACTGCTCGTTGGTATAGTTTTATTTGGAAACTACTATGTTTACGATGCATTCTCTACTCTCAAAGATCTAATGTCGAGGGAGTTTGGTTTTAGTAATACACAGTACGGACTTTTCGTTGCGTTTTATTCAATTCCCAATACATTCCTGTTAATGGCAGTGATTGGTGGCATTATTCTTGACAAATTGGGTATACGCAGAACCGGGTTCTTATTTGTCTTTTTAATGACGTTAGGTGCTGTAATTACAGCTTATGGTGCATCTGAAGCCTATTCAAATGGTGGATTTGGATATCATTTTATGAATTCTTTTCTTCCTGATGCTTCACCACAGCTTAAAATGATGCTGGTTGGAAGATTTTTTTACGGACTTGGTGCTGAAACAAGTATAGTTGTTGTAAGTAAAGTATTGGTTAAATGGTTCAAAGGCAGAAATCTTGCTCTGGCTTTTGGACTTAAAGTAGGTTTTGGTCGTCTTGGTACTTATGCGGCATTAAGATTATCTCCAATAATTGCTGGTGATGGTCATGGACTTGACAATGCAATTTGGTTATCAGCGGTTCTGGTAGGTATAGGTCTGCTTGCTATGATTGTTTACATCATTTTTGATACGAAGCTCAATTCACAGATTGATATAAAGAAAGAAAGCAGTGATAATGACCGGTTTAAAGTACAGGATATTTTTGTAATACTAAGTAACAGAACATTCATATTCATTGCCCTGTTATGTGTTACATTTTATTCAGCAGTATTTCCGTTTAATGCATTTGCTCCTGATTTCCTGTTTCATAAGTTTGGGGTTACTTATGAAAAAAGTGGTGAAATTGCCTCCTATATCCCTATGGGGACAATGTTTTTTACACCACTGTTTGGGTTTCTGATAGACAGATACGGCAGAGCGGCAACTTCCATGATTTTTGGTTCTACATTACTTCTGCTTGTTCATGCCGCCTTTGCGTTTACATATATTAACCCTGTGTTTTTAATGATACTTCTGGGAATTGCATTTTCGCTAGTACCTGCAGCAATGTGGCCATCCATGGTAAAACTGGTAGATTATAAGCAAATAGGAACTGCTTATGGTCTTATGTACTCTATTCAAAATCTGGGGCTGTTCACTATTCCTATTTTAGCCGGTGCCATATTGGATTATACAAACCCGGGTAATCCTGAAACTTTATATTACACACCCACGATGGTAATGTTTGCAAGCCTTGGTTTACTTGGTGTTTTATTTGCAATTTTACTTAAACGGGATGATATAAAAAATGGTTTAGGTATTGATTTACCTATGAATAAGAAAGATTAAACCAGGATTTTATCATTAGTATGAATCGAGATTTTGCTCAACAAGATATATTGGGGTAACAAGCTTTAACGGTTACTCTTTTCTTTCCTGCATGATGTTCCAGGCTTTCTCTGCTGCGAGGTTTTCAGCTCCCTTTATGGAGAAGTCCTGTGCACGGGAAATTATTTCATCGTCGATTTCAACAGCAATTAAATATTGTTTTTTATGCTTTTCTCCTATTTCTTCCTCTACCCTGAACAGGATATTCCTTTTTTCTTTTTGCGCCCATTCGTTTAATTTGCTTTTATAGCTTATTTCGGAAGCAATCAGTTGTTCAATATCAAAATGAATATTTACAATACGCTTAATAATGATTTTTCGGGTAAAATCATAACCCTTATCAAGGTATATTGCACCTACAAGTGCTTCAAACGCATCTCCCCCGGCAGATTTTGCTTTTGATGACGGGTCTGCACCTGCCCTTATTAAATGTTGTAATCCCAATTTTTGAGACAATTTATTCAATGATGCCCGGCTAACGATCTTGGATCGCATTTCTGTAAGGAATCCTTCGTTTTTATATGGGAAAGATTTAAAAAGGTAGTCTGCAATAACTGCGCTTAGTATAGCATCGCCTAAATATTCCAGCCTTTCGTTATTTAACCGTACACCATTTATTTTTTTCGTAGTGGACGATTTATGACGAAAGGCCAGTTTATATAGATGAATATTCCCGGGATAATAACCGAACATATTTTTAATGGCCCGATAAAGTCTCTTATCAGATGAAAAATACATTCGAAGTTTATTGCATTTGAGCAAATCCGGAAGTTTTATTTTATAAACTTCTTAAATATCAATGATGCATTGTGACCCCCAAAACCAAATGTATTGGTAAGTCCATAATTTACAACGCGTTGTTGAGCATTATTAAATGTGAAGTTGAGTTTATCATCAATTTCCGGATCATCGGTAAAATGATTTATTGTAGGTGGTATCATGTCATTTACCACAGACATTATTGTTGATATTGCTTCAACAGCTCCGGCACCTCCAAGTAAATGGCCTGTCATTGATTTTGTTGAATTAATATTAATATTATAGGCATGTTCACCAAAAAGTGTAACAATTGCCTTAGGCTCAACAATGTCACCTACAGGTGTTGATGTTCCGTGTGTATTAATATGATCAATATCTTCAATTGTAATTCCAGCATCTTCAATAGCTGCTTTCATACATAATTGTGCTCCGTAACCATCAGGATGAGGTGATGTCATATGATATGCATCTCCTGATAATCCGGCGCCAGCAACTTCTGCATAAATTTTAGCACCTCTTGCAATAGCGTGTTCAAGTTCCTCAAAAATGATACATCCGCCACCTTCTCCCATTACGAATCCATCACGATCTTTGTCGAATGGACGTGATGCTGTGGATGGGTCGTCGTTACGGGTTGAAATAGCATGCATTGCATTAAATCCACCAACGCCACTTTCTGTGATTGCAGCTTCTGAACCACCTGTTATAAATGCGTCAGCCTTACCTAACCGGATATAGTTAAATGCATCTGATAGTGCATTTGCTGAAGAAGCACAAGCACTAACTGTAGCAAAGTTTGGTCCTCTGAAACCGTATTTAATTGAAATATGGCCAGCAGCAATATCAGCAATCATTTTTGGTATAAAAAACGGATTAAACCGTGGTGTACCGTCACCCATTGTATATTCCTTAACGGATTGGTGAAAAGTATTTAAACCACCAATACCGGAGGCCCAAATAACTCCTATACGGTCATGATCAATAGATTTGGCTGTATCCAAACCTGAGTCGGCAATTGCTTCATCACTTGCAATTATACCAAACTGTGCATACCTGTCGTGCTTCCGCACTTCCTTACGGTCGAAATACTCCCTGGCATCAAAATCTTTAACTTCACACGCAAATTTCGTTTTGAATTTTTCCGTGTCAAAATTAGTTATTGATGCTGCTCCACTTACTCCTGCAAGTAGGGCAGCCCAATAATCATTAACATTTTTGCCTATAGGAGTTATTGCTCCAAGTCCTGTTATTACAACTCGCTTTAACTCCATAAAAACATTTTTCTACTGATGTTCCTCTATGTAAGCAACAGCATTACCTACTGTTTCTATTTTCTCAGCTTCTTCATCAGGAATTGATAAGTTGAACTCTTTTTCAAATTCCATAATTAATTCAACAGTATCAAGTGAATCTGCTCCAAGATCATTTGTGAAACTTGCTTCATTAGTCACTTCACTTTCTTCTACTCCAAGTTTATCAACAATAATGGATACTACTTTTGAACGTACATCTGACATTTGTCTAAAATTTTGGTTAAAACTCGGTGCAAAGAACGGCATTAATGACATAAAAAACAAAAAATAAAAAAACTTTTTAAAATGATGTTAAACAACCCGTTAGTGCATTGTTGTTTGAAAAGACACTCTTAACATACCTCCTGTTATGACAATTAATTCGATTTGCATTAGCTTTGTACACTTAAATATCTACTTTTTGCATATGAAGAACATAGCTATTTTTGCTTCCGGAAGTGGTACAAACGCTGAGAGAATTATAAAGTATTTTGAAAAGAAAGAACACGCCGATGTAGGTGTAGTCCTTACTAACAACCCCTCGGCAGGCGTTATTAAAAGAGCTCAATCATGTAACGTTAATGTTGAGATTTTTAATCGCAATGATTTCTATCATTCAAATAGAGTTATTGATGTTCTGAAAAAATATTCTCCGGATTTAATAGTTCTTGCCGGATTTCTATGGCTTGTTCCGCAAACGTTTGTTAAGGATTACGAGGGCAAAATAATTAATATCCACCCGGCTCTTCTTCCAAAGTTTGGGGGCAAAGGAATGTACGGAATGCATGTGCATGAGGCAGTAATAAAGTCAGGAGAAATAAAATCAGGTATCACAATCCATCATGTTAATGACATATATGATGACGGACAGATAATCTTTCAGGATAGTTTTGAATTGTCAGATGATGAAACCCCGGAAAGTCTTGCACAAAAAATTCATGCCCTTGAGTATAAACATTTTCCGGTAATAATTGATAAACTTCTTGCCTAGTTCGTTAATCTCTCGCAAGTTTTATACCTGTTAATACAGGTATTTATTACAGGTTAATATACATTATAACTTAATACATCATCCATTCCTTTTCTGGATTTAGTACGCAAACTATAACCTTCTGGTGTATAGCCAATTGTTATCAATAAGGGAATGTCTCTGTTTACAGGTACATTTAAAAGTGATTTAACAGCCTTTTCATTGAACCACCCCAACATACATGATCCTAATCCTTCTTCTGCAGCCTGTAAACAAATGTGTTCTGCAGCAATTCCAATATCAATAAGGGGATATTCCTTATTTTTAATTCTACCACCAAGTTCCGTGATAATTTTTGGTTTCTCAAGTACAATTGCAATAATAACCGGTGCCTGAGGAACAAACTTATTGAAGCTTTTAAGTGGCCCGAAAGTATTTCGGGCCACCTCATCCTTAAGTTTGGGGTCATCAACTACAATAAAACGCCATGGTTGAGAATTACTTGCTGAGGGTGCAAGTCTACCGGCGTTTATACACCTTTTTATAACTTCCCTGTCAACAGCTTTATCAATATATCTGCGATCACTTTGTCGTTTCTGTATGATATCATGAAATTTCACCTGTTGACCTATTGTTTAAGACCCTGTTGTTACCAGTCCTCGCTTTTTCAGTAAAGGCTGTAAACTGGGCTCTGCTCCTCTGAAGTTCACATACAATGTCATTGGGTCATCAGAACCACCTTTGGATATTATATTGTCACGGAAACTCTGACCAAGTTCACGATTAAAAATTCCCTGCTCAACAAAGGCTTCATAAGCATCTGAATCAAGAACTGCCGCCCAAATATATACATAATATCCGGCTGCATATCCTTCTCCACTAAAGGCATGGGCAAAGTAGTTAGACCGGTATCTTGGTATTATTGCATCAATCAGTCCAATTTTATCCATGCTCTCATCTTCAAACTCTATAACATCTATTTCTCCGGCATTTTCAGCAGTATGATAATCCATGTCTAACAAACTGGCAGCAAGATATTCAGTTGTTACAAACCCCTGATTAAACTGTCCGCTCTTTTGTATTTTTTCCACAAGTTCTTCAGGGATCAGTTCTCCTGTTTTATAATGAAATGCGTATGTTTTCAACAATTCCGGCTCCAGTGCCCAGTTTTCCATAATTTGTGATGGTAATTCCACAAAATCGCGTTTTACTGATGTCCCGCTAATTGTCTGATACTCCACATCCGATAGAAATCCATGTAATCCATGACCAAGCTCATGAAACAGTGTTTGTACTTCATCAATACTTAACAAAGATGGCGCATCTGCTGTTGGTTTTGTAAAATTACCAACATTACAAATAATCGGAGTAACACGGTTTTCCCCTGATCCTGATTGTTTACGGTATGCTTCCATCCATGCACCACCCCTTTTTGATGAGCGTGGAAAATAGTCGAGGTAAAATATTCCAATATGCGTTCCATCTTTCTCCAATACTTCATATACCTCAACATCCTCATGATAAACCGGGATATCTGCTCTTTTCCTGAATTTAATACCAAAAAGTTTTTCAGATAATTCAAAAGCCCCTTTCTTAACCTGCTCCAGAGAAAAATACGGGCGTAATTCATTTTCATCAAGATCGTATTTTTCCTTACGAAGTTTTTCTGTATAATACCACCAGTCCCAGCTTTCCAGATCACCTTCAACTCCTTCACTATTCATAAGTTTTTGCAATTCCGCAGCTTCTACTTTAGCTTTTTCCAGTGCCGGCTCCCAAAGTCCAAGTAATAGTTCATAAACTCTTTCCGGAGTTTTAGCCATATTTTTTGATACTGCAAATTCAGCAAAGTTTTTGTATCCAAGTAGTTTAGCTTTTTGCTCCCTGAGAACAAGTATTTCATTTATAATTGGGGTAGTATTGTATTCTTCTGAAGTACCCCTGTTCATCCATGCTGTATAAAGTTCTTTACGAAGTTCGCGGTTATCAGCATATTGAAGGAATGGAATCCAGCTGGGTTTGTCAAGAGTAAACGCCCAGGCTCCATCGTGACCTTTTGCTACCGCCACTTCTGCTGCTGCATCCTTTACTGACTGTGGTAGTCCTGAAAGATCATCTTCATTCTCAACCAACATGAAATAATTATTACTCTCATTTAGAAGGATATTACCAAATTCGGGATACAATGTAGCAAGTCTTTCGTTTATCACCCTTAATTTTGCCTGATCTTCATCATTTAACTCCGATCCTCCCCTTACAAACCCCTTGTAAATGTCGTCCAGTAAGGCCTTTTGCTCTGTATTCAATGCTTTGGCATTTCCGATTTCAACCTCCATATTCAAATCTTCCTGTGCATCATAAACATGTTTTACCCTATTAAACAATTTAGAGTTCAACATAATGTTATCAGAATGATTTGCAAGCATTGGTGCCACAATGCTATTTATTTTGGTGATCTCATCATTTGTATTGGCCTCGGTTAAGTTAAAGAATACTCCACTAACCCTTCTTAAATCTTCACCACTTTTATCAAGTGCAACTATGGTATTAACAAATGTTGGTTCTTCAGGATTACTTACTATTTCCTCAATCTCCTTATTTTGATTCTCTATTCCTTTTTCAAATGCAGGAATAAAATGCTCATCTTTTATAATGTCGAACGGAGGAACCTCAAAAGGAGTTGTCCATTCGCTGAAAAATGGATTATTTTTCATTTCTTCTTTAGTGTTATTATTATGGCAGGCTGTAACAAGTACAACTAAGCTTACCACAAGTGCAATTATCTTTCTCATTGGTTTTTATATTAAAGGGTAATTAAGAGATTTTAATGACCGTCACCTCCAACAACTTTAAACTGATCGCCTGTTTCTCTTATTATCAGACGATATTTATCATCTCCGTATCCGGGTTGTTTTACCTCGGGTGCGTAATATATGTATCCTTCAGGAATTTCACGTTTCGTTTTTATATTTCCATCCATATATTTAACAAACAGATAGTTGTATAGTTTCTTCCATGTGTTAAACACGTCAGCCCCAACGGCATTGGAATAACCTGTCAAATATGCAATGGCAGCATCCTTATCTGATTTCAAAAGCTTTTCAGCTGCTGCATCTACAGCGGGTGTTATTTCAACAAATCCTGTTTCGAACTCATTCTGAATTTTCTCAATTTCAGGATGTATATAGTTGTACCTTGTATAAGCAAGGTTTTGAACCTGGTTAAATACCCAAAAACCAGATGTTTCTGAAAATTCCATCATTGATCCGTTTCCAACTGCATAATTGAACGGTATTTCAGTAATGCTTGAATACATTGGCATGTAAACTGATCCTGATGCATCATCAACTCCCCACCAGAGTATACCACCAACTTCATCTGATAACCAGTTACGTGATTGTGATATAAAAGAAAATCCTGTTTGCTGGGTTGCAGTAGCACGCTCATTACAATAAGCTACATCATCAACTTTCCAGGTTAACGGACGCCAGCGATATGGATTACCAAATGGACCGGCTCCAACATCTTTACTCATATCGAGTTCGGTATTTTCAAGGTGATCACGCATAAATCCCATCATATCCTGAACACTTACCTTTTCAGTTGGTTTTACCCAAAGTGGCATTCTGTTGGTTGCATACTTATTAGGATTTGGTGTTCCATCATCGAATTTTTCGTTATGATCAATAAATCCTTTTGCATAATCCCAGTACTGATCCATACCCGGAGAAACTTTATTAAACATTGTCCAAACTCTTATTTCGCAAAAACGTGCTCCGCCAAAACTAACCGGTGCATATGTATCTGAAAAAGAAAAATGTTTGTCTTCTCCCTGATACCAACCTTTTTCTCTTGCAAATGATATTACATCATCAGCATAAACACAAGTAATGTCAGTATCATATATTTTATCAATATTGCGGAAAGTTATTGAACTCTTGTTATCTTCAAGCGGGAAAGTCTCAATACGGGCCTGGTTGGCATGACCACTAACATAACCGTCGGGAATTAATCTTGCAACCCAGACTGCACCTTTTTCGCCTTCACCTTTTCCAATCATTTCCATTATCCATACTTCATCTTTGTCTGCAATTGAAAATGATTCACCGGAACTGTAATATCCGTATTCCGCAACTAAGCTTGTCATGATTTTTATGGCATCTCTCGCTGATTCAGCTCTCTGTAATGTAACATAAATAAGGCTTCCATAATCCATTATTGCTCCGGGCTGACTTCCAAGTTCAGGCCTTCCGCCATATGTTGTCTCACCAATAGCAACCTGATTCTCATTCATATTTCCAACCACATTGTATGTTTTTAGCGCCTGTTTAATTTCTCCCAGATATTTACCGGTATCCCATTCATAAACATCAAGCATTGTACCAATAGGATAAGTGGCTGCCGGCCAATGGTATAATTCCCCATAAAGAATATGTGAGTCAGCAGCATAAGAAATCATTGTTGATCCATCTGTTGACGCACCTTTGGTGATCAGGTAATTTGTACAAGCTATTACATTACCTGTGATTAAAACTGTTAAGGCTACTATCAAGCCAGCTATTCGAAGTTTCATGTTAAAAGATTTTGTTATTCATACTCAAATATTAGGGCACAAATTTAATAGAATTGTTGAATATTAGACATTTTTGAGTTTCTCACTGTTTACAATCTGATCCACACTATCAGCACCGAACAAGGTGCCCGTTAATGGTCAGTTTTATAAGCAATAAAAATCGTAAGTTGCTGTATTTCCACATGTTTCAATTTTTGGCCTTCATGTTGCCATTGGTATTTCAAAATAAACTCGATGGACAGAGAATTATCAAAAAGTTATATCAGGAGTAAGAAAAAGAAGACGATTATAAAAGTTTCATCAATAATAGTCGCATTGGTACTACTGATATTTATCGGTTTTTATCTGCTAAAACCAAGGATAAACCTTCAACATATTCCAACAAGTATTGCCAATATAGGGCCTGTTGAAAACTCATTCAACACTAACGGAATAGTTGAACCCTACTATCAGGAATTACTTACAGCGGCTATTTCATCTGATATTCTTGAAATTAACTTTTCACCTGGAGATATGGTTACACCCGGGGATACAGTATTTATTACTGATATTTCTGAACTTATTAACCTGAGAAATAGTGTTAATCACGAAATAGCCATTAAAAGAAACAGAATTGAGAGAAACAGGGAAGAACAACACAAAAACAGAATCAACCTGATTAACAGACTGAAAAAGGATTCAATTAATATTGAACAGCTTAAATCTTCTCTTAAAAAAGAGGAGTATCTTTTTAGTATTGGTGGCGGCTCTCAACAAAAAGTTGACCAGGCTAAAATTGATTATGAACTGGCACAAATCGACAGAAAGGATAAGCTCATAAACTTTGAGTCGTTTAACAAGTTACAAAAACTTGACCTTGAATCAATGGAGCTGGAGCTGGAATTGAAAAAACAGGAATTAAGGAAAATCAACTCCGGAATTAAAAATGCTTTTGTTCAGCCTAAAATAAAGGGTATGCTAACCTCATTGCTTGTTGAACCCGGACAACATGTTACAGAGGGTCAGGCAATGGCGCATGTATCAGATGCTCATAGATTTAAAATATCAGGAAATGTATCAACCCGGTATGCAAACAAAATTTACCTCGGACAAAATGCTATTATAAATATAAACGACAGTGTATTACATGGTCAGGTAACATCAATTTCACCATCGGTTGATAATGGAAGTATAAACTACACCATAAATCCTGTGAATCCTTCAAATCGCATGTTAAGGCCAAAATTACAGGTTGAAGTCAGGTTGGTTCTTTCAGTGGTTTCTTCATCTGTCAGAATTCAAAACAGAGACTACTATCAGGGCCCGGGAAATTATGAGTTGTTTGTTAAAAACGGCGACAATCTGGAAAAACGACAAGTCAGATTAGGGGGTGCAAACTTTGACTATGTTGAGGTAATCTCAGGAATATCAGAGGGTGAAACTGTAGTTGTAAGTAGCGCATTTGATAAAAAATACAAACGTTATAATTCTGTATTATGTGGAGAGTAATTATTAATGCTATTTTCATTCTTGCAGTAATTCAATCCTCATTTTCGCAGGTTGTATTAGAACTTGATGATATTGTCAGGATTTCCAGATGTGACAACCTTAGTGCAAGAAAAGCCTGGGTTGAGAAAAAAAACGCATACTGGAACTGGCAAATTCACAGATCAAACCTGCGGCCTCAACTACGTCTTGACTCACGGCTTACAGACTTTACAAAAGGTGTTACTCCCGTAAATCAGGAAGACGGGTCAATTGAGATGAAAACCGTAAATCAAAATTCCACAAGTGCAAACATTGCATTATTGCAGCCTATACCGGTCATTGGTGCGGAAATCTTTATGAATTCATACCTGTTCAGGTTCGACAATTTCAGTGATAAAACCTATTCATACAGCTCACAGCCACTTGAAATAGGAATACAGATGCCTGTTTTTCAGTATAGTAAGCTAAAATGGGATAAAATAATAAATCCTGTAATATATCTTGAATCCAAAAAAGAATATAACCGCCAGATTGAACTTTCAGCATATAATTCAGTTGTTATGTTTTTTCAGAACCTTTCTGACAGGCATGACTGGATTATGGCAGGCACCAATATGAAATCTAATAGTGAGCTTTACAGAATTTCAGAAGAAAAATATAATATGGGGCAGATATCCAGAGATGAACTGTTACAGGTAAAACTAATGATGGTAAACTCACGCAAAAGCCTAAAAGCTGCACAGGTAAGGATGGAAAATTCTGCTCTTCGTCTTCTAACTCATCTTTCACTGACTGATATAACGGAATTTACACCTGTGGCACCTGGAACAATCCCCAATATCTCAATATCACCTCAAAAAGCTATAGAATATGCTTTGAACAATAATCCTGAAAGCACTGCATTTAAAAGAAGGCTTCTGGAGGCAGATGAAAATGTTGCCAAAACAAAAGGTGCAACCGGGGTTACCGGTAATTTGTTTGCCACCATAGGATATGGTTCAAACTTCGATGAATTATCACACTGGAATGATGATCTGAATCAGCATGCAAGCCTGCAGGTTGGGATTTCCATACCTATTCTTGACTGGGGTAGAACACATGCTGCCCGGAAGCAGGCCGGAATGAACCGGGAACTTGAAGAAACATCGGTATTACAGGAACAAATTGATTTCGAAAAAGAAATAATTACCCTTGTTAATGTTGTCGAAATGTTAAAAGAAAATATCCATGTAGTAATCGAAGCCGACAGAATAGCACAGGAAAGATATGAGATAGCTTATAACCGTTTTCTTGCCGGCGACATAAGCGTACTGGAACTTGATAATGCACAGAAGGAAAAAGATCTGGCAAGCAGAGATCTGCTGGCAACAAAAGGTGAGTTTTGGGTAAACTACTACCAGCTAAGAATGATAACCCTGCATGATTTTATAAATAATATCACATTAGTAAACAATAACGAAAATCAATAATATGATACAATTAGAAAATATCCAAAAGATTTACCGAACACGCAATATTGAAACAATTGCCCTTGATAAGGTAAACCTTGATATAAAAAAAGGCGAATTTGTTTCTGTAATGGGACCATCAGGTTGTGGTAAAAGTACCCTGTTAAATATTATGGGACTACTTGACAAACCAACAGAAGGTAGTATTAGTATTGATGATATACATATTGGCAAACAAAATGATGGAAAGCTTGCCCAGTTAAGAAATGAAAAAGTAGGATTCATATTTCAACGATTTCACCTTATCAACTCACTGAATATTATTGATAATGTTGAATTACCGTTGTTGTACAGGAATATGTCCGGTTCGAAAAGAAAAAAACTGGCAGCTGAAAACCTTGAGCGTGTCGGGTTATCCCACAGAATGAAACATTTCCCGTCGGAGTTATCAGGAGGTCAGTGTCAACGGGTTGCTATTGCACGGGCAATAGCGGGTAATCCGGGGATATTACTAGCTGATGAGCCAACAGGAAACCTTGATTCACGCATGGGTAATGATATAATGGAGATATTGAAACAGTTAAATACGAACAGTAACATGACAATTGTTATGGTTACACATGATGAAAACCTTGCAAAACAAACCAACAGGATCATCAGATTTTTTGATGGACGTCAGGTAAACTAAAAAAGATAATATTATGTGGAAGACAACTATAATGCAGTTTTTTAAAATTATCTTTAAAAATAAGTTCTTTACATTTTTGAACTTATTTGGCATCAGCATAACCATAATGATAATTTTAATCGCTGCTGTTAAAATTGAAAATACTATTTGGCCCGGAGGTCCTGAAGAAAACAACAACAACATACTTTTCGTTAGAAACCAGGTAATTTCAAGTGATGAGCAAATGTCGATGGGTGGTGTAAATCTCACATTAATAGAAGATTATATACTTAACATGAAAACGCCTCAAGCAATTGCTTTTTTTAATGAAACCCGGTGGAGCTATTTTGGAGAAAACGGAGTTGAAGAATACTCGGTTAAAAAAGTTAACTCTGGCTGGTGGCAGGTTTTCGATTATGAATTTATTGAAGGGCGTCCAATTAACCAGGTTGAAGAAAAAAATTCTGCCAACGTGGTAGTCATTGATGAAAAAGTTAGAAACCGGTTTTTTCCAAATGAAAAGTCAGTTGGAGAACTGATTGAAATTTCGGGTAAAACTTACAAAATTGTCGGAGTTGTAAAAGAAATACCAAACAACTGTGTTACAACACATGCAAACATATTTATTCCATATGTACTTACCGACGGGTATTATCGTGGTATGATGGAAACAGGTTCGTTTAGCGTAGCCTTTTTAAGTACTGACAAGGCAAACAAAAAACTTATAAAAGATGAGTTTGAAAACATAAGGTTGAGAATAATACCATTACTTGATGAAGGTTTTACATTAAGGTTTGGTGGACCTGATAGTCCCCTTGAACGATATCTGAGAGGTTGGGAAAATCCGGACAGTTACATTGGTCATACTAATGAATTACTGATAATAATTGGAAAATTTCTGCTTGTAATGTTACTTCCGGCCCTTAATCTTATTAGTATACAGTTAATACGTATTCATGAAAGGTCTGAGGAGATTGGTGTACGAAAAGCATTTGGTGCTTCGCGCAAAAGACTTATACGTCAGATACTGTTCGAAAACACTCTGTTAACATTCCTGGGAGGCATTCTTGGGTTATTATTTGCCGTTATTGTAGTTTACGGATTCAACGACTTTATTGTCAGTACCTTATTTAACGATATCGGCACCAATATTAGCATTAGTATAAATTACGTGTTGTTCCTTATCTGTCTTATTTCATCCCTGATACTGAGTTTTATTTCCGGGATGATACCTGCCGTAAAAATGTCAAGGGTACAACCTGTTGAAGTATTGAAAGGAGGTGAATTATGATACTACATAGTTTTAAATTGATCTGGAATCAGAAAAAGAAAAACGCATATTTAATTCTTGAACTGTTTATTTTGTTTATTGTACTACTTATCAGTTCTGTATATTTGATTGACAAATACAATCTTTATACAGAAGGTGTTGGCGCAAATATTGAAGACACCTATTACCTGCGGTTAGTCAAAAAAGATTTTGAAGATGTTAACCTTAAAGACAGACTAAATAACCTGAAATATGACCTTAAAAGTCTGCCTGATGTGAAACATGTATCTTACTCATACAATTCTATTCCCTACACATGGTCGATGAATATGACCGGTATGGAATACGACAGCGTAAACTTTGGTACAGTGATAAGGTTTGTAGATCAGAATTTTGATGATGTTTTTGAAATAAATATACTAACTGGTAATTGGTTTATAGATGAATATGAAGGTACGAACATGCCAGTATTAATTGATAAAAAAGCTGCTGAAGCACTATTTGGTTCTGTAGAAAATTCATTAAACAAAATTGTTGATTTAGATGGTGATAATTTAGTAATTGGTGTTTATGAGATGCTTAAGCGTAATGAATATGAGGAGAATTATCCTTCAGCTTTCATTCCAATTGACCTTACTTCACAGTTTGGAGTTGACATTGTAATCAAATATAAAGAAGGAGGTAAACCAAATCCTTCGCAGCTATCCGGAATTATATATTCTTATTTTAATGAAGATGAGTTTGCAATACGGGTTGCCACTCCAATGTCAACGAAAAAGGATGATATTCTTGCAAGCACTAATATTGAAATTGTTATGGTAAGTGTTTTTACCATATTCCTGGTTATAAACATAATATTGGGAATGATAGGAATTTTCGGTTACAGTGTTAAACGCCGAAAAGCTGAAATGGGTATACGGAGAGCATTCGGCTCAAATATCTCAAAAATCTATACGCTTCTGCTATTTGAGTCATGGTCATTAACTTTATTGGCTCTTGTTCCTGCAATACTAATTATGATACAGATACCCATTCTTGGAATTTACGAAGTTGAAATCAAACTGTTTTTAACTGCATTAGCTTTAAGTATTGCTCTGATTTTTATTCTGGTAAGTATCAGTGTATATTATCCTGCACTACTTGCATCAAAAACAGAACCGGCAGCTGCACTACAGGAAGAATAAATTTACAATGATTTATTGATTAATTTAGCAGACAGACTATGAGTATTCTAATAATAGACGACGATATAGCAGTATGCACTTCACTTGCCCTGTTATTAAAACAGGCTGGTTTTAAGGCACATACCACAAACACCCCCGATGAGGCACTGTTGTGGTTGAGGCAAAATACTCCTTCACTGATTTTAATGGATATGAATTATTCCATCGAAACCAGTGGTAGAGAAGGTCTTGAGCTGTTACAAAAAGTTAGGATATTTCATCCTGACGTACCAGTAATACTAATAACAGGATGGGCAAGTATTTCATTAGCGGTTGAGGGAATTAAAAGAGGGGCATCAGATTTTGTTAGTAAACCATGGGATAACGATGCCCTGTTACAGTCTATTAAAAGTAATATTCAATGGGCTGATATTAACAGCGACAACAGATCTTCTACCAGGAAGGAACTTGATAAAATATTCGACTTATCGGGGATTCTTGGTGAGCATGAATCGTTAATGGAGGTCCTTTCTATTGCCGGCAGAATTGCACAAAGTCAGGCCACCGTGCTAATTACAGGCGAAAGTGGTACAGGAAAAGAACTGATTGCCGAGGCTATTCATAAGAACAGCAAACGTAAAAACAAACCATTTGTTAAAGTAAACCTTGGAGGGATATCTGAAAGTTTGTTTGAAAGTGAAATGTTTGGTCATAAAAAAGGTGCTTTCACTGATGCGGTTACAGACCGTACAGGACGTTTTCAGCTTGCAGCCGGAGGTACTATTTTTTTAGATGAAATAGCTGAATTATCACTCAATTCACAGGTAAAGTTACTAAGAGTACTTCAGGAGCATACTTTTGAAGTACTTGGAGAAAGCAAACCGGTAAAAGCTGATGTAAGGGTAATTTGCGCAACAAACAAAAACCTCATTGAGATGGTAAATGAAGGTACTTTCAGGGAAGATCTATACTATCGTATTAATTTAATCCATATTCATAACCCTGCTTTACGTCAAAGGGTTACAGATATTCCGTTGCTGGCAAACAGTTTTATAAAACAGACATGCAGCAATAACCAGCTACCCGAAATAAGTCTTTCTCCCGGAGCTGTATCATTTCTTAAGAAACAGCTGTTCCCCGGAAATATTAGAGAACTTAAAAACCTCATGGAACGCACTGTACTTATGGTCAACAAAATACAGATAGATGAAAGTGATCTTCAAAAATATGTGGACGAAAAACCTGCCGGTTTAAATGTTACTGATAAAGACGGACTTTCAACACTTGACGAAATAGAGAAAGATGCAATAACCAAAGCTATGAATGTTTACAATGGCAACGTATCACGTGTAGCAAGAGCACTTGGTTTAAGCAGGGGAGCGCTCTATCGAAGATTTGAAAAACATAAGATTCCGTATGAGCATTAAATGGAAGTTCATACTTTGGGGGTTATTTTTTTACCTGTCAGTAGGATGTACATTAATTCTGTTATTGGATATTAACAACTGGTACTTTGTTGTCGGTGAAGCTTTTTTGGTAATTTCAGTGATCCTTTTTATACTTCTTTACAATCAGCTGGTAAAACCAATTGGCACTGTAAGTTCAGCAATAAACCTGTTAAAAGAAAAAGACTTTAGTACACGACTTAGTCCGGTAAAACAAAAAGAAATTGATCAGCTTGTTGATGTATACAATACAATGTCTGAGCAACTGCATAAAGAAAGGGTTGAACATGAAGAAAAAAACCTGTTTCTCGATAAACTCATAAACGCATCTCCATCTGCTATTCTTGTTCTCAATGGTCAATATCAAATAACAAGGCTAAATCCTGCAGCAGGAAACTTATTTAATATTAGTGAAACCTTTGATGAACCAATAAAATTTTCCGATCTTCCGGAGCCATGGCCTGCACAACTTGAATCAATTGAAATAGGTGATAGCAAAAGTGTAAAAATTGATGGTATAAGGAGATTCAAAGTGAGTTGTAATTCATTTATGGATAAAGGTTTTGCCAATCCTTTTATCCTGATAGAAGAAATGACCCGTGAACTTGTAAGAGCTGAGAGGCACTCATATGAAAAAGTTATAAGGATGATGTCACATGAGGTTAACAATTCTGTGGGAGCAGTAAATTCAGTTATGCAGTCAGTAATATCCCTTTCCAATCAATTTAATCCTAACATCCGTGAAGATGTCATAAACGCGATAAGGGTATCAATTGAAAGAAATCAGGGACTCAACAGGTTTATGGTAAACTTTGCTGATGTTGTAAAACTGCCTCAACCAAATTTGCAGTTAGTAAATATTTCAAAAATCATCAAAAACACAACCGGGTTGTTTCAGGCAGATATATTACTGAATAATATAAAAACCGTTATTACTATTGAAGATTTTACAATTGAAGCTGATCCCGTTCAACTGGAGCAGGTATTTGTAAACATTATTAAAAACTCAATTGAAGCCATTGAAAATAATGGAACAATTGCCATAACATCAGGAATAAACCCCAAATCTATTTCAATAATTGATGATGGTAAAGGATTATCTGAAGAAACCATTGATAAACTATTTACACCATTCTATTCAACAAAAAAAACAGGCCAGGGAATAGGTCTTACACTTATTCGTGAGATATTGCTTAATCATGGCTTTAATTTTAAACTTCACCCAAGTGGTAGCAAAACCGAATTTCTAATAGAATTTGAATAATTCATTTAAAATGCAGTTTAATTGTTTAAAAAAAACGTCCGCGATTTTATCGCGGACGAGTAATTAATAGGATATTTTAACAACAATAACCTTAAAACTTTGGCATTCTGCCAGGTGTATGTGGTGCTTTTAATATATCAAGTTCATCCTCTGCATTTTCAAGCTTGTTGCTGATAGCGCTAAGCTCTTCAAGTACCGATGGTATTTCTTCCATTAATATGGTAAAGTTGTTTTTTTGTGTTGTTGTTGGCGCTGATGTTGAACTCCATGAAGTCCATACTATTGAATATAGCCTGTCGTTAAGTGGCACCATTTCAGGCGGAACCTCTTCAGCACTTGCCTTTGACGGTGTTCCTTCAAATATAAATTTAATATTATCCAACTCTTTATTAATGTCATACATCTCTACCTTCATCTCCGCCGAACTATTTATAACTGAATTTAATGCCTGCTGGATATAAGCAGTTTTATCCGACAATTCATCACGATATTTCATGGCTGCCGCCATAACACGCCAGAGATTAGCAACTTTTTCGTAAAACGCTTTTGATTGCTTAATATCCGGGTCAGGTAATGTTGTGTTGTTAAGAACAACAGTATTGAATTCAACAGGTCCGGCAAGCTCTTTTATTTCACCATTATGATACATTGCCATAGAAACATTGTATTTACCCGGCAGCGCACGCATGCTTGTACCACCATCTTTCATTGGATCAAATTTTCCATCCTTAATTCTTACAGGGCTTACACTGTTATATCTGAAATCCCAGTTAATTCTGCCTATTCCCTTCGATGGTTTTTTATTTATCTGACGTACAATATCTCCTGTCTCGTCTTTTATTGTAAATATCAGGTATGGTCCTGTTTCATTTTTCTCAGCATCAAGTATTTCTTTTGTTGGTTGAGGAATTGGTTTACCTTCTTTGAACAACTCTTTTTCCTTCTTTATACGTTCCGATTTAAGTGATTTGGGAACTTCTTTCAGGTAATAAGTAAATACTGCACCAAAATCAGGATTTTTGGCTTCGTAATATCCGGCTCCTGTACCATATCTTCCGTTACCTTTTCGAATATACATCAGGGCATCTTTTACCGGAAACAGTATTGCTTCTTCATTTTCGGTAATTTCGAATGTAATCTCACGTAAAGGGGAGTAATCATCAACTATATAAAATCCTCTGCCGAAAGTTGCAATAATAATATCTTTTTCTCTCTCCTGTATTGCAATATCTCTTACTGCAATATCAGGTAATCCTGAACCCAGTTCAACCCAGTGGTTACCTCCATCAACTGAAAAGTAAAAACCAAATTCAGTACCTGTAAACAACAAATTTTTATTTTCCGGGTCCTGAGCGATTGTGTGGATAACCTCATTCTTGGGTAAATCAGAAGCTATTGATACCCATGTTTTCCCTTTGTTGGAACTTTTCAGCAAGTAAGGCTTCAAATCATCACTTTTAATATTATTAAATGATGCGAATACAACATTTTCATCATGAAGAGAGGGAAATATATCACTTACGTAAGTATATTCCGGCACATCAGGGAATGTGGAGATTTTTGTCCAGTTTTTACCTCCGTCTTCTGTAACCTGAATTAATCCATCGTCAGTACCAACATAAATTAATCCTTCTTTAAGTGTTGATTCGGCAAGAGCTACCGCTGTTCCCCACTGTGAAGTAGAAACATCTTTTGCAACAGCATCAGCAGGCCAGTATTTTCCCATAACAGGAAACTGGTTTCTGTCTTCATTTCTTGTAATATCGTCACTAATTACTTCCCATGTATTACCTCTGTCGGTGCTTTTGAAAACCTTATTGGCAGCAATATAAAGGGTAGTGCCTGAATGAGGACTTAACAAAAACGGAGTATCCCAATTCCAGCGGTAGGTTAATTCACCTTTGCCGGGCATTGGTTTAACTTTAATCTTTTCACCTGATTTTTTATCATATCGATAAATATTACCATATTGATAAGCTGAATAAACAATATCAGGGTTATCAGGTTCAATTGCCTGCCAAAATCCATCACCACCAAGTGTTACAACCCATTCATCACTTGCTACACCACCATATTTTGTATTTCTTGACGGGCCTCCCATACTTGCATTATCCTGGGTGCCGCCATAAACCCAGTAAAATGGCTCGGTATTATCAACATTAACCCTGTAATATTGAGTTACCGGAAGTGTAGTTTTATGAATCCATGTACTACCATCGTCCCAGCTTTCGTAAATACCTCCGTCACCACCTATCATATAATGCCTGGTATTTGTTGGGTCAATCCACATTGCATGGTCATCAACATGACGTTTGCAAAGCCCAACAGATTTCCATGTTTTTCCACCATCAACACTGACTTTTGAGTAAGTATCAAGTGAATACAGTTTATCGGGGTTTATTGGGTCAACCACCAGCTCGGAATAGTATTGTCCGCTACTGTTATAATCATTTCGCTTTTTAAATGATGCGCCCCTGTTTGTTGATCTGTAAACACCACCTTTATCGTTTGAAGCTTCAAACATAACATAAACAATATCCGGGTTAGTTGCAGACACAACTATTTCCATTCCTCCTTTATCAACTTTAGGTATTCCTTTTTCCAATTTGTTCCAGGTGAGTCCTCCATCAGTTGATTTATAGTATGCTGACTCAGGACCTCCTCCAATTTTACTAAACTGACGACGACGACGCTGTTCAGCACCGGCATAAATAACATCCGGATTGCCCGGTTCAAAACACAGGTTGGCAACTCCTGTATTTTCACTTATGTAAAGAACCTTTTCCCAGTTTTCACCACCATCGGTAGTTTTAAAAACTCCTCGTTCTTCATTAGGGCCCCACGCTGAACCTTCTGCAGCAACATAAACAACATTTGAGTTTCTGGGGTCAACCAGTATTTCCCCTATATGCCTTGATTCTTTAAGTCCCATATTTTTCCAGGAACTTCCACCATCTGTGGTTTTATAAATACCGTTGCCGTAACCAAGAGCTCGCTGGTGGTTATTTTCACCTGTTCCCGCCCAGACTACATTACTATTATTGGGGTCCATTGCCAGTGAACCAATGGAATAAACCCCATGATTATCAAAGATTGGGGTAAAAGTAATTCCGTTATTGGTTGTTTTCCATATGTGGCCTGAAGCCACTGCAACATAATATGTACTGAAATTATCAGGATCAACGGCAAAATCAGATATCCTTCCAGAAACGAATGCCGGACCAATGCTTCTCCATTTTAGACCATTAAAGGTCGAAGATGAAAGACCAGATTTTTTTTCCTCTTCTTTTTTCTTAGCTTCCGAGGTTGAAAAACCCATCAGCAGTATTAGTATTGCCAGTAATATATTTCTCATAATAATTTAAATTTAATGATCACTTAATATTTGGATAAAAGTATAAAATTTGACAACTCAAATAACCCGGTTCAATAGCCGGTTATTTCTATGCCATTTTTCATCAGTATTATCAATATTGCAGATAATATCATAAATAATATTGATAACAAAACATCAATATAACTATGCCTGATTGTTGGAAGGTACTTAAACTCAATATTCTCAGGTTTTGATGCGGTAATAAAAGGTATCAACAATATAAGTACAGGCAAATTTTTAAGTAATTCAGAACTATGATCTGACGGATCATGAGTGAAATAACTATATGCAAGAATTAACAACCATGGGATCAGGAATATTGTTATAAAAAAGATAATTCTTGACCTCAATAAATAAAGATGTTGATGCGGAAATGACATAATTATCAGCCTTCCATTCATCATTCCTATTTTAAAAAGCAAAAAGGCCAGAAATATTGAAATTACTATTAGAGATATATTGTTGATGTTCATAACAACTGCTACCTCATACGTCCCTGATCCGGCAACAGCATCATCAATTAAAATTCCAAAAGCTGTGTTAAATCCAAACACTATCAACCAGAATAAAAACAAGATAATTGATACAGGTTTTTTCGTGCTGGTCATAAGAATAACCAAAAAAACAATTCCCCCAATAAATGCTGAAATAGGTTTTGATAATAATATGGTAATCAGGGCATCTCTTGACCAGTAAGTTGTTTCATCTCCCTGTATGAAATTTATACCCTTTAAATTAACAAAAGCAGGAATATCAAAATCGTAGGCAAAATAAAGGGCAACATAATTTGAATATAAAAAAAAGATCAGATATGCACATACCGCTGATACAACTGAAATAACGATTGATTTAATCAGACTGCTGTAATCTATTTGATAACTATCGTTTTTCATCTGAGTGGCAAGAAAAAGTGGTGTATCAATCAACAAAGATAGTCCACTACTACTTAATTACCAACTTCATTGTATCTAAAACAATCAATTGTGTGATCGTTTACCATTCCTGCTGCCTGCATAAACGCATAGCAAATTGTTGTTCCAACAAATTTAAATCCTCGTTTTTTTAAGTCTTTACTCATAGCATCCGATTCAGGCGTACTTACGGGTATTTCATTCATACTTTTCCAGCTGTTTACAATTGTAGCACCTCCTGTAAACTGCCATATATAACTGTCAAAACTTCCAAACTCTTTTTGAACCTTCAAAAAAAGCGCTGCATTGGAAATAGTAGAATATATTTTTAATTTGTTCCTTATTATTCCTTTGTTTTGCAATAACTCCTCAACTTTTTCTTCTCCATACTTTGCTATTTTGGTTGCATTAAAACCATCAAAAGCTTCACGAAAGTTCTCTCTTTTATTAAGTATTGTTGACCAGCTTAAACCCGCCTGAAAAGCATCTAGTACAAGAAATTCAAATAATTTATCATCATCATGAACAGGTACACCCCATTCTTCATCATGATATTTAGTATCAAGTACTTTTGCTCCCGACCATGAGCATCGTTTTTTGTCCTCTGCCATATTTCCTGTTTAATTGTTTCTACAAATATAACCATACTTCAAAAAAAAAATCCCGGACTAGCCGGGATTATAGTGGTTCATAACTCTAATACTAACTTCTTTGTCAAAAATTACAATTTTGCTGGCATAATTTTATTAATTCCGTTGCATGAATTAAAGAACCGATTCATGAGTGTTCAAATTGATATCATCAATATATGACTCTTCTTCGAACTCATAATCTACTGCTATGGCTTTCTGATATAATTCTTCTGAAGAAATGGTCTTATCTCCGAAAGGAATATCATTTATATATCCTTCATCCTCAAAATTGAAGTTAACTAATATTGCTTTTTCATATGCAATTGTTGCAGAATTTACACAAACAGTTTTAGTTTTGGCTTTAACGTTTCCATGTGCAACAATTGATCCTGATGATGCAAAAATATAAGCTGGTAAAGTAAATGCTAAAGCTATTGTAAGTATTGTATTCCTAGTTAAAAATTTCATTTTTCTGCATTTTTAAATTTCTGTTCTGAGATCACGTCATCTAACATCATGCCAAAACTTATACTGCCCTGCTTTTTAGCTATTTATAAAATATGCAGGTAATTACTTATTATAGATTGTATGACAATAACCGGACATTGTTTGTCCAATTGCGAACACTACCGTGTTTGTTGGACTTTAGGCGATATTAAGGTTGACCAATTATAATTACTATTTCACCTTTTATTGTATTTTTTAAGAAATACTCAATTACCTCTTTTGCTGTTCCTCTTATGGTTTCCTCATGTATCTTTGTTAGCTCACGTGAAACAGAGATATTTCTTTCTTCTCCAAAAAATTCTGCAATCTGATTTAAGGTTTTTAGTAACCTGTGTGGCGATTCATACAGTACAATTGTTGTGGATAATTGGGACAGTGCTTTTAACCGGGTTTGTCTGCCTTTTTTATGAGGTAAAAACCCTTCGAAATAAAACTTATCATTTGGTAATCCGGATACTACCAGTGCCGGAACAAATGCTGTTGCACCGGGAAGGCACTCCACTTCCTTTCCAAGAGCAATACATTCTCTTACAAGCAAATATCCCGGATCAGAAATAGCTGGTGTGCCGGCATCAGTGATCAATGCCATAGTTTCTCCATTTGCAATACGTTGAGCCAAACTTTTAACAACTTTATGCTCATTATGTTGGTGATACGAATTCATCCGGGTATCAATTCCAAGATGTTTAAGCAGCTTAGCACTTGTACGTGTATCTTCAGCAAGTATTGTATCAACTGATTTCAGCACTTCCATGGCCCTAAGTGTTATGTCACCCAGATTCCCAATTGGAGTTGGCACAATAGTTAGCTTCGACATTGTTACAAATTGTATTGAAACAACAAAATTAATTATTCCTGATAAATAAACGAAGGAGAGTTCGATTGCTCTATGGTTCGATTGTTATATGATACTATGAAGTTTCTTCCTAACAATAGAACAATGAAGCAATAGAACAATCTAGCATTAACAATTACCTTATCAAAGTTATTGTTCCACTGGTACCTGTATTACCATCACCATTATCTGTTCCCTTCCAGTGTTCTCCATCCTCAAATACTGCTGTTATTCGCCA
>JANQGJ010000090.1 GCA_028277395.1 Bacteroidales bacterium | reverse complement strand
AAGGGTTAGTTTTCCACCATTGTTACTTGAGTTAGGAATTCCCTGGCATAACTGTTTTGACGGATCTTCTTCATATTCAAAATGTACTTCCTTTATTGGAACAGCATCATCAGGGTTAGTCGGATCAAAGTCATGTTTCGAGTACAGACTAATTTTATCCAGTTTACGAAGTTTTTTGCTGGTGTTTTTTCCACCATTCTCATCTAATACACCTAAAGCATCAGTTCTGTCAGATGTGTGAAAAAAAGCGATGTAGTTTTTAGTTTCAATTTTTTCCAGATAAAAAACATCCTTCTCACCATAAAGGTAACTTCCTTTATCATCTCCTTTATTATAACCATCTACAGTTTTCAATCCTTCATTATATATTGCTTTATTTGCTTCATATGGGGTTCTCCATTTATAGTTTTTTACGGACATATATCTAAATTTAACATAAGTGCCCAAATCATCATCGGTTAAGCCATTACCAGTTACATCAACATAATTTGCTGAAAATATACTTGTTAATAAATATGAATGAGCATAATCATTCAATACTTTTCTATTGAAATAACCATCAATTCCTCGACTATTATTTTTTGAATTACTGTTACTCTCATATGTAACCAATCCACTACGACAATCATAAGGTAAACCTGAAACATTGAATGTAGCTTCAATTTGTTTTGTATTATATACAGGTATACCATAATTATATCTTGATCCATCCGTATTGGTAACTCTAACTTCAGCTATGTGATGATCTTTTCCATGAATAGAGAATTCCTCGAATAATTCACTTTCAGTTGCGATATTTTCATACTCACCTTTTGTAATGACTTGAAATGGTTGATTCCTTTTTTGCCTGAATTTCCTTTTGGATTGTTCAAAACCAGCAGTAATGTTTGAATTATTTTCGAAATCGTCTGTAGCAACAACTTCCATCCCTCCTGATTTTACCAACTTTACTCTGACAGGTTCACAACCCATTAAATCATCGAATATGTCAGATTCCGGATCAACTGACATCTCACCTGCCCTTTTAAAATAATACGGCTCATAAACATCACTTGAATTACTTGTTTCTGAAAATTTCAGTTTATTCAACATTTTATTTCCACTAACCCACTTGCCGGAAGTTGAATGTACATCATTTAATGTTACATCCCATCCAACCGCGGCTACAAATCCGGCAGAACCCTCATAACCAAGACTTCCGCTTGTGGAAGTTGTTCCTACCTGCCTGTCAAACAAATGTCCCATATCACTTCTAAAAGGCCGGTATGAGCCTTGTACTCCTTGTCCCATAACTGAATAGATGTCATATGTAAAATTTGCAATGGGTAGTGATGGAGTATTTCTACTGAAAGCACCATCTTTTTCTCTGTTAAAATCCAACATAGAGTTTTTTCCATCAGCACCATTTTGGGAATATAAATAACCATATGCAGGTACACTTTCTTTATTTACTGAAAATACCTGTTGTGAATAAAATCCTGAAATATCACCTGTTAATTCGGCAAGTGTTGCTACCCCACCAATTTTTACTGATAATTTTAATGATTCTGTATTTTGTGGAAACTGTATTTGTGGAATGTGGTTGTTTACTGCAAAGCTTATGGGTGAATTTCCTCCAAATCCATAGTCTATTTTATCCAGTTCTTCAAGACCTCTTACTTTTGTAGCTATATGTGATAGTGGATTAATTGAAACAAATGAAGAGAATGTAACAGCTTCAATTCCTTTTCTGGTATTATAAGAAGAACTAAAGGATAATCCACCATTTACATCCATTTTGTTGATTTCTGTGAGTTTCTGCTCCAAACCAACATTTGCATAAACATCAAGCCCGTTTAATGTGCTGGACTGTAACCCAAGATTAGTGGTTAGTGGGAATGCACTACCTGCCTTAAATCCAAAACCTATGGAGTTTTCAATACCCATTCCAACATAGTTATTATATGTCAATCCGGTAGCAGCTCTAATTCCTACTGTGCCTTTACCATCCTTACCTGCGAATTCAAAGCCAAAACCAACTTTACAACCATATGTTCTGTTTGGCTTCATATTTTGCTCCTGAATGACCTCATCACCAGAAAAATCATCCGGTAACCCCCTCATATTACGCAATATACTTCCAGGGTTTATATTCCACCCTAATCCTACCCAACTAGCTTGCTGATCCATTGTTATCCCGGACTGGTAGCTTAGATTGATCGGATATCCACCTATATCAAGCAATGGTATGTTATAATTGAAATCACCTGTAAATAAATTAACCATCTCGGTAGTTGATACCGGAGTAAAGCTTTGTACCTCTGGTTGACTGGGGCCCCCTGTAAGTGCAAAAACTGTTGTGGGGGTCACAAACGTGGATAGAAAAGTTAATAAGAGGAAAACCGTAATAGGTTTGGCTAATATACTATTTCGAAACCTTTGTATCATTGTTTATAATTTTAGGGTTGGAATTTTATTAATGTTGTTTGAAGAAAAATTAAATTCAATTTCTTCATTATCAAATGATGAATCTTTATAGATTATTTTTAAGGAAGCACCGTTCAATGATGTATTACTTACAGATTTATTAGCTACTTCACATTCAAAACCAATTAAAAACGTACCATAGGGTCTAATACCATAATCTCTTTCAAAATGAAACATAGAACAATTGATTGTATCTACGCCTTGAATTAGTTTAAAATCATTTTGCATTGAAAAACTGAAATAACGAATTTGTTGATCAGGCCCTTCAAAATTCCGTAATGATTTTTCCTGCCAGTTCTGTGTATTATCATTACTCGAAACATGAAGCATAAATTGCTGAAATCCTGAAATCTCATCAGAAATAGAATCGAACATTTTAAATGATAATTCAGGGGAGTTAGCCTCTAACAGTACTAAAAAAGGTACAGGTCTGTATTGTAATGAATATGTATAGTTTTCAGATTTAAATTCTGAAATCATCCCATTATCAGGATCATTTATCCATTGCACATACTCTCTTGGAGAGTAATTCGTAGTGTTTAATGTACATGAACTTACTACAAATATGAGTAATAAACTCAGGGTTAAAATTATTTTATTTAGCATTTGATTAATATTTCTTGGTTATAAGTAAAACATAGTTATTAATGTTTCAATATTGTCTTAACCTGGAGTTTCAATCTTTTTAAACCTCAGATAAAGATTACCTCCTTTGGGTAAGTCAACTTCTAATAAATAGTTCCCTTCACTAAGTGAACTACAATCAATGGACTCAAAGTTTTCACCGAGTTCTAGATCAACCAATGGTGAATTTGGTAAAATCACCCCCTCATCTATGTCATAACCCAACACAATCTCTCGATCCTCATTATAAACACGATAAATAAGATAGTAGTAGAAATCACTTGATGTAAAGCTATATTCCTGTGTATATTGGATTTTTAATTTCTCCAGATTATATATGTAAATAAAATCACCATTCGGTTCTCTAGTCAATTCAGCATAACCTTTTTCAGGAAAGGCTTTTGATAAACTTGTGCTGTTGTTTTTACAATGATTCACTTTAAATGTAAGATTATTGGTTGAAGATTTCAGAGGTAAGGAAACAGCTAAAATCAAGCACACTAAGCCTGTTATTACAGTATTCATTTTTTTTGATTTGGTTAATCTTTCGTATACCCCTTAATGTCATGAATCACCAAAAAATGTCTCTTTAACAAAATATTTAGAATCATTCCAAATAAGAGCCTTGACATAAAGCGTTGTGTTTGAGAAACATACAACACGTACTGGTTTAGAAAAAAATGTAGGTTATATCTTTTTGTAGGTACTACATAAACGAAGTGGAAATCTGGAATATCGGCAGGTACATCGACACCAGTATCATTCCCA
>JANQGJ010000050.1 GCA_028277395.1 Bacteroidales bacterium | reverse complement strand
AACAGAGTACATAGTAAAATTATATTGGTACATAGATACCGCAAGTTAATTCTCTTTCATCTCTGTTGGTGATTCCTCGGAATCATGAATGTTTTGTTACTCTGTATTTCCTTTTTTCTTTTTAATCTGTTTGCTGTAGATCTGAATAAGTTATAAAATTATCCTGAACATTTCAATGTGGTCAATAATTCTGTTTTCTATCTGTCCAGAGAAGCAATCAATGATCTAATGTATTAGCATTATTAATAGAGTAACTAATTCTTTAGGTAATTCAGGTATTTTTCAAGTGCAAGTACTAATTCATCCTTAATAATCGGTTTTGTAATATAATCGTTGAAACCGGATTGTATTGCTCTCTCTTCATCTTCAACATAAGCATATGCTGTTTGAGCAATAATATAAATATCCTTATTAAACTTTCTTATTTGCCGTGTTGTTTGATGACCATTCATCTCAGGCATTTGTATATCCATTAGTACAAGGTTAATATCTGGATTATCTTTGCAGGACTTTAAAGCATCAACACCATTTTTAACAGTTAATAGTTCAAACCCGTAATTGTTTAATACTACAGATAATAACCTGGTACTAACATTGTCATCATCAACAATAAGGATTTTGATTTTTTTTGCTAACGTTTCTTTAATTATCTGATCCATTTTCTCATTTGGAATATTGTGCTTGATAATATCATTATAAGGTAATGTAAAATAAAAAGTTGAGCCTTTGTTTACTTCAGAATTTACCCATATTGCACCTCCAAGTAGCTCAACATATGATTTACAAATGGACAATCCGATTCCCGAACCCTCATATGATCTGGTATCGGTGTTGTCACCCTGAACAAATCTGTCAAAAATGGATTTGATTTTATCTTCTTCTATTCCGCTACCAGTGTCAGATACGAAGAAAAGGACTTTATTTTTTCTAACCTCATATCCAAATCTTATATCTCCCTTTTCTGTAAACTTCAATGCGTTTTTTAACAGGTTTGCCATGATAGAATCTAATTTATTCTTATCCGACATTATTCTTTTTATGCTTTGTCCACCGGGTTCAATATAACTAAGACCAATATTTTTGTGAACAGCTTCGGGATGAAACAGGTTGTAACAATAAGAAAGAAAATCGTCAATTTCTATTGGGGCCAGATTAACTTTAGTATCACCCGATTCGATCTTTGATATTTCAATAATATCATTAATTGTACCCAAAAGCCGATTCCCGCTTTCGTTTATTATATTGATAAATCTTGACTTATCCGAATTACTGAAGTTTTTATCATTCAGCAGATTTAAAAAGCCAATTATTCCATTCATAGGTGTTCGGATCTCATGACTAATATTTGCCAGAAATGATGATTTTAACCTGTCCGATAATTCAGCTTTGTCTTTTGCCGCTTTTAATAGTTCATTTTGAGTTTTTAATTGGTTTTTGGTAATCTGCATTATATGTAGTTCCCTTTTATATGATACCCTGGATGCCCAAAACAGAAAAACCAAAGAAATAGGTAATAAAAAACCTCCAATTATGATTAATGCAGTTGTAAAACCACTGTATTGTGATCTTATTTCTGAAAGTAGCTTCTCTTTTGATCTGTGTACCCCGATAACCCAGTTTTTGGATGGAACATATTCAAATGCTGCAATCTGACTCTCACCTGTACTCGAAATATAATTACCTGTAAAATTTTCCTTTTTTGAAACAAGATCGTTTAAAACACAAATGTTTGATTCAGAAAGTAGTATTTTATTGTTTCCTGCATAATTTCCAACGGTTTTTGGTGATATGGTGTGAAATATTAGATTTGAATTGCTGTCTACAATACATATGTACTCATCAGCTGGCTTGCTTTTCTGGTTCTCATGTGTTTGTTCAATAATACTTAATATCACATTGTCCTGCCTGTTTTGATTTACATCTATAAGCGAATGAATTAACTTAGCCTTGTTTGTATAATATCTGTAAAGGTTTTTTTCTGTAGTTTTTATTGAGTTCGTATATGCAATATATATTATAATAAATGAGGCCAGTATTGCAATTAATCCCATACCAATTGCAAATGCAGTTTGTTTGGTTGTTACTAATTTTGTTCCGGAAAGCATATGCCTTTCATTAAACCAAGCAGTATTATGGATAAATCGTAAGATATATCTTTTATTTCTCCAAATGCAATTGCACAAGTGGTGTAAGTTATTTGTAGTGTTTGCTAAACAATCCTGTTAAGCTACTTAATCCGCTATTTCCCCTAATCTGCTACTGCTTCTATTTAATGTCAAACATAGTTAATTTGCCGATAAAAGTCAAAAAGTTTTTAATGTCATTTATCATAGTCTTAGTCAACAGACATTAAAATCGATTATATTGATCAATAATAAGCTGTTAATGGCATACTATTCAATACAACAATACAATTAGTGTTAATAGGTAATTAATGGTTCTGCTTTTTTGCAGCATTCTTTTATCTGGTTCGCTGATAGTAAGAATATCTGTTCAAATGCTGACCTGTTTGCTGAGTATCCGGGAATACTTTCATTGTTTTGGTTAATCCATTCAATAATATCTTCAACTATCATTTTATTTGCTAATCCGTGACCTGAGTCACCAATGCTACTTACCATTCCTGCAAGCTCATATCTTGGTTCGGTAGCAAATATTAGTTGAGATAGTTTTGCACGATATTCCCGTTCAGCATTTGTCATTTTTGCAAATTCTTCAGGAAAATATCTTTTATCAATACTATGACGGCCTTCATGTGCAAATATTGTTGCTTCTTCACGGCGCTTTGAATAAGTACGTAAAAATGCCAGCTTTAGATTATTACTCCGTAATCCCAGGTCAAAAAGGCTGTCATATAGTTCAGTATTGGCATCAAAATTTAACTTTGCTTCAAGTTTACCTGCCAGGCTTGTCTGGTCCATATTATGATGTCCGGACATTAGTAGTTTTATCTCATTTAAAATACCATTTCTTATGATAGTGTCATTTAAAGAAACCCAGTTTTTATATGGCTGACTTAAATAAACTTCTCTAACTCTTATGATCTCATCGTCAGTTGCCCATCCTCCTGATGCCTGATTTTCCCAAAACCAGCTTGAATAACCATTTGATGTCATCATATCAATTTGAGTATAGGTTAGGTCAGGAGTATATCCATATTGTTCTATTACTACCTTTTCACGGTCAACAATATGCCCAAGACACAATACAAAACCACTGAAGTTAGCAGTTCCTCCGCTAAAACCTTTCGCTCCAAAGTGCTTTTCGGTTTCATTCATGAACTTCTTTTCATCATATTCAGATTTATTAAAACATGAGACCTGTTTCCACAGTTCTTTTCTTACATTACTGAGCCATTGTTTATATTCTTTTTCATCAGCTTCATTAGTTGCTATTTGTCGATAGTATTCATTTGTAACCTTCTTAACAGTATCCAGATACTGTGAGTAAACAATTAAGTCTGTTACTTCCTGATTGTAATCTATGTTTTTGTTATAAGTAACAGCGGGTATGTATTCATAAAGTCTTGATAAACCTAATGCTTTGATCAATGTTTCTTTTGTGTCAATTGAACTGTTTGAATTCTCGTATTTGGTTTTTACTTCAATCAGAGTACGGTAAGCTTGTTGCAGGTAGGGATATACCTCGGAAGTATCATGAAAATGAAAATACGACATCCATGCTGTTATTAGTTTTTCGTAATCATCCAGAAGTAATGAAATACCTAAAAGAAGTTTGGATTGTTCATGTGATACTGCATCTGTGTTTAAGATGTTGAGAAGCCTGTTGGCCGATTTGTGAAGTTTAACCGTATCTGGGTTACGACCATCTTTAATTTCTTTTATCGCAGATTCATATATGACCTTCGAGTTTTCAATAACAGCCTCCTGTCTCTGAGATTCTGAAACAGCATATTTCAGCATTTTTTGATTAGCATCTAATGCATCATCAAAATTCTCATTTTCTCTGCTTATCCTGGTTGCCAGTGCCCATGCTTTATATTTTGACTCACCCAATGAATCAGCTTTTAGCAATAGTCTGTATGCTGACTGGTAATTTTTATAGAACTTCCACTTAATGAGTGAAAGTCTTCTGAGTGCATCGCATTTCAACTCCACATCTGTAGTATCATGTTCAAGTATCCTGTTAAGGATTTTCTCGGATTTTTCTAAATCAAAATCATTGTAAGCTTGTTCAGCAGCTTCAATTGATAATTTCTGTTCATTACACCCTGATAATACAACAGAGGTTAACAGTATTATGATAAACCAATATTTCATGATGTAGTTTATTTTTACGACAAAATTGCGATGAAATAATCACATAAAATTGTACAGGATTTACTTTTTGAACATAAGACGGAACTGATGAGGTGAAATATTATAAACTGACTTAAAACTTCTAATAAAATGAGAGTCATCATAAAAGCCTGTTTTATATGATATATCGCTAATAGACAGTTTATTGTCGAGAAGAAAAGTTGTAGATGCCAGTAATTTAATATTCATCTGGTATTCACTAATTGTAACCCCGGTATTTTTTTTAAATGCACGTGACAAATATGACGGATTAACCTGTATTTCTGAGGCAAGTTCACTTAATGAGTGAAAAGTTTCAATGTTGTTTTGAATTATCCCTGTTATTGTTTTTACCCAGCTGTTCGTATAATATTCATCATTACAATTGATATTGTCAATACAGTCAATTATGTATTCCCTGGCCTGATCTTCATCAAAGTTGTTATAAAAAAGATTTACAAGTTTATATAATGACTGTGATTTAAATGATTTAAGATGTTGGTATTTCCTTGACAGGTTTATGTCATACTTTTCATTCCACCCATCTTTAAGTTCAATGTTAAAGCAAATACCACCTTTTTTATGGAAAGTATTCTGATGGGAATAATCTTTCGGACGGTAAATTAAATCGCCGGCACCTACAGTTATCTCATTATTACCGGCTGATTCATGGTATAATCCATGAAGTTGTAAACTTAGATAATCATTTTCATGTACATGTGTTAAAGTCTTGGTATCGGGAGAGTTGGATGTACTGCTAAGTTTGAACTCATCTGTTTCAACTGACCTAAGCTGATCTCCAAAATATTCGCCTTCATTGAGTTTTACGATCATCTACACATGCTAAAGAATTGAATCGCAAATATAATATATGTGTTTAAATTGTGGATGTATTTATAAACCATAGATTCTGTTCTCAGCATTTGTGATCATTTCTTTTATTCCAGATTCTACTTCTTTCCTGCTTTTACGCTTTCCCAACTTTGATTTGTTTACAATATTCTCTAACGCAACAACAAGATTGTCAATATCTTCCCTGGTGTTTTCAATTCCAAAACTAACCCGTGTTAGTCCCGGAAGATTTACTTTTGGTATCATTGTTACCACCAATCTTTGAAACTTTTCCAATCCGGGTCCGATATTGAGCAGATGCTTAATAATTATGTGCGCACAATGACAACCAAACCTGACACCAATACCTGAATCAATAGATAGTTTTTTGGCAATACCATCTGCCATAATTCTTTTTAGTTCAAAAACAATAACACCAAGTTTGTTGTTAAAATTCTTATTATCTGTTGTTTTTACACCATAAACCTTAATACCGGGAACTTTTGACAATGCATTTAATGCATATGAAGTAAGTTGTCTTTCATCTTCTTCAACAATATCCATTCCTACCCGGCTAAACAGAGAAAGAGATTTTCCCAATGCAGCTATCCCTGATACATTTTCTTCTCCCAATGATATTATTTCATTTTTGCTATAATTCAATAATCCTTTTCCGGAGATAAGTATTCCACATCCAAAAGGAGCATATATTTTATGAGCAGATACTGCCAGATAATCTATTCCATCAGCTTCCATATTTATTCCGCGATGTGCAACCAATTGTGCCGCATCAACAAGTAATTCCGCACCATAGCGATGTGTAATCTCACTTATTTGTTTAAGGTTGTTGCATATTCCCAGTACATTTGATGCACCACTAACAGCAACTATCCTAATACGTTTTGAGCCATATTTTTTGTCATAATTATAGCTTTTCAACTGCATTTCAAGTTCTTCAGAATTTATTATTCCATCGTTATCAACAGACAACCTTATTGGTGATTCTTTTGAAACTTTCCTCCATGGCAGGTCATTGGATGAGTGTTCAAGCATAGTACTTAAAACAACTGTTTCTCCACCATTTTTGTTAATTAGTTCATTAGCTACAAGATTTATTGATTCAGTAGTATTTGCTGTAAAGATGATATCATATTTTGAAAATGGAGCACCGAAAAACCCAAAACATATTTCCCTTACTTCCTGAACTATCTCTTTCTGGTTTTTATCTGAAAGGTTCCAGCATCTGGTAAAAGCCTCAGCAATTGGTTCAAGTGAAGGAGTACTGGCACTGCTATCAAAATTAATAAATGAAGTGTTCCCTGCTGATGTTGGAACAGTTAAATTACGTCCAATGATAGTATCCCTCAACTTATCCAGCAGGATCTGACCAGATACCTCTACTAAGTGATCATTATAGAGTAAATCCTTAACGTCTTCATTGTAATCATTAGTTTTTTCCAATAATTCGCTTCCATATTTTTGAACGAGCTGTAATGCACGTGCAAAAGTAATTATGTTCACAATTGAAGGTGTTCCGGCCTCGTACTTATCAGGAAGAAATGACCAAACAACCCAGTTTCCTGAAACCAGTCTTGCAGTACCTCCGCCTGTAAGAGAAGGGGCTCCTCCGGGAAACGAGTTTTTCTTCGCTACAATAGCCCTGACTCCAAGAGATAATCCAATATCATCGCTGGAAACTACACTATAATTTTTTCCTTTTAATCTTTTTAATATTTCATGAGCAGATATGGGTGAACAAAAAACAACTGAAAACCCGGATCCGGAAAGATTGAGATAATCAAGTACGATCAATCTGGCTTTTTCAAAAAGATGCGTTGTTATAATAGATTTATGACCGCTTCCACGGTGAACATTTGAATATGTTTCCAGGGTCTGAAAAGTACATTTTTTTAGATCGTTTTTCAACGATATTGCGTCCTGATCAGTTGTCATCTTAGTTTATATTTTAATATTAAATCCGGGTATTATCAATTATATCAATCTTTGCTGCAACGTACTGAATTCCCAATGCGTATCCCCACCATACCAGCTAATATAACCCTCGGAAGAGTGTAAGCTTCTGTAATATGCATGATTTGGCCCGGGATGTTCAGTTGATGTCCACCATGAACCTAAACTGCCAATACTAAGGTAATGTACTGCATCACCTCTGATTCCTGCCGGTACCTGTAACCCAAATGTATTAATACCATAATTTGTAACATCATAGTCCCATCTGGGGTGTATATCTGTTTCAGATTCACCACCTAATGGTGAGTCCACCTGTTTTGATGATTTCAATAAATTACCTGAAGGCGAGTCTAATCCTCCAGCAAGATCTGTAAGAATTTTAAACTCCTCTTCAATTGGTATATGCCATCTTTCCGGACATAATCCATTTTCATCAATAACAGCATACCAATTGTAAAGAACTCCATAAATATCTTTCCAACTCATATCATTATCATATAAAACATATGATCCAGTTTCCAGACTTTCCCAATTTGTATCATTAATTATATTCGGGATAGGATTATTATTCCTATATTTTGTTGTTTTGAGGTTTTCAGCCATCCAGCATTGATCACCAATTTGAACCGTTGAATAGGAATTACCTTCAATGTCGTAAACAACAGGTATCCCGGTACATGTTTTTCCGGTTGAGTATTGGAAATCTATGGCTTTATCTCCTGTTGGATTGTCAGTTTCAGAAGCTTCCAGAATATCTGAATAGGCTGTATATATTAATTCATCTCCGTATATAAAACTAAACCCATTATCAATGTTACCAAATTTCCTGTGTGATTTATCTTCATGATACATATGATCAATACTACAATGTTCACCTGTAGCAAAATTCACAATCTTAATTGTTTCAGAAACCTCACTATTTCTGAAATTTATAATATTGTATCCCTTTATACCTGATTGGATAGAAAAAATATTATTGCCCCGTTTTAAATTGCTTTTATACCTAAATGCCTGGCAACCCAAAATATCACTTAAAGTGATCTCAACTCTTGATGGTTCAGAAAGTTTCAGGACAAGGTTTATCCTACCTGTAGCGGGGTTTGAGTAACTTTTTATAACAAATTTATTATCGGAATGATCAAACTTATTTTCATTAACATCAGATAAATAATCAATAACTAATAAATTATCAGGGTGGTAAATAGTTGTGTCATCTCCCTGGGTATTATTTAAAATTCTAATGCTATCAATTGGTATTTCAAGATCATTTATTTTTGCCAGGAATGTTAACTCCATTGTAGAGTACTGGCCATACATTATATTGGAAAGTAATACAGCAATGATTATTTGTATATATCTCATTTTACCTTCTTCTTCCGATTAGAATAATCTCCATTGTTTTATAGCTAAAGTTAATTCTTATAAACAAAACTTCGTGAATTCTGATTGTTCCATTCTACAATGAGTTCCCTGAAAGCAGCATATTCTTCCGGTTGAATTATAGGTTTATTTATTATGATATGCCTTGTGATAACCATCCCTGTTTCAAGGTTTTCATACTTAATCAGCAAGTATCCTACATCATTGGTGATCTCTATATTCTTTGGTTTTGAAACCATCTTAGCACCTCCAGGTAACTTGATTGCAAATTTGTATTTCTCGTCTATCATCATAGGAGCCTCAAGCGCGGCATTTCTTTTGGCAGGAAGGGTATTCATATGCCAGCTAATTACCCCGTTTTTAATATATGGTATTTCAAAAGTTGTGTAGTTTGCGTGTTGTACTCCTGGATCATCTACTTCAAATTCCATAATTGTGGAACTTATATCACGGCTGATCTTATTTATTTTGTTCGATACGATGTTACTGCCTGATATTCCTCCTTTCAGCATAGTTTTCAAATTTGAACTATCATTGTAGTTTGTAAAAAATGGATTAGTATTATTTGCAAGATGTAGTTGCATTTCTCCAAGCAATCTGTCATCGTTCTGAAAATCCAGTAATCCTTCCAGCAAAATTCCACTCATTTTTGCATTATTAATTACAAACTTCATATTATCAGAATCCCTGTTCAAAACTATTGCTACTGAATTACCAAGGTTCATAATCTGATTCTGACTATTTGTGTGGTTTGCAGATAAATATACAATACCATGTTCTTTAATTTTCGTTTTGACCAGAATTTTATTCAGGAGACTCAAATCTCCAACTTTTCTCTCAAACAGATCAGTCGGAATTATTACTACAGGATCAGCTTTGATATTTGACTCTCGTAACAAGGCCGTTAACAGTAATGTTTTTTCTAACATGGTACCCTGATTACTATTCCAGGTTTCTATTGGTGTCCGGCATCTGAAACCATTATATTTCAATGGAATATTTAAATTGTTGAGATCATTTGATACGATCTTTTGAAGCTCAAGAGCTACTTTTAACTGATCCTGATCATTTTCTGTTACATTGGCAACAACCTCTTTCATGCTTTCATTTAATCTAAAATCAAAACCAACCTGATCGGTAAAGTAGTTTAATGCTGTTTGTAGATCTGAAGTACTAAAAATTAACCTTGGATCAGCAAGATTATCAGAAAGTCTGAAATTATCTTTTGAATTAGCTTGTAATGCTTTAAATTTCCATGTGTAGGATACACTATTACCATTATTTGAAATTACCGGAGTGCCGTTAATATTTAAGAGCTTGAAATTAAGAGTTTTATTTGATGGAATTTCAACAGTAATTATCAACTCATTGACCAGAGATGATGTGTTCAGTACTTCATTTCCCATCAGTTCAGGATAGTACCCTTTGGCTGAATGTAAAGTGTAATCCAGATTGATTACAGCATTTCTCTCAAGTCCGGTATGAGTAACTACCATTTCACGGATATTGTTATAATATGGTGCGTTTGTCGAAAACCTTGGTAAAACCTGGTTAAAAGCATTATCCGGCGTAATCACTTTTTTGCCATCAGCCATTATGGTGAAAGCTGAGTTAATCTTTAATTCCTGAAAGTCAGTATTATAAAGAATAAAGGTTTCGCCGTAGAGCCTGTGAAATGAAAAATGAGTAAGAAGTTCGATACTTTTCGCACATCTGAAATCAATACTTCCATCATCATTCAGTGTATATTTCTTTTCAAGTTTAAGATAAACTGCATCACTATTTTCATTTTGAGAGTAAATGCAGGTAATTATCGACAGGAGATATATTGCTATTATTATCTTTTTCATCATTATTCTTTTTAAAGATTACTTATTTTTTAAGTTGGATTATAACCGGAGTGGTTGCATACTCTTTTTGAGCAACTACTACATCCCTGAACGATTTCCAGTCTTCTTTTTCATATATTCTCCTGGAAAGTTTAATTTTTTCGCTAAAACTAAAAGTATTATCTATCAGATCAATTTCTCCCTCAAATGAGGCAATATCGTCACCAGCTTTTTCAACCAGATTTAAAGGTAGTAATTCACCGGCAGAAGGAAGTTCAACAGTCTCATTAAGTTCAACAAGTCGTGAGCACCTGTCTCTGAACGCATATTTACGATCTTCCAGATTTGTAGACATATAAAGATGTGCCATACCTCTCTTAAATAAATTTGATGCTACTAAAGGGGTAAATATAATTTCATCGTCAGTGACAATAGCATAGTCATTAATTATATATTTTATTGTTATATGAATATTACTTTCGAGGTATTCATAGGGTTTACCGAAATCCATTTCAGTAATTCTTGCCTGTGGTGCTATCTTTAGTAGTTCCTTTTCTAATGATTTTCTCCATTCGGTTTTATAATTTCCTGTAAACATTCTTCTGACAGAGGCATCCGACTGACCCTCAGCGGTCAAAACAAATTCACCACTTAGTGTGCCATCAGGATAAATTTTTGATTTGCCCGATATCCTGAAGAAGTGATTTTCCGGGGCAGAAACCGGAGTGACCATAAGGTCAGCACCTTCAGGTACACCCATTAAGTAGTTTTGCTGTTGTTCTGCGCTTGACCATAATTCTCTTAAAAACGGAACCCATGTTGGATCCAGAAGTTTGTACTTACCATTTGAAAGCTTTACAATCGTTACACTGTGATTAAACTGGTCAGCAGGGATATAATCGATTCTGGATCCGGCCATTGTCATTGCGGGATATGATTCAAATCCGGCAGATCGTAGCATTGTGATCAACATTCCCGCTTTGTCCTTACAAACGCCACACCGATCTGTAAAATTCATTTCACCACTGTGAAGGGTATAACCTTCGCCAGGGCCCATTGAAATACCTGAATACCTGATTTCGTCAGCAACCCAGTGGGTTAGAAGAGAAATTGAATCCATTTCATCTTTAGCGTTTTTAAGTATCTCGTTTACTTTTTTATCAATTTCAGGAGTAGAGTTGAAGCTTCCGTAATCTTCGTTAACTCCATAAAACCAAAGTGATTTTGCCTCCCAATCAGGACTTGTGGATATTAAAAGTTTAGGAGCTATATCGGAAAGGGCTACCATACTCCTCTCACGTTTTATGGGCATTATATCTCTCTTAATGAATGTATATTTCATTTTATGACCATCAAGAATCACAGATGATTCAGCTTCACCATGATAGAATCGGTATTGTATGAGCTTTTCCTCAGGTACAGACACACTGTAGTATTTTGTTAAAAGCGGATCGTCACTCCAAAACGGTACAATATCATAAAAATGACCACGCATAGGAGGGATATATTTATCATCTTCATCATCATAAAGAAGTGCATAGGTAAAACCTTTTTTAAACAGTTTGACTTCAACAGCATCACCTGGTTCAAGTCGACCAACTTCTATCATCTTCTCCATTGCTCCCCAATATATCATTCTTGCCGGTGCTGGGTAATCACAAATTTCCGAAAGGTCTGGTTTGTAAATTGTACCATCTTTCCTGTAAACAGTAACCTCCTTAATGTCAACATAGGCAGATAAGGGATCGTAGCCATATTTAATCACGTTCAATTCTTTTGCTCCTTTTGTAGTTAAAACTTTGTATAAAGTGTGGGTATATACATAGCTTAGACCGCTTTCCTGAACATCAACTTCAGTACTGTCGAAAATGATTAACAATCCTGCATTTGGATAGTCTTCACTACCACCGGAAGTTTTGATCAGATCAGGTATTGTAGTCGAATACAATAACTGGTATATCAGAAAAATTGCTATAAAAGTAAAGTGCTTCTTTTTCATTTTTATCGATTTTGTTTGATGATGTAAAGATAGAAAAACAAATACAAAACCACTCTTATATGTAGTGGTCTTCAGGGTTAATTTAAGGACTGAACAAATGCTCCGGCCGAATCTACATCGTAACAAGTTAATCCTAATTCCCTACAACTTTTTCTAAGTTTCTTACGGTTCCATTTCGAAACTGAAGAGTCAAGTATTACACATCCTATTTTGAAAGCTTTTACCATCTTAACTAGGTCGGTATACGTATTACCGGATATTACCAAGTAATCAAGATTAAAAGCAGGATTGGTTGGATAATAGTTACTTCCTGAGTTATTAATAAGTATATTAATATTATCAAAAGTAACAAGTTTTTTAGCTGTTGTAATTAAATCCATTAATGCAGTATCATTCTCAGGGAACACCATCATCTGAAAATCCAGACCCCACATTGTCCTACTGTTTTTCAAGTGATATTGGATTTTATCAGAATTATTAATAAATACGCTGTCGGAAAGTATAATCTGCTTATCACCTTTTATGAATTCAATAACTGTATGTTTTTTAACATTGTAAACCACCAAATACTTTTGATTATGAACTTTATAGCTTCTGTAAGTAACCAGTCCGGAGGCAATTCCAATGCAGATCAGTAATGGAATTAGTAGTTTCCCGTTTTTATTTTTGAAAATAAGATATGTTATTATCATTATCATATAAAGTGATATCGCCATTGGGAATGATGTGTATATATTGTCCAGACCAGCAAACGGGAGGTAACTAATCATACCAACTGAGTAATTTAATATGAATACTAGTTTGGAAAGTATCCATCCGGCTGCGGTAGAAACAAACGGTATCCAGTTAACTGCCACAAAAACAAGACCACCTGCAATTATAAGGAAAGAAAGAGGAAATGTAATGAAATTTGACAGCCAAAACCACGGAGGGAAAAAGTGAAAATAATATGTAGCAATGGGAAATGTGGCAAGCTGAGCTGCAAATGATAGTACAGTTACAGACCATAGTTTATCTGCAATTTTGTTTTTAAAATATATAAGGTTATAGATTGGTTTATGAAATGTGATAATGCCAAGTACTGCAGCATATGAAAGTTGATAACCTACATTAAAAAGCAAAAACGGATTAATTATCAATAGTAAGGTTGCAGAAACTGCCAGTGTGTTATAAGTGTCACGATGTCGTTTAAACATATCTCCAATTATAAAAACAGATATCATCAATGATGCCCTTTGTACCGAAGGTGATAATCCTGTAATTGTTGCATATGTCCATATAAACAGCAGTAACAAAATGGCTTTTATTAAATTACCAGTTTTGTTGTTGTTCAGAAATCCGAAAATAAAATTAAGTACCAGGTAAATGATCCCAACGTGCAGACCTGATACACAAAGTATATGCATTGCACCTGCCATTATGTAATCACCTTTAAGGTCGTTTTCCATATTATTGTCGTATCCAAGAAGCACTGCTGCTGCTACTGCATAGTTGTCACCTTTGAGACCATTTTCCTGTAATGCATGCAGGAGTTGGTTCCTCAACTTTCCTGCAAATGCGATGAATCTGTTTGAAGGATTATAATCAATTGGAGTCCATCTGTCTGATTTTAAATAGACAGAATAAATAATTCCGTTTTGTTTAAGATAAGAACTGTAATCAAACTCACCTGGATTTGCGGGTCCCGGAGGGTTTACAGGTGACCCGCGGAATGCAAATACATCACCATATCTTAAAATCTGACTTCTATCGTCTTTCTCGAAAAAACAGATTGCTTTATAAGACTTTGATATTGATACAGAAGTGCTGTCAGTTGTTTTTATATATACAACAGCTTTAATCGATCTTTCTGTTTCCACCGGGCTATCAATTATTTTGCCCAAATAATTACTATTGTCTGTAGTATTTGTTACATTGTTTAGATTAAAAACATGTAATGATGTTGACAGAATCCCGGCCAATATAATCAACGGTACTGATATAAATCCATAAATATATTGATATTTATAACCAATAGTTTTGAAAGAATAATTGATTGCAGTTATTAGAAGAGCAATTATGCATATAATCTGAACAAATACAGATACAATGTTTGACAAGGGAATGCATTTCGCTATAACTATTCCCAAAGCATACAACAGAAATATTCTTACAAAGGGTCTGTCAGGCCACATACACAAAAATTAACAGGTCGGGGAGGATAAAGATACGAAAATTTTAATTACAGTAAAGTCATTATCAAATGTAATAAATTAAAATTGTAGCACGACTTATCAGATTTAACCCGGTATAATTTACCCTAATGAAATAGAAAGGGTAGGGGAATCCTTGTTTTATTTACTTAATATTTGTTATAATTTCAGCAGCTCTGCGACTTGCTCCCTTATTTCCAAGGATGGTTTTCAATTGCTTATAATTATCCAGCATGTTGGTCCTGTGCTCTTTGTCAAATATAATCTTGTTTAATTCTGATTTTAAATTCTCATAGTTAAATTCGGTTTGGATTAGTTCTTTAACTACTTCTTTGTCCATTACAAGATTTACCAGGCTGATGTATTTTACTTTAACAATTCTTTTGGCAATTTCAAAAGATACCCTGTTACCCTTGTAACATACTACTTCAGGAGTACCAATAAGAGCTGTTTCCAGGGTTGCTGTACCGGAAGTAACCAGTGCAGCATCAGCAAAATGAAGAATATTATTTGTATTCCCTGTCAACAGGCGAACATTTGTTTCTCCAATGATTTTATCATAAAAGGAACGGGGAAGAGTACTAACACCTGCTATTAAAAACTGATAATCGCTGAAGTCAGGAATAAGTTTTACCATGGTACTTAGCATCTCTTTTACTTCCTGTTTCCTGCTTCCGGGAAGCAGAGCTATTATAGGTTTATTTTCAAGGTTGTTTTTTAAAAGAAAGTCACTTTTATCAACCGGTTTCTCATTTTCCAGAGCATCCAATAATGGATGGCCAACGAAGTCAACATCAACACCATATTCTGCATAAAAGTCTTTTTCAAATGGTAGGATCACTATCATTCTGTCAACTACATTCTTTATTTTGAAAACTCTGTTTTTTTTCCATGCCCAAATTTGAGGTGATATGTAATACACAACTTTTATACCTATTTTGTGGGCAAACTCTGCTATTCTCAGGTTAAAACCTGGATAATCAATAAGAATTAATACATCAGGTTCATATTCAATAATATCGTTTTTACAAAACTTAAGGTTCGATAAAATTGTATTAAGATTCATTATAACTTCGGCAAACCCCATGAATGCCAGGTCTCTATAGTGTTTTATTAGTGTTCCTCCTACTTCACTCATAGAGTCACCACCCCAAAACCGAAACTGAAACTCAGGATTCAGAGATAATAGTTCTTTCATCAGATTTGCACCATGAAGGTCGCCAGATGCTTCTCCTGCAATTATATAATACTTCAAATTACTTAGTTTAAAACAATATTTGTGTCCTAATAAAAGGCAAAATAAGTATAAAATCAGATATGAATACTAATCTGGATATTATGAATATCAATTTTGACGATTATTTTCATCTGTTTAAAATTTTGTAATTTACTGAAATAAAAGCAATTCCAAAATTCCTGACAGATGGAACCGCTTCGCTTTCCCATAAACTTTTTTAATC
>JANQGJ010000056.1 GCA_028277395.1 Bacteroidales bacterium | reverse complement strand
TGCTTATTCTTTTATGCCTAAAAAACCTACAATTAATTTGGACGAAATTATTGATCAAGATACTTTCTATCCTTGTCATTAGATCGAACTCACGTTAAGTTAAAAAAATGATTTTAGAAAAAGGTGCTTGCCTTTCAGTATCAAAAATATTTCACCAGCTTAAATAAGTCAACAAAGAATGTACAAATGTATAGTTTAGGGGTATTAGTGTAACTATTGAAATAAAAGATGTTCCTTTCAACGTATAATACAGGTTACTTCTCACAAAGCAAGAGCATATTGATTCATTTTTCTAAACAATTCATGCTTCTTTCGAACCGAGACATTTACACACGTACCATCACTTAATACCACGTATCCTCCCTTACCTTTCAAATAGCGGTCAACATATTTTAGATTAACCAGATCAGAGTTATGAACCCGTACAAAATTAATATCCGTAAGAACATTTTCAAAATGGCATATTGGCCTTGAAACAATGGTACTTTTGCCATCAACAAAAAAAACTGTAGTATAATTCTTATCTGCTGAACATCGTATTATATCGTTTACCTCAACAATTCTTAACCCGGAACTATCAGGGATTATTATTTTGTCAGGATTACGATTTATACTACCATCCAGAACGTTTAACCTTTTCTCTATGTGAATAGTATTCTTTTGTTTTTCGTAATCCATAATAACTTTTTTTAGTTCATTCGGATTAATAGGTTTTATTAAATAGTTGAGTGCAGAAAACTCAAATGCTCTTATGGCGAATTCATTATAAGATATAGTAAAAATAACCTCAAAATCTCTGCCGGATATTTTCTCCAATACATCGAAGCCATCACCATCCGGCATATCAATGTCCAGAAAAATAAGGTCCGGTTTTTGTTTTTTTATCAATGTGATTCCTTCTTTAACCGAAGGGGCAACATCAATTATTTTAATTTGCGGGCAATGCAGGTCAATAAGTACTTTTAGTGACTCGACAAAGTGTAACTCATCATCAATAATTATAGCCTTACTCATGATTGTAATATGTTAATTTTTTTTTGGGAATATTTCAAATACAACATTCGTTTTCCTGTTCTTCTTTAATGTAGTACGCTTTTCTTATTTTTTCATGATAATAACTACCTTTATTAATAAAATAGTTATTGGATAATATTTTGTTTAATTGCTTTTACAATGTTCCCGGCTACATATATTTATAATTAGAAATTCGCTTTTTTTGTCTATCTGGTAAAATAGTAATATCAAAAAAAAGAAACTTAATATTTACTTTGTAACAAGTCTGACCTTACCATTTGTCACCGAAAAATCGGCTAATAATTACCCAAAGATATGCCAGATTTTCATAAAATCAAACGATTTATAGATAAGCAGAGTTAATAAAATTGCTATCAGTTATGTTGTGCATTTTAATAGCTATGCAAGTTAACAGGTAAGTGAATTATATCTATCCTACTGTTTTTTAGACCCTCACGAAATTAATCTTATAATACTGCACTACTGTTAATAGTAGGTTAATTTCTACCCTTTTATGTTATTGACATTCAGCACATTAATATTTATCTTTGAAGCAAAATAAACACAAAGCAAACTAATAAAAACTATAATGAGCGAACTAAATAACAATTTATTCAACATTGGCAGGTATAATACAAAATATACATATGCTGAATTTCCATCCATTAAAATTTACAAATCATCGGAAGGTAATAGTTGGAATAATCACCTGCTTTTTGGTGATTATATAAAAATCATAAACACCAATGTCGTAAATAACAGGATTTATGTTAAAAGTCGTAATACCATGGGTTGGGTAAAAACAAACCAAATAATGAAAAACAGGGTGATGGAGGTTAACTTTGTTGATATTGGTCAGGGTGACGGATGTCATATAGTTACACCTGACGACCGACATATCATTATAGATGCCGGGAAAACTGATAATATGAACAGGTATTTAACATGGCGATTCAACCTTTACAATAAAAGAAACCCTCTTTCATTTCCATTTACTTTACTTATAAGTCATTCCGACTCTGACCATTACCAGGGTTTTTCCTACGTATTTGATAACGATAAGATAAAAGTTGACAGGATTTATCATAACGGACTGGTTGAACGCCCCGGAAGTAATCCTCTGGGTAAGGTTGAAGACGGACACATTACAGGGCTTGTCAATACTACTGAGCAAATGAAAGAAATAATACACAACCCAAATAATCGCAAAGGTTCGGGTTCGTTGTATTGCAAAACGTTGTTCAAATCCCTGAAATATAATCCAGATGTTGAATTTCTTTCACTGAGTAATAATGACTCGCATATTGAAGGTTTTGATGACAATAACATAATTGATGGCAAGGTAAACTCATTTAAGATCCTTGGGCCTATAATTTCTACAACCAATGGGAAAGATTCTCTGAAAACAATAAATGATCTGGGTAAAGATAAAAATGGTCATTCGGTAATACTCAAATTAATATATGATAAAGCCAGGGTGTTGCTTGGTGGTGATGTAAACACCGAGTTTGGTGAACTCATTCACGAACACTATAACCAGGATGGAAACCTGCAAGAACTTGTTGTTGATGTTGCGAAGGCATGCCATCATGGAAGTAACCATTTTCATTATGATTTTATTAAATCAATTAATTCTACAGCCACAATTATTTCATCCGGTGACGATGAGAGCTATGCGCATCCACGACCTGATACAATTGGTGCCCTTGGAAAATGCGGTTATGGTGATAAGCCTTTGATTTTCTCAACTGAGCTGGCAAGATCAAATAAAGAAATTACAATGGACAAACTTGAAAGTATTTCTAAAAAAATGAACTCAATCGCTGCCATCGACAAAAAACTGAAAAATGAAACAGATCCTGAAGAAATAAAAAAACTTAAATCAAAGAAAACCAGGGACAATAAAACCATCAACTCATTTCTTACAAAATATGGCATGATAAACATGCGTACCGATGGCAGAAGGATGATAATAGCTCAAAAATATGAACGTCCTGCACATTATGGTAAATGGGATATTCACGAATTGGTATATTCTGATGAAACCGGAAGGTTTGAGCAGGATTATCATTAATACAAATTGATGTAATCCAAAAAAACAAACTATTATAAGTGGCCAAATTAGATTATTATTTATTATTTTTGGCCACTTATATAAAATATTATGGCGGGAATAGTTGGCCGAAAACCTGAGAAAACCAAACTGATTGCTGCATTAAAAAGTAATCGTTCTGAGTTAATTGTTGTATATGGAAGAAGACGAATTGGCAAAACATTTCTGGTTAGAAAAGTATATAAAAAGTATATCATTTTCGAGTTTTCCGGAATCTACAAGGCTACATTGGCTGATCATCTTGAGAAGTTTTATCTGACCCTGTCGCAAAAAATGAAATTGGAGAACAAGCCAACAGGATGGATTGAAGCATTCCATTATCTGAGTAAATTCATTGATAAAAAACGATCGAAACAAAAGAAAGTTGTTTTCATCGATGAGTTTCCGTGGCTCGACACAAGAAAATCAAGATTTCTTCCTGCTTTTGACGATTTTTGGAACAGTTACATATCAAAAAGAAAAGATATAGTAGTTGTTGTATGTGGATCGGCAGCATCATATATGATCAATAATATCATAAAAAGCAAGGGAGGTCTTCATAACAGATTGACAGATAAAATCCAACTACTGCCATTCAACCTTTACGAAACAGAAAAATTGCTTAAAGCAAATGGCGTAAAAAACCTTACAAGGTACAACATACTTCAAATATACATGACTATGGGTGGTGTACCACATTATCTTGATAAAATACTTCCAGGAGAGAGTGTCCCTCAGATAATCGACAGATTGTGTTTCCAAAAAGATGGATTTTTAAGAACAGAATTTAATAATGTATTCGCATCACTTTTTGCACAACATGATAATCACGAAAAAATTGTAAGAATACTTGCCAATGTTAGGAAAGGGTTAACCCGTAATGATATACTTGATAAAAGCAACATTACTTCAGGTGGCCGGTTATCAAAAACATTAACTGAACTGGAAGAATCAGGATTTATTGAAAAATACACACCATACAGGGGAACAAAGAATTCAATGATTCGTCTTACGGATCAGTATTCGATGTTTTATATTAAGTATGTTGAATCAACTAAACCCACTGGTAGTCAGATTTGGACGAATATACAATCTGTTCAATCATATAAAGTATGGGCAGGTTTTAGTTTTGAAACCATCTGTTTAGGACATATTGAACAAATAAAAAAGGGGCTGGGAATCTCAGGGATAATATCTTCACATGGAAGCTGGGTTGAACGAAATAATGAGGTAAATGCTCAAATAGATTTAATAATTGACAGGAATGACAACGCAATTAACCTTTGTGAGATGAAATTCTATAATTCCGAATTTGTAATTAGCAAAAAATATGCTGGTGAAATTGCAAACAAAATAGAAGCATTCACCTTAAAAACCAAAACCAGAAAAAGCATATTTACAACGTTTATAACTACTTACGGACTGAAGACAAATAAGTATAGCAACCAATATGTTCAAAATGAACTAACAATTAAGCAACTGTTTACCGATTTATAAGTGGCCAAATATAATTTCTTTTTGTTACATTTGGCCACTTATATGAGAGTTTAATGATACAAATCATCAATTGAAAATTATACAATATAATGGAAGCGAAACAATTTTATGCAAAAAATCGTGAAGAATGGCGCAACTGGCTAATGGAAAACCATACCTGTGAAAAGGAAATATGGCTGGTTTATTATAAAAAACACACAGGTAAACCATCAGTAACCTATCCTGAATCAGTGCAGGAAGCCCTTTGTTTTGGATGGATAGATGGTATAAAAAAACGAATTGATGATGAAAGATATATGCACAGGTTTACACTGCGAACTCCAAAAAGCAATTGGTCAGATTTCAATATCAGGCTTGCGAAAAAGCTGATTAAAGATAAAAAAATGACTGATTTTGGTTTAAAATATTTTGAGAACAGAAAAACCAATACTTTCTCACTCTCCCCTGAAAATGAACAAAAGATCAAGGAAAATCAAATAGCATGGCAGAACTTCAATAATCTGGCACCTGGCTACCGCAAACAATACATTCATTGGATTTCCAGTGCGAAAAGGGCAGAAACAATTCAAAAACGACTTGAAGAAGCCATTAAACTGCTCGAACAAAATAAAAAACTGGGTATGACATGATCAGCAATTCCAAAGTGTGACTTCATCTGGTAATTACCAGGTTAATCAATACCGCGGTATGAATTTCAAAATGAATTAGTACAGGTAAATCATTAATGATAACTTAATTCTGAAATATTGCTCAGTTCGAAATATTAACATACTTTCATCACGAAATAAATGGATAGATATGAGATACCTAATTACCCTGATAGTCTTTGGATTTCTGACAGTCAGTCATGCAACAGAAACAGATGAACAAAAAAGAAAAACAGTAAAAGAACAATTTACATTTGTTTTTATGACAGATATTCACTTAACCCATGAACGGAATGCTACCCTGGGTTTTATGCAGGCAATTGATTCAGTAAATAAGATAGCCCCGGATTTTGTAATAACTGGTGGGGACTTAATAATGGATGCATTGGCACAATCATATTCCAGAAGTGACAGTGCCTATCAGCTGTATAATAAGATTGTTAAGAAATTTGAAATGCCTGTTTATAATACGATGGGTAATCATGAGTTATTTGGAGTGTACGAGGAAAGCGGTGTTGATACCCTGCACAGTGAATATGGCAAAAAGATGTACGAAAACAGAATTGGAAAGCCTTACTACTCATTTGATTATGGTAACTGGCACTTCGTCGTGCTTGATGGTACAGGAACCAACGCCAACCGACGTTATTATGGTTATGTAGACAGTCTTCAGTTGCAATGGCTTGAAAAAGATCTGGAAAAAACCGGCAACAGGCCAATTGCAGTTAGTATACATATCCCATTGTTAAGTGTAGCATCACAAATAATAGAAGGTGCTACAGAGCCAATGAGCGAAAGAGCCATAGTAAACAATGCTAATCAGGTAAGAGAGATACTTGAAAAATATAACACCAGACTGGTACTACAAGGCCACCTGCATTTTCTTGAAGATATAAATTACAATGGTATACGCTATATTACCGGAGGCGCAGTTTCATCGAAATGGTGGACAGGAACACGTCATGGACTGGAAGAAGGGTTTTTAAAAATTGATGTTGATGGTGAAGACTTTTCCTGGGAGTATATTGATTATGGCTGGGAAGCAGAATAAACCTGACCTGATAAACACTTACGCTTAGCAATGAAAACCGGATATTTCCGGTTTTTTTGTTTGTTATTTTGCATATTTCATTGGGGATTTATTTTTATCCAATTGCATAAGCATTAAAAATGCTCATAATAAATATTTTTGATAAAATTCATCCGCGAAACATTCGCGGACGAATTAGAGATTAGCTTATATTTCGTTTTTTACTATTTCATACATTATTTTCCTACATGTCTGATTTTGTACTAATTAAACAATTTACAACAATTTTTACCACCTTTTGATATAGTTATCTTACTACACTTTAGGGTATTGTTTAGTATTTAATATATTAGTAGGTTTGAAGATTAATCATTATAATTAAAAGAAACAATAATAGGGGCTATGAAGACACAAACACTACAATAATTATTTAGTGTTATTCAAACCAAAATCTTAAATAAATATGATACCCGATTACCAAACAATTATGTTGCCTGTTTTAGAGTTACTTAGAGATAAACAGGAACACAAACTACAAGAATTGATAACTAAAATTTCTGATAGTTTCAACCTTTCTGAAAATGAAAGAAAAGAACTTTTACCAAGTGGAAACCAAGCTGTAATCAATAACAGAGTTGGTTGGGCAAGAACATATTTGAAAAAAGCTGGATTAATTGAAAGCCCCAAAAGAGCCTCTTTTATTATTACTGAAAAGGGGTTAGAAATATTAAATACCCAACCTGAAAAAATAGATATAAACCTCTTAAGAAAGTTGCCAAAGTTTAAAGAATGGCAAGATGAGTACACTTTAAAAGATAAAGAGAAAGAAAGTGATAATGAAACTGAATTGACTACAAAGCAAACTCCACAGGAATTATTGGACTATTCATTTCAAAAATTAACAAATGAATTAAGCATTGAGATATTAAATATTGTAAAAAATTGCACCCCAGTTTTTTTTGAGAATCTGGTAATTGATCTGCTTGTACGAATGGGCTATGGTGGTTCGAAAAAGGAAGCAGGAAAGGCCATTGGAAAAAGTGGTGACGGTGGAATTGATGGAATAATAAATGAAGATAAACTAGGTTTAGATACTATATATATTCAAGCAAAGAAATGGGAAAATAATGTTCCAATTAAAGAGATTAGAGATTTTGCAGGAGCACTATTAGGGCAGAAAGCAAGAAAAGGAATCTTTATTACAACATCTGGTTATCCAAAAAGTGCATATGATTACGTCAAAAACATTGAACACAAAATCATTTTAATTGATGGTAAAAAATTAACCGAACTAATGATCGAAAATAATTTAGGACTTTCAATACAAATGAAATATGAAGTTAAAAAAATAGATACTGATTATTTTGAAGAAATATAATATACTCAAAGCTTATCTCTTAAGCAAAACATAAATATTAGATCACAAAGTTAATTGGAAATTGAATTAATACATTATTTCTTGTTTAGTACTGTACAATATGGAATTATTCTCCCTTGACACTTATCTTACGCTAACTAATTATTATGAAAATATTATTTAATATTGTAACATTTCAGGATACAATCAAATACTGAAAATCTTTATTTTAGTATCACTAATTCAATAACTGAAGAAAATTGAAAAGTTTCGATAATCTATTAAAAAACGGAGTTATCTGTGATACTAATATTTGGTACCAATTTGCAAAGGGAGCTATAGATGAAAATTACATTAAAAACCATAAATTAATAGCAACCTTCGTAAATATTACAGAGTTAGCACAATCTTCAAATATGATATTAAAGCCCCAGCTCTTTATTAATACACTAAAAGCACTTAAGAAATATAACACAGGTGTTATTAAATCTAATCCTTTTGAACACATTTTAGATATTTTTTTCAATGATTTTAAACCAGACCACTCATTAGCTAATAGAATTTTATCAGGCTTTGATACATATATGAGCATTGAGCCAAAATTAATATCCAAAAATGATATGAATAAAGCTTTAAAAGAGATTGAACATGTGAAAATTGACAGACTTTCAATCTCTGATCATGTTAATGCAGGATTACCTGAAATAAGAAAAAACATAAAATTGAGAGGTGGAAAGAAACATCGGAGAAAAATAACAACAATTGATTCCTGGAAAAAGTTCATTTCTGAGATTGTATTATCTTATTCTAAGGAATTCTTAAAAAAAGAATATCGAATAGAATTAAGAGATCCTTCTTGGACTAAGTTTGAGTTTTTACTGACAACATTTGAGAACTACTTTCTAGAACTAGAATTATCTAATAATAGGAAGTTTGACATGAATGATTGGGGTGATTTGATCAATTTAGTTTACGTTCAACCAAACAAATATTATTGGACATTTGACAGAAATTGGAGTAATCTGTACAAGGATAATAAAGAAATTTCAAAATATTTTTTTTGAGAACTTTTTAATGCAACATTCTCCATGGAGATTGTAGTACCTCAACAAGTTTTCTATAAAAGCAATGTCGTAAGGACTAATTTTCTAGAGGCATTTGCAATACCGATAAATCATCACAATTTGGGTAATGTTTGTTAATGTAATCCAATTATTAATTTCACAATCATACAAATCAGATTTAAAATATCATTTTTATCTGGTCCTCGTTTAGCATAGCGTAACGAGGATCTATCTTTTTGGGCATTTGTAATGCCCGTCGATTATCATAAATCAGGTATAATTTATAACTCCACGACAATTATCGATTTCATCAGACTACAAATCAACACAAATATCTCATCAAATACAAAAAACACCTATCTTAGCCACACTATCCAAAAACTGGAGAAAATTGAAAAGATCCGTCAGAAAACTACCTGAAGAAAAGCAAAATGAACTAGCAACAATTGTAAAGTACATCAAAAATAACAGGAAGGTTGAAATGATAATTCTGTTTGGCAGTTTTGCAAGAGGTACATGGGTTGACGATACTTACGTTGAAAACGGAACTACATACGAATATAAAAGTGATTACGATTTGCTGGTTGTAGTTGAAGACGAAGGAAAAGCAAACCGCATTAAACCTGCAAAACGACTTAGACAAAAACTAAAAAAGAGTCTGGACATTAATACCCCTATTAATCTGATTTATCACGGAATAGATTACCTGAACAGTGAAATTGAAGACGGAAACTACTTTTTTACAGATATCCTTAAAGAAGGCATAAGACTTTATCACAGCAAGAAATATACACTTTCAAAACCCATTAAATTAACCTCCGAAAAAAGAGCTAAAAAAGCTCAACTGTATTTCGAAAAGTGGTTTGAGAATGCTAACGATTTCTATTCACAGTTTAATTATGCATTATTAAATTCAAAAAGAAATATTGCAGCTTTCCTGCTCCACCAGGCAACTGAACGTTATTTAATGACCATTTTACTTGTTTTTAACGATTACAAACCAAAAATTCACGATTTAGAAGAGCTTTGTTTCCATACTATTAAACTTGATGACAGATTTAAACAGGTATTTCCACGTAAGACAGAAGAAGAAGAGCGTTTATTCAACCTGTTAAAAAATGCATACATCGATTCACGTTACAAAATGGAATACGAAATAAAAAAAGAAGAACTGGAATATCTAGCTGATAAAGTATTAACCCTGAAAAAATTTACAAGTGATATTTGCCGTGAAAAAATAAATCAGCTAAAATCAAGGTAGTTAGTATAAGATTAGCCTTTTTTAATAATATTAATAAAAATGAATAATGAAAAAGGATTCAAAAACAGAATATGACAAAAATTGAATCCTTTTCTGTTCTTAGTTTAGTGTAGCATACGGGGATTTATTTTTATCCAATTGCATAAGCATTAAAAATGATCATAATAAATATTTTTGATAAAATTCATCCGCGAAACATTCGAGGACGAGCCTTTGTTACCTTTCTCTGGTTTTCACTGGTCCCCTTAATTTAGTGCAGTATAACTAGGATCTATTTTTTTGGCATTTGTAATGCCCTACTCCAAACAACGTAATTAAACACATCATTTAAACTACAATGAAACAAAGTCTGCTGCAATCAGCATAATATTTCAGTGCTTTGGGAATGAAAAACTAATTAATTTGAACTAATAATTGACAACAAGCAATTACACATAAATCAAAAAATAACTAGATTTGTTATATGTCAGGTGACAGATATAAAATAACAGATCAGAATGCATTGTATTTTTTAACGTTTACAGTAATTGATTGGGTAGATGTATTTACCAGAAAGGACTACAAACTTATTGTTACCGATTCTATGAACTATTGTATCAAAGAAAAGGGCTTGACAGTTTATGGTTGGGTAATAATGAGCAATCATATTCATGTATTATGGAAGGCTAAAGAAGGTTATCATATTAGTGCAATTATCAGGGACTTTAAGAAATACACTGCGAAAAGCATTTTATCTGAAATAGAATCTGGAAATGAAAGCAGAAAAGTCTGGTTACTTAATAAATTTGAATTTGCAGGTAGCAGACTCAACAGAATAAAGAAATACAAATTCTGGAAAGATAATAACCATGCAATACTATTAGACCCTGACCAACCTAAAATCATCGATCAAAAACTTGACTACATTCACAATAATCCTGTGTCCGGCATGCTTGTTGAAAAACCAGAGCATTATATATTTTGTTCTGCAAATGATTATTGTGGTAATCAAGGAATTGTTAATATTGAATTACTGGGTTCATGACTCATTCAATTGAGTTATGTATTAAAGGGTATTTTTAGTATTCAAATATTATCATTACGAATAATTCACAGTGCGATTTATTATGCTTGCATTAAAAATGCAATTGTCTATTCTTTTGATAAAATTCATCCGCGAAATATTCGCGGACGAGCCTTTGTTACTTTTCTCTGGTTTTCACTGGTCCTCGTTTAGCGTAGCGTAACGAGGATCTATCTTTTTGGGCATTTGTAATGCCCGTCGATTATCATAAACCAGGTATAATATTATGTTACCAGAAATTAAAAACTATCTGTAAATAATCGCTGTGTGATCCAAGCTGGAATTTACTGATTATTATACAATATGGAGTTATTATTATGGTATTACCGGCTGATCATTTGTAACACAGTGTATCCCTCCACCTTCGTTTGCTATTGCTGTGGCATCAATCATGTAAATATCACGATCAGGAAAAAAAGTTTGTAACTGAGCTTTAAGGTTATCATTATTCTCAGCTTCTCCCATTGCCACAACGAAACCATTGCCTACAAGCCAGTTGGGACTACCCTGATACCTGATCACATTCAATCCTTCATTTTCACATGTTTGTGCAAAATTATCTTCAATCTCTGAGTCAAAATCAGCAACAACAATGGTATTCTTATTTATAAATCGTGCAGTACCATCTATGTGGCCAATTGTTCCATCTTCAGGATAATGCCCGTAAGACCAAATGAACTTTGTTACTCCCAAAGCTTCTTTAAGTATTGCCTCGTGTTGTTCCTTAGTTAATCCCGGATTGCGATGATCCTGGCAATCCCAGTTTATTGCAAGTATCCCTTCACCGTTTACCTCAACATTGCCCTTTTCAAGCACATAGCTTGTTTTGTCTACAACCTCAATTTCGAGATATTCCGCTACTTTAACCGGTATAAGGTTATCTTTTGTATATGGAGCCGGTCCAAAACCACCTCCCCAGCCATCAAACTTCCAGTTTTGTATCCATGTTTTTGTTCCGTTGGTAATGTAAATCGGCCCGTTATCGCGCATCCATGAATTATCAATGGGCATTATATGCCATGTTATGTTGTCTTCGGTAACTCCATTACTATAGAGGAATTGTTGTGTTTCATCCCTGTCAGTTTCATCAATAACTATAATATGAACAGGTTCATATTGTTGTACGACTTTTATGAAGTTGGCAAACGACAACAAAACAGGTGGTTCATATTCATTCGCCCATTGTATCCAGGTTGCTGCATGAGGCTCCCATTCGGCAGGAACCCGGATATCAGGAGTTGGACCGGTATCATTATCATTCTTTTCATTACATGCCAGCAATATTCCAGCCATCACAACACACATAATACAGAAAAGTATATTTTTCATAATAAAATGCTTTAAATTCATTCTACAAGTATACTAATTTAAGAACTAAAAAACACAGCAAAATATTTAACAGCCTAAAACCAGGTAATTTCACATTAAACATGTAATTCCCTATTCAACATTATGGTTTAGATAAACATGTAATTGCAATTGTACTATTCCGTCAAAATCACAACCATGTTCTAAAAAAGTAATTGCCAGAGTAAACTACTTTCTTTTCGGTTTCCCGGCCGGTTTGGATTTCGGTGTTGTTGATGGCTGAACACTTGGTTTCCTTGCCGGAGTAGTAACTGGTTTTGTAGCTGGAGTTGACGTCTTCTTAATATCAGTTGTTTTTTTGTTTGTCTCAATTGTATTCCTGTCCTGTACTTTACTACCACTGTCTTTTCTTTCTGACTGAGGTTTCCAGTCATCTTCAACCTTCCTTCCTGTTGATTTTTTTACATCATCAGTTTTTGGCATCGCAGTTTTATCAGGAGATCTTTTTGGTTGAACATCAGATTTATTTTTCTCCTGTTTGCTTCTGTTAGCATATGATTTGTCAGGATTCTTTGATCCGAAATCGTTTCTTCGTGATTTGTTCTGAAGCTCAATGGAGGTCTTACTCCTGCGTACAGTTGTATGTTTGTAAGAATTATTTACATTAATATGAACATTTACATTGGTTCTGTACCTTGGTGTAGGATATGGCGGCCATGGGCGATAGTACGGAGGATAATAACCCCAGTAATATGGCGAATGCCATGGATGATACCTTGGTCCCCAGAAAAACACGAAAATCACGGGAGGATGCACATACACTGGTTCAATAATATAGTTCGGACCATACATATAAACATCTCCAACTACCTGTACCTGAGTTTCACCCTTACTATCTTTTTCCACATCAATTGTAGCTACATCCTGGTATCGATCTTTGCCAATAACGGCCTGAATAGTTACAAGGTGAGTTTCTCCCTTTGAAGTTTCAACAACCCGTAAATAATCAACTTCGCCATCTCCATTCAGGTCTAAATTCGATATTTTGGTATCAGGATCATTGATCTTCTTCTCAAAATCTTCAAGGTTTTCAGCCTCACCAAATACTGAAGCAATTGCTTCAAGGTCAAGATTTTCACTAATATCACTATCTGTTGCTTCTACAGTTGTTACATCCTGGGCAATAATTCCGTTCGCCATTAAAAGTGAAAGTAATAGCAAAAAAATGGTCTTTGATTTCATTATCTTTATTTTAATTAAGGTTTATAAGAATACTAAACAGGCATTACTTTAGACCACATAGTTATTCATTGGTAAAAGTATTAAAATAAATGAAGGAGTAGATTCCTGCTTTGGTTTTTGAATATGAATTAATATTGAAATCAGGAATCAGTAGCAATTTGCCTTTGCAATTAATGATTACAAGTATGACCATGTTCATGATGAGTACAGTTATCACCGCTATCGTAAATTTCTCCCGACAAATATTGAGTTACTACTTCATTGGCATTCCCGGAACAACCTCTTATTACTTTTATATTCCGGCTTTCCAGTACATTAACTGCTCCTGCTCCTATTCCTCCGGCAAGCATTAGGGTAACCCCCTGACCTGACAACACACTTGCAATATTCGACTTGCAACCACACCCCTGTTCCGAATTAATTGTCTGAATATCCAATATTTCATTGTCGTTCGATACGGTATATACACTATAAAATTCACAATGACCAAAATGATCATCTATAAGGTTATTATTGGTTACTGGTATAGCTATTTTTTTCATTTCATTAACGTTTTTAATTATTAAAGTTGATTTTTAATAAATATGGCCGTCCGGAAAAAGAACAATTGATCTATGAGAAAATAAACAATATTGTATGTAAATTAATTATACTCAACTACTAACAAACACACAATTAACATCCGGACGACCTTTAATTTTGCTACTTAGACATTTATATATTTTAATCAGCACATCTCAAGTGCAGATTCCAGATCAGATAATATATCATCAGGGTCCTCAATTCCTATGGAATATCTTACAAGATCGTCGGTTATCCCAGCTGCTATTTTATTTTCACTACTAACAGCAGCATGAGTCATAGATGCTGGATGCTGGATCAATGTTTCAACACCACCCAGCGATACAGCAAGTGTAGCCAAATGAACATTATCCATAAGCTTCTTTCCTGCTTCAAAACCTCCTGTGAGACCAAAACTCATCATTGAACCAAAACCATTCATTTGTTTTTTAGCTAATTCGTGTTGTGGGTGATTTTCCAAACCCGGATATTTAATCCATGCAACTTTAGGATGAGATTGTAAATATTTTGCAACCTTCATGGCAGTTTCCTGCGCACGGTCGATACGAATAGCCAGTGTTTTCACTCCTCTTAATACCATATATGCCTGTGTTGGATCCATATTACTACCCATATATACCATTGAATGTCTTATTTTCCTATAAATTTCTGCATCTTTGGTCACAATAATTCCTCCTACAATATCTGCATGTCCGTTTATAAATTTTGTAACAGAATGGAGTACAACATCAGCTCCAAAGTCAAGAGGTTTCTGTAGGTACGGTGAACAAAAGGTATTGTCAACAACCAAAAAGAGATTATATTCCTTTGCTATTTTTGAACATTCTTTCAGGTTAGTTAATTCCATTGTAGGATTTGCAGGAGTTTCAACATAGAGTACCTTAGTATTTGGTCTGATTGCCGAAATGATATTATCAACATTGGAAGTATTAACAAAAGTTGCTTTTACATTAAATCTTGAAAAATCCTGTTCGAGAATTACCCTGGCCGGACCATAAACAGCATCTGAACTCACAATGTGGCTTCCTGCACCCAACAATGCCATATAAACACTGCTTATTGCACCCATTCCGGAACTGGTAGCAATTCCGTCATATCCGTTTTCAAGTGAAGCAATATTTTGTTCCAAAGCCTTAATGGTTGGATTCCCAATACGAGAATAAATATATCCATCGCTCTTTCCTGAAAAGCAATCAGCACCATGTTGTGCACTTTTAAAACTAAAAGTAGATGTTTGGTAAATAGGTACTGTAGCACTTCCAAATTCATCTTCAAAAGAACCGGCATGCACCAGTTTAGTATTAAATCCTGATTTATTATTTTGCATTTTCTTTAATTATTTGACTTTATTATTCTATAAATATTTTTTTTCTTTTTAAGCCAATTACAACTTCCAATCCAACTTCTTCAATTACAAAAGATGTAATAGTGCTATTTCCCGGGACGATTCAGTTTCATCAATTCCTGTTCACTGTAAACCGGACAATCCTCGCATTTTTTATGATTCTCCATACCCTGAATTAATTTATGACACCTGTTGCATCTGTACCAGTCCTCATCAAACTCGTAATTACCACCCTCTATTTCAATGGCTTTACCTTCAACAAATGCCCTGGCAATGGTTTTAATGGCTTTGTTATAAATACGGGTCAATGTTGGCCGTGAGATGTTCATTAATTCAGCGGCTTTTTCCTGCATCATCATTTCGTAATTTACAAGCCTTACACTTTCATATTCTTCAAAAGTTATTCTGATAGTTTCAATTTTGCATAAAGGAATTCCATAAGGTTTATACCCTCTCATTAAAGGAGGACTCCCAATTTTCCTGTTTTTCTCTGGTCTTGCCATAGCAGATTTAGTTATTGCAACAAAATCACGGCAAAAGTAATGAACCTACGTTCATAATCAAGCATATTTTCATATTTTTGCCAAAAATTTTTTATGAAGGAAAAGATAGAAGGATCGGTAACACGACAGTTCAAAGCAATTTTTCCTGCAGTTCTCAATGGTTACGATACCTTGTTTGGAGGAATGGCCATGAAATGGATGGATGAGGTAGCATATATTACAGCTGTAAGGTTTGCCAGAAAGAAAATGGTTACTGTTTCAACAAGCAAAATCAATTTTATGTTACCTGTTAAGCCAAACTCAATTGCTGAGATCGTAGCTAAAGTAGTCAGGGTACAAAAAGTAAAACTAGAAATTATGGTAGAGGTTTTTGTAGAAGACATGTACTCATTGAAGCGCGAAAAGGCTGTTGATGCTATGTTTACTTTTGCTGCTGTAAACAAATTAAACAAACCTGTTCCTGTTATTTCATACAGTAATGATTAATCTGTTTTTTTAATCATTACTTTTGATATTATTGAAAAAACTGAAATTTACCCTGCCGTATTTACGATGTTCGTAAAAATGTTTCATTTCAGAAAAGTCAATTTCCTCAGGATGTTCAATTATTAACCATCCATCAGGATTGAGGAGCTGGTTATCTACAACTTTCCGGTATATTTCATGAATATTCTCCAAATCATACGGAGGGTCAGCGAATATTATATCAAATTTCCGTTTAACTGAATTTAGATATCTGAATACATCCTGTTTTACAATAACAAGCTCTTTCATATTAAGTTTTGCCGATGTTTCTTTCATAAACCTTACACAACCAAAATTTATGTCAACTGCTGTTACAGTTTTACAGCCCCTGGATACAAACTCATAAGATATATTTCCTGTTCCGGCGAATAAGTCCAATACTTCACATCTACTAAATTCGATATAATTTCCCATAATATTGAATACACTTTCTTTTGCCATATCAGTTGTGGGACGTACAGGAAGGTTTTTTGGGGGTGATATTACTCTGCGTTTATATCTTCCGCTAACTATTCGCATTGTAGAGCATTATATAGTGTGTAGTATTGATGATCTTTTATCTCATCAAGTATGTAGGAATAGCTGTAATTTTCATTTGGCATGATAAAACTGTAATTTTTTATATACTGATTTATCATTCTGTAGGCATCACTTGTTTTATCTATATCGCCTGAAAGTATCACATTAACGTCTTCAGGATTAAGCATTAACTGATCTATAGTAATCAACAGGAAATAAATAAAATCCTCTTTAGTCCTGAAATCAAATGAGTTATAATAATGTAGTTTGTTTTCCTTAAAGTAAACTATATCAAAGCAACCGGTCTGTAAATTTACGAACATTGTGTCCGGGCCAACCTTATTTTTAAAATTGATTGATAAACTTTCAATCAACGCACTTGAAAAATGCATGATATTAACATTTGGCCAAAAATCCTTTGCCTTTTGTATAACCAGATTTGGGATATAATAAATATTTATTGCATCATTATTTTTAAGCTCATCAAAAACTATCCGGCTATCTTCCTGAAAGGGTTGATTAAATCCCAGGTAAAGATTTTTATTTTCCTCTACGAACAGAGGCTGAGGTATTAATGTAGAGTACCTGTTCTGATAAAGAAAATAAACCTTATCATATGGAAAAGCAAATGAAGGTCTGTTGTTAAGCACCATACCCAAATAAGAAGGTAACTGCCCTACATTATTGATATCGTTAAAATTATAGGATTCAATGCCAATGAACTTATTTTTATCATTGTTAAGTATTGTAAAGACAATGTTCTCAATACTAAGTTGAATTGACAAGGTATAATTTCGTGTTTGTGACTCTCTGAAAGACTTATCAAAATAACTGAAAGACGGATTCAATTGTAAAGCCATAAAAAAAGATATTATAACGTCAACAAAGCAACAATGATATGCAGTTCAGGCACACACACTGGTTCAACCTAAACTACAACAGCATAGTAACAGAACAAATATAATCAGGGAATAAACTACTCCCAGTTACCATCGGTTGACGGTTCAGTCATTGACCCAACCCTTAAACCGGGATATTTTTCAATATCTTCAAACTTGGCAATTATATTAATTATAGTTTGCTCATTCATGCCTTCCAGGAATGCAGTAAATGGTGCTTTTGCTTCGAATACATGTACTTCAACCCCTCCTCTTTCAATGGTATCTGCCTGCATTTCAAATGGTTTTCCTTTTGAAAAAGGTATAGTGGTTAGCATTGAATAATTGAAATTTGCACGTTTACCAAATAACGAATCAGCTACTTTTATATACCCAACAGTATCGTTTATTGTTAAGGTATAAGTAGTATCATTTGGATCAGGAATAATTTTTACAACCGGAATTTCAGCTATTTTAAGAAACGAAATCAAGGTATCAAAATCAGGAGCATAAGCACCAGTCAGTTGTTTGAAAATAAACTGTGAACTTCTGATATCCTTTAACCTTTCAATTACAACCTTTTCCCTTTGTTGTTTTTCTTTGTTGAATCTTACCGGCTCCATGATACTTTCGTAAACCATATAACCAAGAGCTACAATTACTACAAATAAACCAAGTTGGATTAAAGTCTTTTTCATTTGTGCGTATTTAATATTATAAATTCATGTAAGATAACCTGCCTTTTAATTAAAGACGGGGAAATCAACAACAATGAATATTCAAATTACAAAACATGAATAATTCATTAGTTGGTTCATTTCATCCATAAAAAATTTTAAGCAAATGTACTATATTTTAACGTATAGAATTTAAATATAATATGAATTTATTCGGCATTAACAGTTTTTTTATCTCCAAACCCGAAACAAAGTGGTTTTCAGGGGATTTAGGTTTTGCGTTAGCTACTAATTTAAATACCTGATCTATAGCAAAGTTCTACTTTTGTATTATCCGACAACATCCTTGTAATGCGGAATCTCTTCCAAGAAGTCAAATCCTGATCTTTCTTTGTTTAATCTACAGCAATAATGAGTTATACCATTACTTACAATTAAATACTTAACGTTTAATTGTAAATTATAGTTTGAGATCTGTTGCATAACTTTCTGATCTATTTTTATTCCGGGTGCTTTAAATTCAATTAAAACGGTTGGATGACCGTTGCGGTTAAATACTACAGCATCAAATCTTTTTTGCATTTTGTTCACAACGATCCCTCTCTCAATCGCAATTAACGAAACAGGATAATCTTTTTCCTCTACAAGGTATTTTATAAAATTCTGTCTCACCCATTCTTCTGGTGTAAGCACCAGGTATTTTTTGCGGTTTTCATCAAAAATTTCTTGTTTACCCAGCTGATTGACCCTTGTTTTAAACTTGTATTTCGGAAGATTTAGTCTCATTGTAATTTATTTCAGCACTGTAAAACTAGTTTAAAAAACATCAAAATGGTTACCTTTGCTTAAATTTTAAACCATGAAAGATAAACACGAAATTGTTTCAAACTGGCTCCCAAGATATACGGGACTGGACATTGAAAAATTTGGAAAATACATCCTGTTAACAAATTTCGGAGAGTATCTGAACTTATTTGCTAAGTGGAATAATTCGGAAATAGTAGGTAGCGACAGACCTATGCCCTGTACAACTGCAGGAGATATTACTATGATAAACTTTGGGATAGGAAGTGCCAATGCTGCCACAATTATGGACTTATTAAGTGGCATCGATCCAAAGGCAGTTTTGTTTTTAGGAAAATGTGGTGGATTGAAAAAAAAGAATGAAGTTGGAGACCTGATATTGCCAATTGCTGCAATAAGAGGTGAAGGAACTTCAAATGATTATTTACCGGAGCAGGTACCTGCACTTCCCGCTTTTAGCCTTCAAAAGGCCATATCAACCACAATCAGAGATTATAAAAAGGATTACTGGACTGGAACTGTTTTCACAACTAACCGCAGGGTTTGGGAGCATGATATAAAGTTTAAGAAGCATCTTAGAAAAACCAGGTCAATGGCAATTGATATGGAAACTGCCACGATTTTTACAGTTGGATTTGTAAATGAAATACCAACAGGAGCACTTTTACTGGTTACTGACCAGCCAATGATTCCCGAAGGTATAAAAACAATTGAAAGTGATAAGAAAGTTAGTAAGGATTTTGTTGAAGACCACGTTAAAATTGGCATTGAGTCGTTGAAACAACTGATTAATAACCGTGCTACCGTAAAGCACCTTAGATTCTGATTTTGAATTACGAAAATATAATAAGGGATATAAAGAATAACATTTATTCACCGGTTTATTTTTTATCCGGCGATGAACCATATTTTATTGATCAGATCGTATCACTGCTTGAAGACAGCGTTCTTGATGAAGAACTGAAAGGTTTTAACCAAACAATAGTTTATGGAAGGGACACTACTGTAAAAGAGGTAATTGATCTTAGCCGAAGGTACCCGATGATGGGAAACTACCAGGTTGTAATTGTAAAAGAAGCCCAATACCTGAATAAAATTGAAGATTTTGAAGCATATATAACTGACCCGCTCGATACCACAGTACTAATAATTGCTTACAAACATAAAAAAGTTGACAAACGGAAATCATTTTTTAAAAAAATGAACAGTTCTGAAACAACTGTAGTGTTCAATTCAGATAAACTTAAAGACTATGCAATTCCGAAATGGATTGAAGGTGAAATAAAAGACAGGGGTTTTTCAATATCTCCGGTTGCATTAATGCTGATGTCAGATTATCTTGGTAATGATTTAGGTAAAATAACAAATGAGATTGACAAATTGGTAATCAATCTAAATGCCAATACCACAATTACCGAAAACGAAATTGAAGAAAACATTGGAATTAGTAAAGATTATAATTTATTTGAATTACAGAACTCTCTGGTTCTTAAAGATCATCTTAAAGCGTTTCGTATAATTGATTATTTTGAATCTAATCCCAAAGATCATCCGCTACAAATGATCTCGGTCATGCTTCATAATTATTTTATAAAAGTTTTTTTGTATCACAACATCCGGAATAACAATCAAAATAAGATTGCTTCGGAGTTGGGAATTCCTCCATTCTTTGTAAAAGACTACGAAAAAGCAGCAAGATCCTTTCCCCCGCAAAAAATTAAAATGATCATCTCCGATATCAGGGAATTGGATTTAAAAAGCAAAGGTGTTGGAAGTCTTAATACCACAAGTTACGGCGAATTAAAAGAGCTGATCTTTAAAATGTTGAACTAAAAAATAAATTAAACAAACAGTTTTTCAATTTCTGTATGGTATTTCATTTGAATATGGCTGCGTTTTAATTTAAGGTTGGCTGTAATTTCTCCTGAATCAATTGTCCATTCATGGTCTATTAAATCGAATCTCCTGATTTTATCAGTATCTCCAAAAGCCTTGTTAAAACAGTCTATTTCTCTTTTCAGCCTGCTCCTAACTTCTTTATTATTAATCATTTCACTATTGGTAGTATAGCTTATACCTTTGATATTGCACCATGACTTCAAATGTTCAAAGTCAGGAACTATCAATGCTGCTGCAAACTTCCGATTTTCTCCCAGTACAATAATCTGATCGAAGAAAGGTGATTCTTTAATTTTATTTTCAAGTAGCACAGGGCTGATATATTTACCCATGGAAGTCTTAAATATTTCTTTTACCCTTCCGGTAATTCTCAACATACCATCATTATCAACTATCCCGACATCGCCTGTATGAAGCCATCCATCAATTATTGTTTCATTCGTCATTTCTTCATTACGATAATAACCCATCATAACATTTGGACCTTTAACAAGAATTTCACCTTCATCAGAAATTACTACATTAACATTTTTTAGAGGTGGTCCGACAGTACCAATTTTTCTTTGTCCCGGCTCATATGTATTTACAGCAATAACCGGAGACGACTCAGTCATTCCATAACCTTCCACTACCGGAATACCAGCAGCATTATAAACCTGTGCCAATCTGGGTTGGAGTGCAGCACCACCGGAAACTATTGAGCGCATATTACCACCAAATGCTTCTCTCCATTTACTAAATATCAGCCTGCTTGCAATACGTAACTGAATATTGTATAAAAACCTTGTGTTTTTATCGTATTGATATCTTAGACCAAGATTGACCGCCCAAAAAAACAATTGCTTTTTTAAGCCTTTAAGTTTCCTGCCTTTTGCAAGTATTTTATCGTAAACCTTTTCTAAAAGCCTTGGAACTGTTGTCATTATATGGGGTTTAACATCCTGGATATTATCAACAATTGTCCCCATATTTTCAGCATAATAAACCGATACTCCTCTGTATTGCAGAACATAATTTACCATTCTTTCATATACATGACATAACGGTAGATAACTTAGTCCTCTTGATGTCTCGTCAACCGGAAAGATATCATATACAGCCTTTACATTACTCAATATATTTCTATGCGAAAGCATAACACCTTTCGGATTCCCTGTAGTTCCGGAAGTATAAATTAAGGTGGCAACATCGTCTTGTCCTATTGACTTCTTTATATCAGACAGTTTGGTTTCATTCTGATTCTCTTTTCCAAGTTCAATCAGTTTACTATAATGATCATATCCCTCAACTTCGGAAAAAGTAAATACACTTATAATGTTCTCTACACTTTCAAGTATATGACCAATTTTACGTATGAGCTCTTTCCCTGCAACAAATACATACTTAACACCCGAATGTTTAAGTATATACTGATAGTCCTCAGCATTTATTGTTGGATAAACCGGAACATGAACAGCCCCAATCTGCATAATCCCCATATCAACAAAGTTCCATTCCGGCCGGTTGTTTGAAATTGTGGCTATTTTATCACCTGTTTTTACGCCAAGCTTCAGGAGTCCGTAGCTGATATTATTTGCAGTCTGGCGATATTTAGGGAGGTTGTATAACGCCCAACTACCATTTTCTTTTCCGGCAAGCACATCATTTTTTGGTTTAAAGCGGGTTTCATACCGGTCAAGAATCTCAAAAATGCGCGTTACCTCCATGCTGTTAATAAACCTTTATAGAACCTGCAAAAATATGAAATATAATTTTTTAGTCGTTTTTATTAAAAATAGTCGCACTTGCCTGTGCTGTTGGCATTATAACCATATCATTTATATTCACATGTTCAGGCAAAGTTGTTACATAAAACACTGAATTGGCAACATCATCAGCTTCAAGGGGCTGGTAACCTTTATAAACCTTATCAGCCATCTCGCTATCGCCTTTGAACCTAACTAAAGAAAACTCTGTTTCGATTGCTCCAGGGGCTACCTGGGTTACTTTTATATTCTCTTTTACAAGTTCAATACGCATTGCTTTAGTTAATGCATCAACACCATGTTTGGTTGCACAATATACATTTCCGTTAGGATACACTTCCTTTCCCGCTATTGATCCGATATTTATAACATGGCCTTTTCCGTTATTTATAAATAATGGTAATATTGCCCTCGACATATACAACAATCCTTTGATATTGGTATCGATCATCCTTTCCCAGTCGTCGATAACGCCATCCTGTATTGAATTCAGCCCAACAGCAAGTCCTGCATTATTAATCAGGATTTCAATATTCTTCCATTCTTCAGGTAACGAAATAACAGCAGCACTTACTTCAGAGTTATTTCTTATGTCAAACGCAAGGGCCATTACTTTTACTCCATATTCTGCTATCAGTTCTTTTGACAGGTCATTCAGTATTTTTTCCCTTCTGCCGGTAATTATCAGATCATGTTTATTTTTTGCAAAAACAACTGCGCACGAACGGCCAATTCCACTGGTAGCCCCTGTAATTAATGTAATTTTATTCATATGTATTTCTAAATCCTAAAAAAGCCCATGAAAATACTAAAATTTTGGGACAAGCTGGATTGAAAGTTTCCAGGAAAAGGAAATTACGATTTAATCCGTAACTGCCATACAGAATATTTCATTTTAAGGGCATCACAGATAATCGGCACATTTGAAACACCATAAATGGCAGATCCTGTCCCTGTTAAGGACACATACTCAGCACCTGAATTATACAAACTGCTCCTTATATTGTGTAAGCTTCTATCATAATTCAATAACTTCTCTTCAAAATCATTTCGAACAATATTCTTCCATGTGTGAATCTCCTGCTTCAGCAAATCTTCCAGTCCGGGTTTATTGGATAGCTTGTTCAAATTTTCAAATGCCTGTTTTGTTGAAATGCTGCAGCCTGAAAACACAATAGTTACATATTTCCCTGATAATGGATTATTTACAGTTTTAAGCTTGTTTCCCTTTTCACTTGCTACTACAGGTTTGTTATTAATAAAAAACGGACAATCTGAACCAACCTTACCAGCAATATATTCCATTTCCTGAACTGATAAATTTAAATTGTTAAAGTTATTTATTAATTTGAGAAAAAAAGCTGCATTGGATGATCCGCCTCCCATACCTGAACCTACCGGAATATTCTTGTACAGGTACACTTCAACAGGCTGAAGGTTATTGTGGTTTTTGGATAACAGGTCCCAAACCAGTGTTATCAGGTTATCTTCAGCTTTACAATCAATATCACGACCTGACTGTATCAGTGAAAATGAGCTTGATTTTCGGACTTCTAAGATATCATAAACTGGAACCGGGACAATACAGGTTTCAATATTGTGATAACCATCATTCCTTTTTTCAAGTGCATACAGTCCAATATTTACCTTTGCATTGGCAAAGCATATCATATCTAATAAGATTTATATATGCTTCAAATATAATTAAACGGATGAAAATAAAAAACCTTACATCTGGTACGCTGTAAGGTTTTCGAGGCGGGTGTTTGCCGGACTTGGAATCCGATCAGAGGAAAAGGTTTTTAGATTAGAGGAAAAAGGATCTTTCATTTATTATAGAATATAACCTATACCTTTCACTATCAATCTGTTCAAAAAAATAGACTTTTTCATCTTTCGTAAAAATGCTGGTTTGCAAATCTTTAACTTCCCTTTCTATCAATCCTGTGGATTCAATCTGGTCCATTGAATAGTTGTTATTAATTTTCATAGCAGATTATTTTATAACATATTTTATAACATTTTAATCACAAAACCATCTTTTGCACAAATGGGACATGTGGAATCCCGCACAATGGTTATGTAACCGCATCTTTCGCACTTAAAATACTTCTGATGCCGAACTTTTTTACCTATATTTTTTTTTAAACTAATACCTAACATTATTGGTTGTTTAAAGCTTTGTAACAATTGATATGCCAAAAATCATATTACATTTTCCACTTATCCCTATTTGATTGGTTTTCTTATTCTTAAGATAATCAGGTTTTTTTGTTTCTGATAAGTAATATTTATCAGGCAATATATAATTATACGATAATGGATAATGCTACGATATCGTATATCTCAAAAGCTACGATTTTGCATGTTCTAATTATTTAATATAATTACTGGTTCTTATTATTTTTGTAAAAAAATATCATATGACATATTTCGATAACTATAACTTATCGCCTGATGAGTTGACAGCAAGAGCTAATACAATAACTACTAAAGCACTTAAATCCGTTGACCGGGATATATTGAGAGATATATTGAGCTTTATTGATTTAACAACTTTAAGTGGTGATGATACAGACAAGCATGTTTCTGACCTGTGTAAAAAGGCTGCCTCATTTGCTAGTGAAAAAAACAAGATATCAAACGTAGCTGCTGTTTGCGTTTATCCCGTGTTTGTAAACCTGGTAAAAGATATGTTGTTTGAAACAGGTATTAATACTGCTTGTGTTGCAGGTGCCTTCCCCAGCGGACAATCACCACTGGAGATTAGATTAAATGAAGTTGAATACGCTGTGTCAAACGGGGCTGATGAAATTGATATGGTAATATCACGTGGAAAGTTACTGGAAGGTGATTTTGAATATATCTCAAAAGAAGTTCATAAAACAAAAGAGGTTTGTGGCAAAACCCACCTAAAGGTTATTTTAGAGACCGGAGAACTTAGAACAGTTCAGAACATTAGAAAGGCAAGTGAGCTATCAATACTGGCAGGTGCTGATTTTATTAAAACATCAACAGGTAAAATTCAACCGGCAGCCACACCCGAGGCTTTTTTAATTATGCTGGATACTATCAGGGAATATTTTGAAAAAACCGGGAAAATTGTCGGTATCAAACCTGCAGGTGGCATTTCTACTGTTAAAGATGCGGTTACATATTATTTTCTTGTAAAAGAAACTCTTGGTGACGTATGGCTTACAAAGGATCGTTTTAGAATAGGTGCAAGCAGACTTGCTGATAACATTTTCACTGAGATAACCTCTTTATAAGCTGCATAATGTCAACTGTGATACTAACAAACTACTCATTACTATGATGAAAAGGCACTTAATATCAGCATTTAATATTATGATAAAAAAAGGGTTCCTGTTTATTCTTTTTACCACATTACTTACAACTATTTTTAGCTCATGTGCAGATACCTCTGAAGAAGTAAATGACGATATTTCAAAATATTTGGGCACCTGGAATGTCTCAGATCAACCTGCAAGAATCAATTATTCCGTTACTATTATTGAAAATCCATCAAACTCAACAGAAATACTAATGAATAATTTTGCGGACCTGGGAGGTTCAAACGTGGCTTTGGTTATAGGAGACTTATTGGTTATTGATTCTCAAATATTGGGTCAGAATTATACTATAAGTGGTACAGGTAACTTCATAAATAACAGTAAACTTGTTTTTAACTTTGATTTAAGTGATGGTATTGACACTGAATCAAGGATAGCAACATTTACCAAATAATTATCTCTTCTTTTTATGAATTTTCCAATGACCTTTTCATTGGGAAGGTGTTTCTTTTATTTCAACACTATCTTTTGTTTTCTCAACATCTTCCAGCTCCTTCAGTACTTCACTTTGCAACTTACTTAAGTTTGCAAGTACTTCGTCATAAATATCCTCCATAACCTTTGGGGTAGACTGATAATAATTGATATTCTCTTTGAGTTGCTTTAAAGTAATATTGTGAGTATCAAGAACCAACCTGTAGTATTCCGGCTTTAACTCCATCTCAAGTCTCCTGTTTTCATTAATTGATAATCCGGCTTCCACTAGTTGAACGTCGGTCAATACTGACACCATTTCCGATTTCGACAACAGTTTATCGGGGACAACAACTTCTCGTTCATTAACATTATAACATGATACTAAACAAAGTAATAAACTAAATATAACTAATTGGCGAGCCATATCTTCTAAAAAACATATAGGTTAATAAACTAGTTCCCTACCTCCGAAAGAAATTTAATCCTCATTAATCTAACTTCTTCTTCATTAAACTCAGATTCCCCTAATTCATCAAGAGCGTCCTGAATTGAATCGGTTTCTGCTTCCGAAAAATAGTCAAATATTTCTTCCTGATGATATTCATCAACCTTTTCGTCGATATAATAACTGATATCCAGTTTGGTTCCTGATGCAACAATGTGTTCAATTTCACTAAGCATCTCACTTAATGTTAAATTTTTTCCATAGGCAATATCATCAAGAGGTCTTTTTCTGTCAATACTTTGGATAATGTAAACTTTTAACCCTGACTTATTTACAACAGATTTTATTACCATGTCATTCGGTCTGGTAATTTCATTTTCCTCAACATAATTAGCAATCAGATCGATAAAGGGTTTTCCATATTTAGCAGCTTTCCCTGCCCCTACTCCTGAAATCTGACGGAGCTCCTCTATAGTGATTGGATACTGAATTGTCATGTCCTCCAGGGAGGGATCCTGAAATATTACAAAAGGAGGTAAGTTTTCATCACGGGAAATTTCTTTTCTTAGATCCTTTAGTAAAGCAAAAAGTACTGTATCAGCTCCACTTTGCCTTTGTCCACCTGCTTTAAGAATAATATCATCATCTTCACTATGGCCATAATCATGATCTTTCGCAATTAAAATACTGTAAGGGTTCGAAATAAACTCTTTTCCCTTGTCAGTAAGTTTAATAATGCCATAATTTTCAATTTCCTTTTCACAAAGTTTATGAATCAGTCCCTGACGAATTACCATCACCCAGTACTTCTCATCATTTTTACTCCCAATACCAAAGTGAGGTGATTTATCCAGCTTGATCGATTTAACATCACCGCTTTTTTTACCGGCAAGTACTTCTCCAATTATTTTAGCCTTAAACTGTTCTTTTAATTCAAGGACAGTATTAAGCGCCATTTTAATATCATCCTTACCTTCAAACTTCTCCTTAGGATTAAGACAATTATCACAAGCACCACAATTATCCTTATTGTATGATTCACCAAAATAGTGTAACAACAACCTGTGACGACAAACCGAAGACTCTGCATAAGCCACAGTTTCAAACAATAGCTCTTTTGCTATTTCCTGTTCGGCAACAGGTTTATCTTTCATAAACTTCTCCAGTTTCTGGATATCATCATACGAATAAAAGGTTATGCAGTTACCTTCTCTTCCATCTCTTCCTCCTCTTCCTGTTTCCTGGTAATACCCTTCTATACTCTTTGGAATGTCATGATGAATAACAAACCTGATATCGGGTTTATCAATTCCCATTCCGAAGGCAATTGTAGCAACAATAACATCAACATCCTCCATTAAAAACATATCCTGGTTATTCCTTCGTGTTGCTGCATCTAATCCGGCATGATATGGTAATGCCCTAATGCCATTAACTACAAGCGATTCGGCAATTTCCTCCACTTTCTTCCTGCTAAGACAGTATACAATTCCTGATTTGGATGGTTGTGTTTTAATATATTTGATAATGTCTTTTATCACACTTTTAGTTTTCGGACGAACCTCATAATATAAATTGGTTCTGTCAAAAGATGCTTTAAAAACATCAGCATTGGTAATCTCAAGATTCTTAAGAATGTCTTCCTGCACTTTTAGTGTTGCAGTAGCTGTAAGTGCAATAGTAGGAAGGTTAGGGTTAATCGCATTAACAATCGACCTGAGTTTTCTGTATTCCGGTCTGAAATCATGTCCCCATTCTGAAATACAGTGTGCTTCATCAATTGCAAAAAATGATATGTCTATATTCTTAAGAAATAATACGTTGTCTTCTTTGGTTAGTGACTCCGGAGCCATATATAGCAATTTGGTTTTCCCTTTTGTAAGGTCATCCCTAACCTGTTTTATTTCATTCTTTGATAATGAAGAATTCATAACATGCGCTATTCCGGTTTCCGTCCCGAAATTGCGTATCATATCAACCTGATTTTTCATTAATGCTATTAGTGGTGACACAACAATTGCAGTGCCTGATTTCATTAATGCAGGTAATTGATAACATAATGATTTTCCTCCACCCGTTGGCATTACAACAAATGTATTTCTGTTATCCAGAACATTTTGGATAATCTCCTCCTGCTCCCCTTTAAAACTCGCAAACCCGAAAAAAGCTTTCAGCAGTTTCTTTGCCTCGTAAATATCGTTACTGTTATTCATCAATTAGCTAGATAAATATATCTTTGTAGTAAAATTACTAATTAATTTCTATTTTTAAAAATATTCTGATTAGTTCAGAATATGCAATTTTCCTCTAGTGTGTAATACAAATGTAGTAATAATAATTTTTTTATCACAAAAATTAACAACTTTTTAATTGAAAACTGACCAGAAAATAAGGGACACAGCTAAATCAGCAATCAGGGAAGAATATTTGGCTATAAAGAACCTGACAAAGTCCGTGGACAGCGATTTTGTTGATGCGGTAAAACTGATTTTTGAATCAAAAGGCCGAGTAATTGTTACAGGAATAGGCAAAAGTGCAAACATTGCACAGAAAATTGTTGCAACTTTTAATTCCACCGGCACACCATCAATATTTATGCATGCAGCAGATGCTATTCATGGTGATCTGGGAATAGTAAGGCCTGATGATGTACTAATTGCCATTTCCAAAAGTGGTGAGACTCCTGAAATTAAAGTTCTAATACCATTATTAAAGGCAAGAAAGAATAAAATTATTGCATTAGTTGGCAATACCGGTTCATATTTGGCAAAACGATCAGATTATATATTAAACTCAACAGTTGAAAAGGAAGCCTGTCCCAATAACCTTGCTCCTACAACCAGCACAACAGCACAGCTTGTTATTGGAGATGCTGTTGCAATAAGTCTTCTTGAGCTACGCGGGTTTACAGCAGCTGATTTTGCTGTTTATCATCCAGGGGGATCTCTAGGTAAAAGGATGTATATGCGGGTTTCTGATCTTGCTTCAAAGAATATGGTACCTGTTGTATCTGTTGATGAATCTGTTTCAAATGTAATAATTGAGATCTCATCAAAACGACTTGGAGCAACAGCAGTACTACGTGAAAATGAGCTTGTTGGTATAGTTACTGACGGAGATTTGAGAAGGATGATTGAAAAATACAACGATTTCAACAATTTATCCGCCAAAGATATAATGACGAATTCGCCACTAACCATAAATACAAACGAACTGGTAGTTAATGCTCTTACTTTAATGAGGGAAAATAATATTACACAACTTCCCGTTACAGAAAATGGAAATTACATTGGTGTAATACATTTACATGACATTATTAAAGAAGGCGTTTTCTAGAATGTTTATTTCTTATTTTATCAATCAAATACTACTTACTAATGAAGCTTTGGACCAGAGAACTTGTTAAAAAATACAAACAGCGAACCGTTGTTAATCATGTATCAATGGAGGTTAACAGGGGAGAGATTGTTGGTCTTCTAGGCCCAAACGGAGCGGGAAAAACAACTAACTTTTATATGATTGTTGGGTTAATTAAACCATTCTCAGGTCAGGTATTTCTTGATGATGCTGAAATTACCAATGAACCTATGTATAAAAGAGCACAACGAGGCATCGGTTATTTAGCACAGGAAGCTTCTGTATTCAGACATCTTAGCATTGAGGACAATTTAAGGGCTGTAATGGAGTTTACCAACTTATCCAAAAAGCAACAATCTGACAGACTTGAATCTCTGCTTGATGAATTTGGGTTGTCCGGTATCCGTAAAAGTAAAGGAATACAGTTATCAGGTGGAGAAAGAAGAAGAACTGAGATTGCCAGAGCCCTGGCTGTTGATCCTAAATTCATACTTCTTGATGAACCATTTGCCGGGGTTGACCCTATTGCTGTTGAAGATATTCAGTCCATCGTTTCAAAACTCAAGAAGAAAAATATCGGAATACTTATAACAGATCACAATGTTCACGAAACATTGACAATAGTTGACAGAGCATACCTGCTATTCGAAGGTTCCATACTAAAATCAGGTTCGGCAGAAGATTTAGCCAATGATGAACATGTGAGAAAAGTGTATTTAGGAAAGAATTTTACACTTCGATCGAAGAATTTCGAATAATTTTTGAACTGCATAGCATTTATTCACAGTCATTTACATAAATGCAAGAAAAAAAACTAAAAAAAATTCGATTATTTAGAAGGAATCTACATAAATTGTTGTATATTTGCAACGGTTCTTCATAGAACTATTAACTTTAGCAGGTTAATTTTTTGGGTTATCCCTCAAACATGAGGGTTTTTAGGTTAATATGTGAAAAGTCCCTGACCGCCTGGTCACGGGACTTTTCTTTTATACACTCTTTTAAAGGATTTTGACGGATCAAACAAACTTTCTGGGGATTTAAAAAAATTATGCATAAATATTAGCAAGTCTGTATAGAAAGAAACTAACATTTCTAACACCTCTAAAAGATGATCTTAGAGCCTTAATTTTCGAAAACAAACGAGATAAGTTTGGTCAAACTGTTACTGAGGCCTGAAACGACTTCTTAAACAATATTTTTAAAAATCTTACTTTCTGAGTAGGGGTAAAACCTGTTTTAACTGTCTTATATACACCCGACTTACCCGTACTATAATTTGGCGCAGCTATTTTCATGCAATTGCTGTAACAATTAATTGTTCTTTTTTATTAATATTCAAAATAAACTAGTATGGAAAATTTAGAAA
>JANQGJ010000034.1 GCA_028277395.1 Bacteroidales bacterium | reverse complement strand
CGCTAAGAACCAACAGTTGTTGCCTTAGAGCACGTAGAAAAAATTATGCTTTTTATAATATTGATCTTTGAGGAGATAAGACTTTCAGAAAAAAAAGCCGCCCAAATGAGCGGCTTTTGCGGTCTGGACGGGACTCGAACCCGCGACCCCCTGCGTGACAGGCAGGTATTCTAACCAAACTGAACTACCAGACCAATATTGTTCTATGAACTATCCTCAAAAAGGGAATGCAAAAATAAGGGCTTTTTTAATATCTCCAAACAAAATTCAAAAAAAAGTGAAATATTTTTTCACAATGAAAAAATTTACAATTTCTCTTTACATATTAGCTTAAAAATTACAATTATTTAACCCGATTTTTATGTATTCATGGTTATTTCAAAACTAAATATTTACAATATGTTGTATATTTGTAACAATATTACTTTATCTTAAATGATGATTACTACCTATTACCAGAGTGTACTTGGCTTTCTTAAGAAATACAGGCTTGACACCCTTGCAGATGTTGCAATATTTGCCATAATAACTATCACTTTTCATTACATATGGTGGAATGGTTTAGTGAAATTCCTGCACAATTTTATGGCTTTTCAGAAAACAGAAGGATTATTAACCGAACAGGTGTTTGTTCAATCTGCCTGGGTGCTTGAATACATATTGCAATTTCCGATAAGAACTTCAGGGCATACAATTATAATGGAAAATAATGGTGCTGTTGAGGTGGTAGGTTCCTGCTCCGGATTGAAGCAATTTTATCAGTGGGTTATTCTTATGCTACTGTTTCCAGGCCCATGGAAAAAGAAGTTATGGTACATCCCTTTAGGTATTATTATTATTCACATGGTTAATGTTATGAGGATAGTAATACTTTGTATGTCTGTAATTTATTGGCCGGATAAATGGAACCTGCTGCATGACTGGATACTTCGTCCGTTTTTCTATGTTGTAATATTCTCCATGTGGGTAATTTGGGTGGAGAAGCTTAAAGGTCCATCTGTGAAGAAGAAAACGGCAAAAATCAATGCTGATTAGACCTTAAAAATATTTGATTAGTACCGGAATAATCCGATTGAGTAAACCACGAAACCACTCACTAAACAATAACTTTGTATTTACGAATAAGCCATGTATTAGTAAGTATAATCAATAGTATTCCTGCTACCAAAAAGTTGGACTCAGAGTATAAAGCAAATTTTGTAACCACAAGTTTGATAACAGTTACAATTAAAACAGGTAAATACCATAGGTAGATCAGCTGATTGGTTATGAATGATGGAGAAGTAATTCTGGTATGTGGAATAATCATGCAGCTACTAAATAGTGAAGAAACTCTAAATACCCTGATCATAAAATAAAACCATAACAATGTACCAATAATAAATTGAATTGAACGATCGATATATAACCAACTGAGTGCATAATATATCCCCTGCTTACTCATTATTTCTAATAATGGCATAAAAAACACAATTATTATTATCAACAGAAATGCCCAGCCTCGGAGTAATAGCAGCCATCTGGATATATTAAAGCTAATTCTGCGTTGCAGGCTTAAAAATGTATAAATGACCACAAATCCAATATATGGAAAAAGATAAATCCACAGTACATGTCTCCAGTTCCAGTATTCAGATACAGCTACAGGTAATAAATCATCTCCGATTTTTAGCTCGCCTTCAAAATCTGACACCCATGCACCAATATTTACAAGAATCCATTTTAAAGAAAACAGACAAAATAATACAATGAGAAGAACCCAAGTACTTTGAACAGTCAAAAAGTATTTACTTCCATTATTAGGCATTATCTGTCAATATCAATTGTTTATCTTTTAATACCTGTCCAATAGTATATACAGGCTTTTGTTTTAATATGGGTACGAGTTTATCAATGCACTTACCTGTATTAAGTTTATTAAGCCAGTTTCTAAACAGTGAAAATAGATTTGAATAAGGATTATCTTTATCAACATCACGTGGATGAAAATACAGCAACTTATAATTATCATTGTTGAAAAAATGGCTGATTAGTTTTGGAGGTATAGCTCTGAAATATCCACCACCTGTATATGGTAAACCAAAACTGGTTGTGATCAGAGGAAACTCTACAATCTCCTGTTCTTCAGTTTTAATAATAAATGGTGAATTTATTTTGCCTTTTCTGATTTGAACAGAACTATCAGCAATTATTCCGTTGGATGCCAAAATTTCAAAAGCCCACTGATTTTTTATTCTCAGACTAAATCCGGGTGCTCTGTAGATCTTAACAGGTTCACCAGTTACATCTCCTAATCTTGCAACACATCTAATAAGATCTTTTTGAAAATCTTCCGGTTTTATTAATGTTGCATTGTGATGCCAGTAAGAATGAGCAGCAATCTCATGTCCTTTATTGTAAATCCGCTTTACAAGTTTAGGGTGATGTTCAGCAACCCAACCCAGCACAAAAAAAGTAGCCTTTATATCTAACTCTTCAAGCATTGACAGAATCCTGTCAGTATTATATTCAATTCTCGATGGTAACTCCTTCCATATGTGACCACTATAATATTGTCGATCCTTATGGGTATGAAACCAATCTTCAATATCGAATGTAAGAATGTTCATTTTGTGTAAATCTCACAAATTATTATACTGTAAAAAAATAATTTCTGCTTTTATAGCTAATACAGGTGCTTCATTATCAAAGGTCCTAATGATCCTGATATCCAATACGGTATTAATTTCCAAACCTTTCTGCGTAAATCAGACTTATTCATACTGAAATTAAACTGCTTGTAGTAGAGAGGAACATCAACTACCGGCCAATGTTTCTTGTATGTGTGAACCGTAGACCCATCTGTACTTCTACCAAATGAATAAACACAGTTCCGTCTTTTCTCAACAGGTAGTTTCTCAGGAATATCAATTATTGAATATTTAGCCATTTCCCAATGGAGCATGTCTGCAACATAGAACTTTCGATAGTTCTTATCCGTAGCGAAAAAGAGATTCTCATAGAATCCTGAATAACCTGCCAATATTCCGGCTCCAACAGGTTTTACCCCGGAATATGCTATGAAAAGCTTCATACATCCATTATCAAACAGTGATATCATCTCTTTAAAAAATCTCTTGCCATAATTTATTGATCCTAAAGATTGAATATTCCTGGTGTATATTTTGTAAAACTCATTTAACAATTCTATACCACCATGTGAAACACTTATACCAGATTTTGCAGCTTTTCGAATTTTACGCCTTAGGTTTGCGCTGAGCATTTTTAATAATTCCTTATTGGTATCAGGTAATTGCATTATACATGAAACCTTTTCTGATTCAAGTGACCCTTCAAAAGCATTTCCTGTTAAACCTCTGATATAAACTTTATCAGAAATTTTACCATTGCTGTCTCCGGGTAATGATAACATATCATAAGTATAAAATCCTGCCGGTATGTTCAATGAATTTATTTCGGAAATGATATCTATTACTATTGTATCTTTCAGATTTATGTCATTCTTATTAAACAAACATCCACCATAAGAAAAATGAGGTAAACTCACCCATGCTCTGCCGGTATAAACTAATGGAAATACTCCAAGGATCTCCCCCTGATACTTAAATAGCAAGTAGTAAGGTTTCCAGCCATAGTAACTAATAAAAAAACTGTAAAGGGCAGGATTAAATGATACAGGAACAATTTCAGGAATTGTTTTAATGAAATTATTCCAGAGCATTATAGCCTGTGATTCTGATATCCTGTTAATACAATTCATTCTAAAATAACCAATGATTTATTGATGCATTTACGTATTCCGTATGGACATGTTTACTTTAAAAGCTGATATTACGAAGATCCTAAACATTATCGTACAAATAGAGGTCATCAGTTTTCAAACTGCTAGAAGTCATAATAGTGATTCCCCAGTGAGGTTTTTAAGCCAATATAAAAGTAGTTTGTTGTAAAAGTATCATCATCGGTTTTAAGGTTTCTGTTCGTATAACCAACTGAGAAGTTAAGATTATAAGCCGGGTTTATCAGATATGAAAGGTTAACATTATTATAAATCAGTGTAGTTTTAACTCCCTGACCAACACGGTTATCATAGTCCTGTACTCTGGCATCATAAGAAAGGTATATATCCTTACCATAATTCATTCCTGGAGGGTCATCACCATAAACAGAGTATAGAAACTGATAATTAAGGAAAAATCTTTTGTAGTTATATTTTATGAAGTTAACACTTTCCCAAAAGTTGGCTCCGAAAGGATGAGCCAATGGTTGATTATAATGTCCATAATTTTTAATTGGTGCATTTTGCGAATACACATAAGGACGAACCCAGTTGTATTCAGATTGAAAGTAAAGATTCCTGAATCCAAATAAATCAAAGGTTTTAAAGCCTAACTGAAATCCTTGTTTATTTCCCCACCAACCATTACCTGATGTTACTTCACTTAATTTAAACTCATCAAGTATCAACTGTCCATAAAAAACGTTGTGGGAACCTACAATAACACTAAGATTAATTCCAATCAAAGCATTATCAGGTGATCCAAGGCTAAACTCCACTGGTCTTAAAAAAATAATCGGATTTAGATACTGAACATCAAAACCTCTGTAATTACCGGCACTATCCTGGGCCGACCAGACAATTGCATCAAAAAAACTCAGGTTTACTCTTTTTGAAACTGCCCAACTAAGATAATGGGTTGTTGTGTACTTTCTTGCATAACCAATATCCTCTTTATAATCCCTAATATCTATATATTGATTGTAAAGCACCTGGTATTTTATATGCCAAAAATCAACAGTTGCTTTAAAAAACATGTTATTAAAACTATTGTCAGACAGTAACAGTGATCTGTATCCATCTCCATAAAAATTCTTACCATGCCCAAGCTGAAAACTAAAATACTTCCCGGCCTGAAGAGCAATATATCCCGAAGCGGATGAATAGTCAAAACCTTTCCCATCTGCAAAATATTTATACATACCCTGGCCGGGTACTACATGATTATTTCTAACATATTGATCCAGATATTCCGGAAATACAGCCTGATTTTCATAGAAGTTTGTATAATATCCAAAGTTCTTTCCAATATTCCCTTTAAGTTCACCCCCCCTGGTATTTACCCATGTTCCCCCCTCAACACCGGCATTACCAATGTTGAAGTTCATTAACGGGTTAGCAACGATTGAATAATCTTTACGAATAAAGGTAGCTACATCATCATTCAGTATCTTATCCCATGTTTTTCGTTTCCAGTTTTTTGCAAACTTCCTTTCAATTCTAAATTCTTGCTGAACAGAATCATAATTGATTCCTGCTTTTTCAATTTCGGGTTGATAATATGGCCGAATTGATGTATGAAAATGGATATCCTTTGAATATAACAATTCCTGAATATTCCTGTTATAATCCTGATTCAACGGAACATATAGTGTTTGTGCCATAGAAATACTAAATGAAAGCACTACACTACATGTTATAAAAATACTTCTAACATATGACATTATTTCCGATACTTTAATAAAAAATCAAGTAAGTAATAATTAAGCGATGGAATTATATAATTTATATTCTTACATACTACCGGGCACATAAGCCTGATAGTAGATTGCCTATTGTCAGGATATCGAAGAACATTATTATGATCAATCGTAGATCATCTTCTTTCTACTTTGTGATCTAATTTTTCAAAAACAGAGTTATTGCTGATAAATTCCGGCACCATTTGTTTCATTTTGGCAACAAGTGCGTATTCATCTGCTTCAACGATTAACTCAGTCAGAGAATCAATGAAACTACAGATCTCATTATATGGCAAAGTAGAAACATTTGCCCGCTTAATCTTTGGATGATGGGTAGGGAGTGTATTTTCTTTATTATGCAGGAGCTCTTCATATAACTTTTCACCTGGTCTTAATCCGGTTTCTTTAATCTCAACTTCACTATCTTCATAACCATAAAGTTTTATCATCTTACGAGCCATTTCATAAATTTTGACAGGTTCACCCATATCAAAAATAAAAATGTCCGAACCATTACACATTGCTCCTGCTTCAAGAACAAGATTACATGCTTCAGGTATAGTCATAAAGAACCTGGTAATATCTTTATGCGTAACTGTTATAGGTCCACCAGACTCCAGTTGTTTTCTAAACAGAGGGACAACCGAACCATTTGAACCAAGAACATTACCAAAACGAGTAGTTACAAACTTTGTAGTACCATATGAAAGACTTTGGATATACATTTCAGCTATCCTTTTGGATGCCCCCATTATATTTGTTGGGTTAACAGCTTTATCGGTCGATACCATTACAAATTTATCACATTCATACTTTATTGAAAGGTCTGCAACGATTTTTGTTCCGAAAATATTTACCATAAGAGCTTCATATGGATTATTTTCCATTAGGGGTACATGCTTATAAGCTGCTGCATGATATATAATATCAGGACGGTACAGATCAAAAATATTGTCCATCCTGAGTTTATCCTTAACATTGGCAATTACAAATTCAATCCTGTTGAGATACTTTTGATATACCCTGGTATTAACTATCTCAAACTGCAGGTCATACATTGGTGATTCCGCCTGATCAAGAATAATTAATCTCTTAGGTCCATAATTGATAACCTGGCGTGCAATTTCGCAACCGATGGAACCGGCACCACCTGTTACCATAATAACCTTATTCTTAATTTCTTCTCTGATATTTCTACTATCCAGTTCTATTGGATCACGTTCAAGAAGTTCTTCAATTTTCACTCTCCGTAATTGTTGAGAGCTAAGTTGTCCGTTTATCCAATAATCTATAGCAGGAACAACTTTAACATCCAAATGTAAGTCTAGTCCGGCCTCAACAACCTTTTTTTTCTTTTCAGGATGAATACCCTGAATTGCAATTATCAACTGTTTTATACCATGTCGTTTAATATAAGAAGGACGAAGTGCTCTAAATGGTGTAACAACCGGTATTCCTTCGAGTCGTTTACTTACTTTTGATGGATTATCATCGATATAGGCAACAATATCATAGCGATAAGCTCTATCCTGAACCAATGCATTTTTAGTAAGCATACCTGATGCTCCGGCTCCATAAATAAAAACAGGTATTTTTTCCTTTGTAAATTGTCTTGTTATCTGAATGAAGAATAATTTCACTGCAACCCTGATTCCAACAAGTAGAAATAAGGATAGAAGAAAATGTAGTATTAAAATGGAATAAGGTACTATAAAAGAACTTTTAATATCGTTTGAAACTAAAACAATGTTAATCAATATTAATATTCCCAATGAAATACCAACAGCCTTAAGTATCCTGAATACATCCGAAAGACCAGTATGCCTGATAATTCCTACATATGATCTTATAGCTAAGAAAGACAGAAAATAAGCAGAGCTTGTGCTAACTATCTGTATTTGAACATTAACAGGATCAATTACAAGGTAATTGAAATTAAATCTCACAAAATAGGCTAGTACAAAAGCACCAATAACAGTAACAGTATCCAGTATCAGGACAGTCCAACTCGAAATAAAATTGCTGGAATATGAATCTACAATACGTTTAATCATTAGCTATAGTTTTGTTACTTAATTCCGTAATAATACTACGAAGATAGCATTATTTAGTTGCAATATAAATAAAATAGCTGAGATAGCATCTATGGAAGACAGAATTAATGAATTATTAATGTATTAGTTTACCAACATCAATATTTCAAATACTTCTAATTATTATTAACTGCATTATAATTGTAATATCTCATGTAGTACACCATAACTGACTTCCTTTACTGCTAAATTATATGATGAATTGACTAAATAATGATTTGTTCCCTGCTATTTAAATACCATATCCATAACCTTTTCAATCCTTCTGAAGTCATCTTCAGATAAATTTGATCCTGAAGGTAAACACAGGCCATTATCAAATAACCACTCTGAGGTTCCGTCAGTAAATGATGGTGCTCCCTTAAACACAGGCTGAATATGCATTGGTTTCCACAGGGGACGTGACTCAATGTTATCTTCATTAAAAGCTAATCTCAGAACTTCTCTGGTAATACCTTTATTCCTTTCTGGATCAATTAGTATGGAGGTTAACCACCGGTTTGAGAAACAATTTTCAGGTTCAGGCTGAAATTCTACCTGGTACCCTCTGCCATTAACCTTATTAAAATATTCAACATATCTCTTAAAGTTAGTTCTTCTCTGACCAACACGAGTATCTAAAATTTGTAACTGTCCACGTCCTATGCCGGCCAGTACATTGCTTAATCTATAGTTGTAACCTATACTTGAATGTTGATAATGAGGTGCATCATCTCTGGCCTGTGTTGCTAAAAACCGTGCTTTCTCGATAAACTCCTTATTATCTGACAATAATGCACCGCCGCTACTTGTTGTGATTATTTTGTTCCCGTTAAATGAGAGAATACTCATGTCTCCAAATGTACCGCACTTTTTATTATTAATGCCGGAGCCAAGTGCTTCAGCAGCATCTTCAATAACAGGTATCTGGTACCTGGATGCTATTTCTATGATAACATCCATTTTTGCCGGCATTCCATACAGATGCACAGGTATGATGGCCTTAGGACTTTCACCTTTTGATTTTAAATCAATAATTGCATCTTCCATGAGTTTGGGGTCCATATTCCAGCTTTCTTTTTCCGAATCAATAAATACCGGAATGGCTCCCTGATAAACTATTGGGTTTGCAGAAGCTGAAAAGGTCATGCTTTGACACAATACTTTATCACCATTTCCTACACCTAGTAAAATCAGAGCCAGATGTATTGCTGAAGTCCCGGATGCTAAAGCTGCAGCATTTTTTATACCTGTATAACTACATAACTCATTTTCAAATTCATTTACATGTGGACCCACGGGAGCTACCCAATTTGTGTCAAATGCTTCAGTTATATATTTTTGTTCCATCAAACCCATATGAGGAGAGGAAAGCCATATTTTCGAAGGTAGTATCATTTTTATTCGAGATTAAGGTTAGTACTTAGATTGAGACTGAAAAACACAATATTCGATTGGTAAACAATAAAGGTTTACTAAAATTTGATCATTATGATAAATGCTCTTCCTTAAACTTTTGCCTGAATAATGTTTTTAATATTATTCTAATATCAAGCCAAAAATTCATGTTTTTAACATATTGAACATTTAATCTTACTTTATCAGGATGCAATATATTGTCATAATATTCAATCGGGTTTTCTTTTGTTGCTAATAGTGATTCTTCATCAGGATATGCAATAGAATCAAGTCCGGTAAGGCCTTGCCTAACACTTAATATAATTTCTTTTCGTTCAGAAGATATTCTATCTACATATTCAGGTACATCTGGGCGTGGACCAACAATACTCATATCACCTTTTAAAACATTCCAAAGTTGAGGTAACTCATCAACTTTAGTTTTTCTAAGAGTTCGTCCAATAAAAGTTATTCTTCTATCATCACTTAAAGTAACTGTAGTAGTTATTTTGCCAGTTCTCATTGTTCTAAACTTAAAAATTTCGAAAAGCTTCTCATTTCTACCAACCCTTATTTGTTTGAAAATAATCGGACCTGGCATAAAAATAAGTATTAAAATACTAACCAATAAAAAAATTGGTAAAAGCAAAACAATAAAAATACTCGAAAACACAATATCAAATACTCTTTTCTTCAAAACCTAAGCATAATATAAATATATAAATTCTAACCCATTGTGCATTTAGAAAATAAAAGAAAAAATTGTCCATTGTAAGCTTCCCCATTTTTTTGGGAAGAGGTCATTGGAGTGTAGACAAATTCAAACATATCTAATATAGATTTTGCTTTCAATGGCGGGAATGCTTCATAAAGTGCCCCTAGTTTATGTATTCAAAAATTGTCCATTACAAGGGTGGTCTTCTCAACATCTTTGTTTTGTTCGGCAATTTCTGAAATAAATACGACCCAGTCCTTTTTTGTTTTCCGCTCAGTACCCTTTACATAACGTTTCCCCGATAGCGGTTCTTAGACATAAATATATTACAACCCCAATTGCGCCAGTATTCATAATCATATCTTTCTTCAACTGCCTGGCTTCATTTTAATTGGCTTTTAATTTCCTTTATAGATTGTTTTGGCGATTTATCCATGCATATTACCGGGTTAACTGGGTCATAAGGGTGTTTATATACACTAAGAACATTTTCCATATTAACCACAAAATCAATATTTTGTAACGGGGGATTACCCATCCTTTTTTCTTCCACGGTTTTAGCTCGTTTTTTTAAAACAGAACGAACTGTTTCGTGCGAAACCGAATCTATGTATTCCAGCTCAACAGCCCGGTCAGCCAACAGCCTCAACGACCACCTTGCATATCCTGTTGTGGCTAGCTGCAACTCAGCGCTATTATCCAGGCCTCTGTTTTCCCATCTATGCTTTTTTTGTAAACACGTTCGCTTGGTTTTCCATGTAAGGCAATTTCGTATCCATCCATAACAAATTTTTTCCTTATGTTCTCCACTGTTCTTTCTGCAATACCCAAGAACTTTGCGATTTCGGAATCTTTCATGGCTCTCTCCTGGCCCCCTGTATCGCAATTGAGTAATATATAGGCACTTTGAATAACCCTGGCACTCCTTTTCCCTTTGTTGGTTATTGATTCAAGTTCTTTTCTTTCTTCTTCTGTTAGGGTAACATGATATTTCTTCATCATTTTAATTTTTCATCAAAGATAATCATTTTACCACAAATATTATGTTTGACTTGACATTAGTTAAATATACCAATAAACCAGTTTAACTTTTAAAACATCTGATTCAATTTTACAATAGTCCGGTAATTGGTAAAAATCAAACTGTAATTCCTTTAAGGCATTTGTCCATATTTCAGAGTCAACATCAACAAAAGGCATAAACAATCAATAACTTATTCATGAAACTTAATTGGTTTTGCAGGTATTCCAACAGCAGTACATTTGGGAGGTATGCTTTTCGCTACAACTGCTCCTGAGCCAATAATTGAGAACTCTCCAATTGTAAGTTGATTGATAATTTTCGCTCCGGTACCTACATAAACTCCTTCTTCAATAACGACCTCACCTGATATATTAACCGTTGGCATGAATGAACTATAATCTCCTATTTTTGTATCATGACCAGTTGTGCATGAGAGGTTTAAAATTACATGCTTACCTATTTCTATATTTACGGTAATAATGTTTCCTGCGCAAATAATAGCACCTTCTCCAACAGAGTTGAATTTCATATCACCAATTAATACATTTGGATGTATAAGAATTGGGTAAGATAAACTTGTATTCTTGATGCTGTTTATAATATCTTTTTTTGTTTTAGGATCACCAATGGCAAAAACCACATTTAAGTTTTTATCCCAGCTATTTAATTCGGATTTACCTCCTAGTACAGGATATCCATTTATCAGTTCTCCTTTCCGAATACCATCATCAAAATATCCAATAAATTCGTACTCTTGTTTTTCATGGTTAATCTGATCGATTAATGAATGGACTTCTCTTCCAAAGCCACCTACTCCATATACTGCAATTTCTTTCATATTTGTAATTATTAGTTATTTCCAGTAAATCTTTCCATTGTGGCCACACCTTCTTGACTAATTCCTTCACTTTTCACTACTTTACTAATTGTCATCAAAACAATTTTCATGTCAATCATGAATGAACAATTGTCAACATACCAAACATCATATTCAAATTTTTTGTTCCATGATATTGCATTTCTCCCATTTACCTGTGCCCAACCTGTAATTCCGGGTTTTACCTCATGTCTTCGTTGCTGAAAATTATTGTACAAAGGAAGGTATTCAGGTAATAATGGCCTTGGACCAATTAAACTCATGTCGCCTTTAATAACATTTATTAACTGCGGCAGTTCATCAAGAGAAGCTTTTCTGACAAATAATCCTATTGGTGTTAAACGATCCCTATCAGGTAGTAAATCACCATTGGAATCTTTTTTATCTGTCATGGTTTTAAACTTTATAACTTTGAACAGAGTACCATTAAGACCGGGACGTACTTGAGTAAAAAATGGGTTACCTGAATTAATTAAAAACAAAGTAAATACAATAAAAATAAACAACGGAAAACAAAAAATAAATGCTAGCAAAGCTATCAAAAAATCAAAAAGTCTTTTAAAAATAGTCAGATACATTTGCAACAATGGTATTAATTAATCCAACCCTATTTTCTCCAGGTAAACTAAATACTTTTTCGCTAAAACTAAACGATCAAAATGCTTTTTGGCATAATTATATCCATTTACCCCTTGCTTTCCTATTAATTCAGGTTTTGATAAATAAACTTTAATTTTCGCAGCAATATCATGTGGTCTCTCCGGCTCTGCAAAAACACCACAATTAGCTTCCTCAACCAAATCACGTGACACACCATCAATTACCAAAAGTATTGGTTTTTTGCAAGCCATATAATCAAATGTCTTGTTGCTATAAATTGTTTTAAAAGTATCAACTCTTTTTAATACAGATGTACCCATATCAGAAGCTATTATATATTTGAATACTTCCTTTTTTGATACAGGTTCAACAAAACGAACATTATCTAACCCACGTTTTTCGGTTTCTTCTATTAGCATCTTTTTTTGCATCCCATCACCAATAAGCTGAAAAAGTACATTTGTGTCTTTTAGTAGTTCAGCTGTCTCAATAATTTGAATCAAATGGTTCGCTACACCATGTGCTCCAACATAAGTTATTACAAATTTCCCTACTAGGTTATTATCTCTTCTGAATTTCTGAGAATCAAAATTATTTAGAACATCATTTGAAAGCGAAAAATCAGCGGCATTAGGAATAAAAATTACCTTGTATGGTGAAACATTCTTTTTATTTATTAGAATATCCCTAAACGCAGGTGTAAGAACATTTATTAATTCAGCTCTCTTATATATAAATGATTCAAACCAATATGCAAATTTGATTATTAAACTATTTGTAACAACCCCAGTATCAATAGCAGATTCAGGCCAAAGATCACGTATTTCAAAAACAAAAGGTATTCTTTTAAACTTTGATAATACCCAAGCAGTAATACCAACAAATAATGGTGGTGATGTTACGAGAATAAGATCATATTTTTCCCGCGTTTTAAATATTCCCACCCATATTGAACTGAAAACAAAAGAAAAATACCCCCATAACCTACCTGTAAAACTCTTATTATATGATTCGGATACATGACATCTCCAAACTGAAACCTTATCATGCTGTTTATGAAAAAAATGCTTCTCCTTATATTCAGGTCTTTTTTCAGATTTATTAGCATGAATCATACCGGCAAGTACCGTAATGCTATGTCCTTGTTCTGTCCATGTTCTTGTCATTTCATTAAAACGAGATCCTCCGGGATCATCCTCTTCGAGAAAGTATTGGTGTATGAGAAGAATGTTCATATATGGTAAATTTTGAGGTTGAGAAAGAAATATAACTAAATTCTATTATTTATCGTTATAATAGTTTTGTAAGTTCCTGGTCTATCTACTTTTATATTTAACCTTTTTATTGTTCGTTTTTGAAAATAATATTGTGAGATTATTGTATCTTCAATATCAGAATAGGTATTATCAGGAGCTTCAATTGTAGCATTTGAAAGTAATACCTTTCTACCATCTAACCGACACAATTCATCATCAATATTAAAACCTATAATTGCACTTTTAAAATTTCCGGATATTGTATCCTCAACAGTCCATTGGCTTTCTTTCATTTTAATATATCTGATATGCTTATTACCAGCTCTATCAGTATAACCTGCACCCCATGAAGCAACTCCATTTTCTTCAACTAAATCACTTACAAAATCTGTCTTTAACCATTCAGCCAACAAAAAGCGACTAACCTTAGGCATTTGGTCTTTATTATCAAAACAAACAGTATTATGGTGTTTAACAGATGTTAGATTAATATGTTTTTCATTTTCAGGAGGATTATAAGAATAACTCCCTGCATCACAAATAACATTTTTACCATTAATCCATAAATCAAAATGTAATGAATCATTATGTGAAGGTCTGAATTTAAAATAGGGGAAACGAACCAATGCCCATGAATTATTTCCTTGAATTTTACAATATCCACTTTTATATAATTGACTTTTGCCAATTATATCGTTAGATAATTGATTTTTCAATGACAACCAAAATAATGATTCATTACCAGCTATATCTTTATCAAAGACACTATTTTGAAAAAAAACTGAGAATGCTAATTGTAATGTTGGTTGATAATCCCTGTAATTAGCTGAGTTTAACACATTCAACAAAGCTCCGTCATTAGCTCCCAAGTTAACTGTGTTCCCACTTTTTAAATCAGTTAACTGATACAGCCATAATGTTGCCGCTTTAGCTTTATTGTAAAATGAAGCAGAGAAACGTACTGCTAAAAATTCTTTTCTCCAATATTCACAAAATGATATTGTATCCAACATCAATCTGTGATAGTTTGTAGAATGTTGCGAAAAACAACCATCACCACTGATTAATGTTTTAACTCTATCTTCAAGAATTCTTTTTCCTTTTTTAACATAGCTCTTAGAATTTGAGTAATAATCAGGAAAAGAGTTTACTAAAAATAACCCACCAATAAAAAGTCCGGCAGCTTCACTTGTTCCATGATTATTATCCTGAACAATGCTGTACCTGATATTTTTATCAATTCTTGATAAATGTATATTAACCAAATCACACAATTGTTTTTCAGGAACTTTATGCTGACCTAAAACTAAAGATGAATTGATTAGATTAATCACCCTAATGGCCGCTTCCTGTCCACACTTCCAGTTTGGTCCAATATTTAAAGGATTAGCCTGGCACCAATCTTTAAGCCAATTATTAATAGTAATGAAATACTTGTCATCTTCAGTAATAGCATAAGCTCTAGATAATGTTGCTACCCAGGAAAAGCGTGATACCTCCCAAACATTTTTTATATCACCTACATTTTTATCAAAATCAGACAAAAGAGTCCAGTGTAATTGAGAATTAAATCGTTCTCCATTAAATGGATTCACAAACCAATCAGTATTTTTACCCATTTTTTTCCAGTGATAAGAATAATATGGAAAAATCCCTGTAACAATTCTTTCTGCCTGAGATAAAAGACTATCTTTCCATTCTAATGGATAATCACATCTTTTTGTTCCCGTTCTAAAAAAAACACCATCACAAGATATTATCTTTACCGGAAACAAAAAACGCCGAACCTTAAATTTCAAAGTTAGCCGGTACCATATCATATAAGAAACATTCCAATAACCTAATTTTGGAACAATGCTTAAATATTTTAATATCTTATAAATCACTTCACGACAAAGACAATAATATCTTTATAATTCTTTTAGCAGTATTCCCATCCCACTTTTCAGGTATACCACCTTTTTTCCACTGACCTGCAAATAATTTATTCAACACTGGCTGTATTGCTTCAGGATTAGTTCCAATTAATTCATTTGTACCAATAGAAATTGTTTCTGGACGTTCTGTGTTATCACGAAGTGTTATACAAGGTATTCCCATAACGGTAGTCTCCTCAGTGATTCCACCTGAATCAGTAATTACAGCTTTTGAACGTTCAACAAGGTAATTAAATTCGAGATAGCTAAGAGGATCGGTAAGATAAAGGTTTTTTGCTATTAGCTTTTGGTCTTTAGCTGTTAGGATTTTTTCGATTATTTTTTTAGTACGAGGGTGAACAGGAAAAATAAGAGGAATTCCATGTGAATTATTAATAATTTCGTCGAATAGCTGCTTAAAGGTTTCTTCCTTGTCAACATTTGCAGGACGGTGCAGTGTCATTACAATGTAATTACCTTCTTTCAAACCTGCCACATTCCAAACTTCAGGCCTAATAAATTTTGATTTATGTTTAAGTAATGTATCGATCATAGTATTACCTACCCAAAAAATTCTGTTATCGGGAATACCTAAAACTTTTAAACTTTTATTGGCAATTTCTGTAGTTGTAAAAAAGTAATTGGTAATACTATCGGTAACCATTCTATTAATTTCCTCCGGCATTGTCCAGTCACCTGAACGAATCCCTGCTTCAACATGAGCAACCTTAACGTTTAGCTTTTGGGCAGTTATACTACATGCCATTGTTGAAGTAACATCTCCTACTACAAGGCACAAGTCTGAAGTTTCATCTAAAAGAAGCTTCTCATATCCAATCATTATCGCAGCAGTTTGCTCTGCCTGAGTTCTACCTCCAGCACCAAGATTAAAATCAGGTTCAGGTATACCAAGCTGCTCGAAAAAGCTACCACTCATATTCTTGTCATAATGCTGACCGGTATGAATTAGTCTGAATTTTAAATCATGCCCCTGTTCTTGTGCATAATGAATTGCATCAATTATGGGAGCGATTTTCATGAAGTTTGGACGGGCACCAGCTATTAGATCTATTTTCATATTTTTGTTGTTTGCCTTTAGCTGTTGGCTATTGGCGTATTTTTGTAATTAATGCGTCTATTTGTTTTTGTAACTAATTATTTTGTGAAATTAACTGTTTAAAATCACTTTCAATAGTACAATCAAACTCTTTAACAATAATGAGTTGTGTTTCAACTTTGAATGCTGATCCAATTGATATTTCCAGAAACATTACAAACTCAGCTTCACATTTACGTATGAGGCACATTCAGAAGTAAGCCACTTTAAAAAATTTTGGCGATGAATAATCACCACAAAGCTGAAAATTGAGGGATCTCATTCGTTTTTGGTCAATTAATTCAGGTTTCCTACACTCAAAAATGGACTTATCTGTAGCATGGACATACCTATCCCATGCTAACAGGTAGTGTAGCCTTACCCATTATCAGACAAAGCTAATTTAGACATTTTTATTTTATTTAAATCATAATCTTTCATTCTGAAGCTAGCTTCAGAATGAAAATCTCCGGCATACTCTATAGGACTTTTCTTGTTCAATGAGCTATGAGGGTGATTATAGTTATAATCATGCATCCATTTTTCTGAGAGCATCCGTACTTGTTCCATGTTATCGAATATATATGCATCAAGTACATCTTCCCTGAATAGTCTGTTAAAGCGTTCTATATATGCATTTTGAACAGGCTTTCCTGGTTGGATATAGTTTATCTCTATTCCATGTAACTTGCACCAGTTAACAAAAATATTTGATAAGAACTCAGGTCCATTATCCACCCTTATTTGTTGAGGTTTACCTTTCATAAACACTAATTCTTTTAAAATACGTACTACTTGCTCTCCAGCAAAGGAATGAGCAGCTTCAATTGTAAGGGCCTCACGATTGTAGTCGTCAATTATATTTAATATTCTGACCCGTCGTCCATAAGACAAGGCATCACTCATAAAATCCATTGACCAACTATGATTCATACCAATTGGAACAGTTAGGGGATGTTTTATTCTAGATGGTAAGCGTTTCTTCCTTTTTCTACGAATACTCAGCCCCATGTTCCTATAAACACGTAAAACTCGCTTTCGATTCCATTTCTTACCTTCTCTTCTAATGCGGTTATAGTATTCATCAAATCCTCTTGTAGGCAACTGTTCAGCAAGTTCATTTAATCTGGTGATAACCTCACTATCATCGCGTTTACTTTGATAATCCCACATTGAACGATGCAAATCAACTACAGAACATGCCCTGTGTATGCTCACGTCAAAAGACTCTTGTAAATAAACAACCCGATCACGTTTCTCACAGGGCTTTAGAACTTTTTTCCCAGAACATCTTTGAGCATTTCATGATCCAGGCTTAAGTCAGCATACATGCGTTTTAATCGACGGTTTTCTTCTTCTAATTCTTTTAATCGTTTTAATTGTGATGCCTCCATGCCAGAATACCTCTTCTTCCAATTATAAAAGGTTGCACGGGAAATACAATACTCACGGCACAAATCTTTTACATCTCGGCCAGATTCGTACTCCTTTAAAAGTTTGATAATCTGACTCTCACTAAATCTAATTCTTTTCATGTCCCTAAAATTAATCGTTTTTCTTGTTTTAAACGCTTCGGTTTTTAGGGATTCTTACAGGAAGGCTACACTAGCAGCACGTTGAATTTGAGAAATAAGCACATATTTTTCTCTCTTAGGAAAAACTTCTGTCGTTTTATAAATAATCTTGGTTATTCAATAGCATCTTTCCAAATTTCAAGTTTTCTAAAGTTTCTCATGTTTTATTCACAACACTTATTTGCCAAAAGCAAAATATTAATAGCCAAAAACTACTCTACTTCAACCCATCTATTCTCCTTCAAACTCTGAATAGCGGCGAAAGAAGCTTTGGTTACATTAACAATTTCATTGATTGGAATTAATGGTTCACCTCCTTCTTTGATGCGCTTAACATATTCATGGAATTGTGCTTTATGACCTTTATCCATTTTTGTTTTCATGTTTTTAAACCCTTTAGCACCAAAAGCTTTAGTAGTTCGGAAATTATCCATGGTGAACACCTGTTCCTGACTAAAAACGTCTACTTTCTCTTTGCTATAAGACTTTGCACCATTAGCAAAATAATTTACAACGGCATTACTACCATTTTTAAACTTTAGAAGAATACTTGCATTATCAGTATTTTCCTGTGGGTTTTTCCCCATACTATTCATACATACCGATGATATTTCTGAACCGGCCAGATAAACACATAAATCAATATAGTGACAAGCCTCACCAATAATTCTGCCACCCCCTACTTGTAAATCATGAACCCAAACATTTGAAGGAATAAAGCCTGCATTCATAGTTGCTACAACATTAAGTTGTCCGGGTTTATCACCTATTGCTTTTTTGATTGCCTGGATATGGGGGGAGAAACGGCGGTTGAAACCAACTGTAAGCGATTGGCCATTGGCTTTTTGCTTTTGCCTGCCTGCCGGCAAGGCAGTGCTATTGTAGGTTTCAAGTATTTTAGTTAGCTGTTCATTATTAAGAGCTAGGGGTTTTTCTACGAAAGTGTGTTTACCGGCTTGTAATGATTCTGTTACAAGTTGTGCGTGGCTATTATGACGAGTTGTTATGATAACTGTATCAACTTCAACATCATTAAGTATTGTTTTGTAATCGGTAGTACTATTGGCAAAACCAAACTTCTTTGCCAGAGTAGCGCTCTCAACACCTTCAAGTGAAGCAATTGTTTTTAAACTTGCTACGGAACCTTTCAATGCAGGAAGCATTGTCATTTTTGTAAAGTTACCCGCACCAATAATACCGAGAACAGCTTTAGTACCGGAAAACTTACTATCATTAACTATTATTGTATTCTCCGGATTGTCATCTTTTTCTGAATATTTCAATATGGAAGCAATCGCATTACTACTACCAATATTCCCGTAAATGTTTTTATAATCATCTAAATCAACAACTTCAGTTATTAATTCTTTAACAATTAACTTTCCTGAACTTATAGAGTCCAGAATAGCTTCAAAGTTTCTTTTTTCTGTCCATCTTACAAATGGAAGAGGGTAATCAATTCCCTTGTTTTCATATGATTCATCATAACGCCCCGGACCATAAGAACAACTTACCTGAAATGTTAATTCTTTCTCATAAAATTCGGAACGATTAATATCTAAACTAATAACACCAACAAGGATTATTCTACCGCGTTTTCTACTCATTTGAGCAGCTTCGGAAATAATTCTATTATTTTTTGCAGAAGCAGTAATAATAACACCGTCCGCTCCAATTCCTTCGGTAATCTCCATTACAGATTTAACAGGGTCGGATCCCTCGGAAGGATTAATTGTATGAACACCCCATTTCTCAGCTATTGCACATTTGGAGTTATCTATATCGATACCAATAACCCGACAACCATTAGCAATAAGCATTTGAGCTGTAAGAAGCCCTATCAAGCCAAGTCCAGTAACCACAATTGTTTCACCAAAAGTAGGATTACATAATCGAATTCCTTGCAAACCAATAGAACCAATAACAGTAAAAGAAGCTTCTTCATCTGAAATATTTTCAGGTACTTTCGCTACAAGGTTTTTTGGTATATTTACTATTTCTGCATGTTGTCCGTTTGAAGCGACTCTGTCACCAATGGCAAATTCAGATACCCCTTCACCAACACCAATTATCCTACCTACATTACAGTACCCCAGAGGTAGAGGTTGTTCTAATTTATTAAAAACAGTTTCAAGAGTTGGTAATAATCCTTCAGCTTTAATTTTATCCATTATCATCTTAACCTTATCAGGTTGCTGGCGCGCCTTTGAAATTAAATTTGACTTACCAAATTCAACAAGCATACGTTCTGTTCCTAATGATACCAGACTACGCGTTGTTTGTATAAGCACATTACCACGGCTTACAATTGGAGAAGGTACCTCTTCAAGGGTTGTTGCTCCGGTTTTAAATGATTGAAGGATTTGTTTCATATATAAATGATTCAATATTTTAAATTACATATTAGCAGCTAATTAGTGAATTACATCACATAAGCTTTATAAATCAACAAGATGGTTACTCTATAAATTACTCAGCGAATTTTGGGTTATGCACAAGTTATTTAAGATATGATTTAACTGCGCGAAATTTCCCAGTTCTTTCTCTTGCAATTTCATTCACATATTCAAATCTAACAGCTAACTGAGGACTAACCCTTGTCTTCACTTCATTTTTCAATCTTTTCTCATCTGATATTGAATAATTTGTCCTTCTAACAATTTTGATTATTATTTCACCCAATTCTCTCTGTATAACTTGAGCCTCAGTGATATTATGCATATCTTTAAAAATATAATCAAACCTTAAAATTCTATTACCCTCAGGAGTTAATATATAGTCCTCATTCCTTCCTTCTACTTTAAGAATCGTTTTTGATTTTCTTCTACATTTACAGTTTGTATTAACCCAAGTTGCAGTATCTTCTATTTTATACCTAATAAACGGCATAGCTAAATTAGTGAACCCAGTTCCAATAACTTCACCAGTTATGTAATTTCCATTAACAATACCATTATTACATTCTAAGATACCATATTCAAAATCCTCATGAAACAAATCACTTTCACATCTGGAAGCATTTCCAGCACCTTCAGAAAATCCATATTGGTCAGTAACAATGCTGTTAAACACCCTAGAAATTCTTCTTCTTTGAACTTCTAATAATGCTTCTGCTCCAGTAAAAATAACTTTTGGGGGATTTGTTATTCTCAGATTCGCATCTTCTATTAATGTAGCGAGTGAATACAATATTGAAGGGTATCCGCTATAATAAACAAATTCGCCTTTATTAAGCCTATTGACAATGTGCTTTACTTTATCTACAGAAATATGATGCATTGTAAAAATAGTCTGCTTCATGGCATAGTTTTCTCTCCAAAACGGAGTCTTTTTTTGATTAATCGGAACAACAACTAATCCCGTAAATGTAGCATATCTATCATATGGTTTTACTCCAAATCGTTCACGATGCCTAAACCAAAGAGCCCATCGGAATTTAATCGCATCTCTTGAAAATAAAAAATCCAAAGCTTTACCAGTACTTCCAGACGTATGAGTTTTAATTACCCCTTTATTATAATTTGGATTTTTCAATAAACTAAAATTGTTTCGAACCCCCTCCTTTGTTAGAATTGGAACTTTTGTCAAATCATCAACTGTCCTAATATCGCCAGGTACCAACTTTAACTGTTTAAAAAGTTTATTATAATATGGAATATTATAATAGCAATACTTTATAAGAAAACTTAATTTCTCATTTTGATACACTTGTATTTCATCATTAGCCATCCATTGTGATTCTATTAGAAAATTATAATAGTTCTCAAAATTTCCCCCAAATCTTAACTTCTTTTCGATTAAGCCTTTGTAAGTACATGCAATATTTTGCAACCAAAAGGGAGAATTATTGTATGCATATTGAACTGCATTCATAAGCTTTTGATAATTATAGCAGGGACTCCAATAACAGTTGAATTATCAGGAATATCATTGATCACAACGGAATTCGCACCAATTTTTACATTATTTCCAACTTGTATTCCTCCCAAAATTTTCGCTCCAGCACCAATTAGGACATTATTTCCAATTCGCGGTGCTCCCATATTTTTCGACCCCTTAGTCTGAATTGATCCGATAGTTACTTGATGAAAAATGGTAACTTCTTCCCCAATAATAGCATCTTTGGAAATAAACACACCATGCAATCCATGAGGTAATATTGGTACTCCTAGAAAAACAGTTTTTATTGGCACAGTAGCCCCATAAACTATATTAACTATCTTATAAAAAGTAATAAATATTATATAAAACAATTTCGTAAAAAAAGAAGAAGAGTTTAACAATTCATGAACTCTAAAGAATATTTTTATAATCATAATCATTAATATACTATGTAACTCAATTTATTCTAAGAAATAAAAGCAATCTGGAAAATTATTTTTCTAAACAATCTTAACATCTTTCAAATAGCACCTAAACTGATCAATTAATGTATTAAAATAACATAACAACTAAATAAACATATCATTAATACTATCAAGCAATTTCTTTTGTGGTCTCCAACCACAATATTCATATAGTTTTTTGTAGCTTCCATAAATAGTTGACACTTCACTACCTTTTTTCAATCTTGATTTATCAACTTCAATTTTAAAATCATATCCACTCCTTTCTATCATATTTTGCAGCAATGTTGAGATCTTAACGGGTTGACTACTACAAACATTAAATACCTCTCCTCCGGTCGGTTTCAACATGAGACTAATTATCGCATTTGCTAGATCATGAACATCAATAAAATCTCGTATACTATTTAAATTACCTACTTTAATCTCTTTATCATCCGTATTTATTGCATTAATAATTTCTTTGTAAAATGCCCCTGGGACCAACTTACTAGAAATTCCTTTCCCAATCAACTGAAAAGGCCTCAGAACTGTTGTGTTTATTTTAAAAGCATTGTAGTAGTTCATAGCTATTTTCGTAGAAAGAGCCTTACTTAAACCATTGCTATTCACTGGATTACATTTGTACTTCTCATCAATAGGTTTATTTACATTAACATAACCATATTCAGCAGCAGAACCAATACTTATAATAAAAATATTTTCATTAGTTAATCTAACTGATTCATGAATAATTGATGATGATAAAACATTATTTCGAATAACATCAAGAAAAGGATACCCCGTGAATACTCCTGCTAAATGAATAATGAAATTTGGATTAAAGCTGTTTATAATGGAATTTAATTCATCTAGGTTATCTAATGCGTTTTTAATTACAGTGATTGAACCTGAATTACCAGGCTGTATATCAACACCTAGCAGCTCACAATCATCAAATAAATTTCTAATTTGTTTTACTAATACTTTCCCCGTAAAACCATTTGCTCCAGTAATCAATATTTTTCTTTTCACGATACATTTACTATTTTATTATAAACGCTTAAAATCTCCTGTCCTGCGTTCATTGAGCTAAAAACATTAATCGTTTCGCCTTTCAACAACTTGTTAATTAATTCACGAACCTTTTTTTCAAAATCTTCCATATCTCTATTTTTAAACAACATACATCCCTTTGGTCGTGGTATTGCATCACTTGTTATCACTGGTGTACCTAAGAAAAGTGATTCCTGTATAGAAACTGAATCACCATCAGTAATAGACGGACGTACTACAACAGAAGCCATTTGCTCTAAAGGGTATATCTCTTCTAAGTCTTCCTGTATAATTAGTAGGTTATCTTTATATTTGTTTCCTTCTTCAAGTAATCTATTAAGATATTCTACATCACTTACATCTGAGATCATAATTTTCAAGATGAATCCAACATCTCTTGAATAATACTTATTCAACCTAGCAACTAACTCAATAATCATATCTAAACCATAAAGATCAAAATTTTTATAAAATTTAACCCAACCCATTGCAAAAACCGTAATTTTATGTTTTTTATAAAAACACTTAATATAATCCGGTATAGAGTTAAAATACTCTGGATTTTGAGTAGGAGGTATAAATGCTGGTATTATTTTTAATCTTTCTTCACTAAAACCTTGGTGTATCATATACTGATAAATTTTAGCATTATCACAAATAATCATATTAATCTTTGACAAAAACAGCGTATAAAAAAACCTCCACAACCTTCCATGCTTTTCTATTTGATCTACGATTCCTTCTCCATGCAAAGTTAGCACGGTTTTAAAACCAAATAGCGATAGTAGACCAAACAAAAATCTTACAAAACGATTTGGTGAATGATAGTGATATATATGGTTTACTCTTAAACTCTTTAGATAATTAATGAAACCACCATATTCAATAAATTTTTCCCGAAATCTATTTATTCCTTTATACTCATCAATTATCCGAACCTGAATACCTCTTGATTTCAAATATAATCTCAACCTAGATATATGAATAGTAATGCCACCATACGGTGGAGGTAAAAAACCAACTATTCCAACTCTTAATTTACTTCTTTCTTTCATACTACTTCAATAATAATATCAACTATCAAGTTTTTTAAATACACTTTCGTACCTAGATATATATTTACTTGGAGATAATAACACAGATGCATTTTTTCTTGAGAACACACTCATAGAATTGTATTTATCAACAGATATATTACAGATAAGTTCTATTTTGTCTGCAATATCAACGGGACTATTCGGATCAAATAACAATCCATTCTTACCATTAACAACAAGAACAGGATGATCACAAACATTACTTGCTAAAACAGGTAATCCACTAGCTATTGCTTCGCAAATTGCATTTGGAAGCCCCTCATGAAATGCAGGATGAATTAATAAGTCATGATTTCTTAACAAAGTCGAAATACATTTATTTTCACCTTCCCAAATCCAATTGCAATCTAATTCTAACTTCGAAATTAAACATTTCATTTCAGAAAAGTATTTTTTCCCTTCAACCGAATCATCTACTTTCCCAACCCATCTAACAATTGGCACACAACCATTTACATTCTTTATTTTTGCCAAAGCTAAAATAGTATTTCTTACATTTTTTTTCTCAACAATTGTACCTATTGCAATCAGCCTTAAAGGGGTTGACAGTTTTTTAATAGTTCCATTTAATGGGTAAAATGTATTTAAATCAACACCGTTATATATAGTTTCTATTTTACCTTTCATCCATGGGAATCTATTAATCATTCTATTTTTTTGATGCTCCGAATTAACAGTTATATAGTCTGCAAAAACATGAAGATATTGTTGAATGAGTTTTATTTTGGGAAGTTTCCCAGGTAGGTACATGAATCTCTCAGAAACGACCATTTTTGGAATTTTCTTTTGAAAAAGTAATAATATCTTAGCAAATTCTAAATACATTGAAGGAACATCAAGATAAGATAAGCAAATATCAAAACTATGAGTTTTAATAATATTCCGTAATTCAAATACTACTGACAACGAAAGTCGTCTTTTTTTGTAGGTATCAAAAATTCTAATATTTTCATCCTCTATTAAGTATCTTAGATGGTTATGATCCGGGTGGTAGTTAAAAAAAGAAACACTGTAACCACGCTTTTTTAATCCTATTCCTAAGTTAATTATTTGCCTCTGTGCCCCACCAGAACCAAAACTATCAATAATCAACAATATTTTCATTTTTCCGATGCAAATTAATATTCAATTAGCCAAATTCACTATCCAATTGCCAATTCATAAATACTTCAAATAAAATAATTACTAATTATGCCTTCACTTTTTTTATTGAAAAATTATATTCAATTAAAAAGAGCGTTAATATTAAGTAAGTTAATGAATCTCCACTAGTTAAGCCAGCATTATGAGTAAATGAGATTAATATCAAAGATAAAATAGCAAGTCCTAATATCCAAAGCTCCAAGAAATTATCAATATACTTCTTAACAAGTAAAACTCTGAACACCTTTTTCAATAATGAAACTAATAAAAGAATAATAGCAATAAACCCAACTAAACCTCCTATAATCCAAGCATTAAGAAAAATAAAATGTGGTTTCAGCCCTCCACTATATTCAATGAACTTCGCAAGCCCTCCCCAAATAGGGTTATCCAAACAGAAATTTAATCCCATACTATAAAGTTGACTTCTACTTTCATCAGAATAATTTAAAATTCGAGACTCAATATTATAAGAATTAACAATGTCTAGAAGTAAATAATTAAATAGGAACCCTAATACCATCAAAGTAAATGAAAAAAACGCAACTGTAGAAAACTTCTCACGATTTTTAAAAAAGAAAAATAATAAAACAAATAATACTAAAATAAAAGCAGTTCTTTGTTGTAGAAGTACACATGCAATAAAATTTATTGTAATTAATAGGAACCCTATTATTCTATTTTTAGTTAAAAAGTAGTAGAGTGAAAATGGAATTGCAACAATAATTAAATATCCTGAATAAACAGTATTTACAAGACCCGAAACTTTACCTCTTCTTAAATAATAAGAATAAACATCACTATCCACTATACTTTCATAATTTAACAATTCTGCAATTGTCCAAAATACTTGAATATTAAGATATTTTCCAATCAAGAACATTGAGTTAATCGTCAACGCAAAACATAACCATACGATTATTCGTTTTGTTGAAATACTTATTCTGATTATGTTGAATAAAGACCAAATTAGTATGAAAGAAATAAGGAAATTTGACAATAATACAGAAATGATATATTTCATTATATCTGCTTTGTTAACAATTATAGATAAAACACTCCCAATTAAAAAGATTAATATATAAACATACTCATTTTTGTACAAAAAATCTCTTTTATTATTTTTCGATAATACAATAAAAAATAACATAATTATCGCAAACGGAACCCTAATCGAAATCCCAAAAAGAACTTTATATTGACCTAAGTATGTATTTGCAATAATAAAGCAAATCAATATAAAACTTGTTAGTCTATTTTTTGAAAAAAACATTTAGCCTCTTTGTAGCCTTACCCTTTCGGACAATGCTAAATTAGACATTTTTATTTGGGGGAGGTCATTCATCGTTTAAACAAAAGCGTTACAATATAAGCTTTAAAATAAGAATCTCGAAAAATAAAAAAATGAAAAGTTATCGAAAGACAAATGAACAATACTATTTGTAGGAAAAACCCAAAAAATATATTCAAGTGATCTTCTAAAATCAAATCGTAAAGCAAAATCATCAAAAATGATATAAACCCATAAATTAAAAAGGTAAAATAAAAACGAATTTCTTTAAACTTTACTTTTTTAGCTAAAATATTAATAAAAAAAGGCATCACAAAAATATTTGATAAAAGGGAAGCATATGCCCCTCCTAACATTCCAAATAATCTCACAAATGGATACACAACACTAAGTAAAATGATTATTTTAATTGAATATAATTTAAATTCAGTCTTTGTATGTCCCAATGCTCTTAAGAAAGGAAAAAAAGATATTAACAATGAACTGATCCCTCCAGAAATAATTAATATGTTTAGTGGCTCACTAATTCCTTTCCAATTTGACCCAAAAACAACATCAATGAAAATTTCGCCATAACAAAAAATAATAATAATTACTATAGATATAATAATAATAATTACATTATAACTTAATTCAAAAATTCTTTCAATGAAACTTCTGTTATTTTTCTTTTTTGATAAATACGGAAAAGTTAAAATAGTATTGAGGTTTGTTATTACTACATCTTGTGTATTAGCAATTGTTAATGCACGATTATAAAAGCCAAGTTCTGCTAATGACATCATGTTACCAACAAACATAGAATCAATTTGTTGATAAAAAACTTTTATTATGTTTTTAAGTTGTAGCCAACCACCAAAAGTATATATCTTTCGAAATTTAGTAATATTGAATCCAATTCTTGATTTAATTGGGGCTATTAAATATGTCAACACAACCTTAAATACTAAATTAATAATAAACCCAGCAAATAATGATCTAAAATCATTTAATATTATATAACAACATATAGTGATCAAAATAAGTGATACTTTATTTACACCACGTAATAATATTAGTTTTCTTAAATCTAAATTTCTATATAATTCAACCACCCCAATATTACCCAAACTAGATAAAAAAATAGAAAGTGAAAACAACTGAAAATATACAGTATAAGCTAAATATTTGTTGAAAAGCAAGTCTAATATAGTGGGAAAAAGCAAAATCACAATAATCGTAACTACTAAAGCGATTATTAAATTTACAGTCCAAGCAGTCGAATAATACTCCTTATGGTTGTCAAATTGAATTAATGCTTGAGTAAAACCTAAACTAAGTACTTGTTGTACAATGCTAATAATAATTGTTGCAATTGCAAAAATTCCAAAGCCTTCAGGTGAAATAATTCTAGTTAAAACAAAAATACTTGCTAATTGTCCTACAAATTGTAAAACTTGATCACCTAATGCCCAAGAAAACTTTGAAAATCTATACATAAATATATTAGTAAGACTTTTCTGTTTGAATGTTTCTTAATAAATATTCAAGGTATTTATTAAACTGTTTAACATTTTCATCATTTACTCCATTTTTATTTATGCTTCTTATTAAACTGATTAGATTTGTCTCTATTGATAAATTTTTAATTGCTTGTATAAATACCAGTTTTTCATTTTGATTTGGTTTAAACTTTCTAAAGTCTTTCACAATATCTGCTATTTGATCATAACTATCACATTTATAAATAGAAGGCAAAAAATTATAAAATGCATTACTTAAAGTTACGACTGGTTTATTCAAGAGGAATCCCTCTATACCAGCAGTACCAATAATAGTTATTATGCCCTCGGACTTTTTTATGATATCAATTGAGTTAGCAAAACCATTTATTAATCTAACATTTGGAATTTTCAATAACTTTTTATAGTATGATAGCTTTCTACGTCCCATAGATGTTGGATTTTCCTTTACATAAAGAAAATAGTTATTTGGAAGGCTTTGAGCAATATTTCTGACAACTTCTATTTGGTTAGTGTGTAATTGCGATTGCAAATTTAATACTAGTTCTGGTTCAAAGTGCAAAGGAAAAAACAAGTAACGGTCGTCATTTTCTATTGTCATATTGTAAAAAATAGGCCTTACTTTTAATTTAATCAATCGACTCCGATAAATAATCTTATCTTTTATAACATTAAACCCAGGTATCGCTAGAAAATCATTCTGCTTACCAATTAAGTTAATTAAAAGCCTGAACAAACTCAAAATCTTACGCAATATTACTTTACTGGTAACTCTCTCTGACCTATTAATATAGAAAGCCTGTTTACTCTCATTTAAGTAGTTATTAACAAAACTCTTTGTTGATTCATCAATTGCAAAATTCTCATTATTAAATCCTTCAATAAAAGCAATTTCCAATTTTTTAAACTTCCCATGAATCTCATTATTCAAAGTAAAATGAGATTTATACTTTGCCAGATTTGGAATATATGTTGGGATTTTAGTATAATTCGCAATTTCCCACAAGATAGAGGAAATAGAAGTTCCATAATCGTGAGTGGCATATAAAATGGCATCAGGCTTTACATCCTTTACAAATTCTTCAACACTATGGAATCTGTTTATAATCGTTCGTATTTGAACATTACGTCCAAGTTTCGAACCATACTTAAAAAGAAATCCACTTTTTGTCATAATTAAATATCTATCTTGACAAATATAATTCCATATAGATTTTCTAGAATAAGTGCTTTCAATACGAATTAAAGAATCTCTCTCAGTATAGCTCAGTGCAGAATTATTACTACTAATCACTGTATCACTTTGAGAAATAATTTTCTTGAAAGCCCCTACTTTATCTTCCTTTTTAATAGCTACTCTAACTGCATCTGTAAAAACAATCCCATAAAAAACAGTATTACTAAATTGTTTTAATATTTCTTGAATCATTTCAATCACAAAACGTACAGAAGATTCCTCTGTTATATAAATTAGTATTCTCATAAACAAAACAATAGAGTTAAATTATATCTTTAAGAAAAATCGTTTAACGTTCTAGCCTTATTATATTCATCCCATTGACCTACATCGATCCATGATTTCTCTGACACAGGATACACACCTACTCTACCTCCATTTTCTTTTATGCTATCCATTAAATGTGTAATATGAAAAAACTCATCATTAGGTATTAGTTCAAAAGATACTGAATTAACAATATACATACCCGAGTTAACCAAATAATCATATTCAGGTTTCTCAGATAATTCAATAAGTTCACCGCCATCTTTAATTTTACAAACACCATATGGAACCTGATGATGAACCATTGCAGCGACTATTGTTAAATCATAGTTACCCTCTTTATGAAAGTCCAGAATTCTTAAATAACTCTCTTTAATAAGAATATCGCAATTTGATACAAATATCGGAGTATTATTTCCAAGTTTTAATAACTTAAGAGCACCTGCTGTTCCCAAAAACTTATTTTCTTTGATAAAAGACAAGTTGTATGAATGATCAAAATCTTTGAAATAGGCTTTAATAAGATTGGCTTTATAATTAACTGTTAAGTAAAATTTGTCAAACCCAAATTTTAAATACTCATCCATTATTACTTCTAGCATTGAGCGCTTCCCAATAGGTATTAATGGTTTTGGCAAAATATGAGTAAAAGGCGCCATTCTAGTCCCCTTTCCTCCAGCCATTATTACAATTGGTATATCAATTCTCTTTTCAGGTAAAATAATCTTATCTTCAAGTTTATAATTTTCTCTAAATAAAACATCAACTAGTGACCCTTTTTCTAACACTGGTAATCTTTCAACGTTATTATTTAAGAAGGTATTTATAATAATCTTCTCTGAATCATTTAGATTTACAAAAGCAAAATTACGATTCAAAATTCTTTCAATATTTTGGTCAAGCTGTATTCCTTTTAAAATAGCTCTTCTAAAATCTCCATCTGTTATTACTCCAACAAGTTTTTCCTTTAAGTCAATAACAAATACAATTCCTATTCCTCCACTATCCATAAGTTTAATAGCATCTCTTATAGATGATTTTAGACTAAGTAATAATTTTTTCACGTCCATTCTAACTGTTTTTTAACATTAAATATTCTGCATACTCAAAATCATCAATTGTATCAATATCAATTGATCTTTCCTTGGGCATTTTGTACGCAAATGAATTTTCAGAATAATACTTTCTTTTCTTTATAAGTTTAGTTTTGAAAATAAATATGGCGCCATTTGGATAATAAGATTGCTTATAATCTTGTCTATTTGTTAAGCCGTCATCAAAAATATTTTTAAAAGAAAGGTCACTGTTAATAAACTTATGCCATTTAATTGGATGATCTTCTTTAGTATAAGAAATCACAGAATCAGCATTTTTGGCCCAAAACAAGTCAATTGCATTATCTATATCATTGAAAGTTCGTAGAGGGGATGTTGGTTGAAGAACAGCAAATTCATTTATTTGTGTATTGCAACCATTTCCTAACATTTCTATTGTAAAAATATAATTATCAATAGCTAAAGCATTGTCAGTAGCTAAATATTTTGGTCGCAAAAAAGGTATAATAGCTCCATATTTGGTCGCAACATCAGCTATATCTTCTGAATCTGTTGAAACAATAACTTTACTAACATGCTTAGACCTGAGAGCTGCTTCTATCGAATAAGCTATCAATGGTTTATCAATTAGCATCTTTAAGTTCTTTCCTGGTAATCCTTTTGACCCCACTCTAGCTGGAATTATCGCTAACATATTAAACTAAATCTGTCCAGTTAATTACTTTATCCATTTCAATATAATTATTAGTCTTTCTGCCAATTAAATACTTCTTTTCATCTGGAGAAATTCCGGTACCAGGTCTTTTTAACATTATATCATCTTCACAAATTTCATGTCCTTTTGGAAGGCTCCTAAATGCAACAAAAGATCTTCTAAATTTATCTTTTTTTAGATTCTCTTCATAAGAAAGTTTTTTAACACCATTGCCTAAGGACGTAGTTATTCTAATACTACCTTTACAGATAATTTCCATTTCTTCAGGGTTAGCAGATACCTTATGATCCCAACCAGGCATATCTTTGTCTAATGTAAAATGCTTTTCAATCACTTCAGCTCCAAGTGCTACAGCTGCAAGTGGTATTTCATAACCAATCGAATGATCAGAATAACCCACTTTAACATTGAATGTATTTCTTATTGTATTAATAAAATTAAGGTTTATAATCTCATCTTCAGGAGGGTACAATGAAACACAATGTAAGAAGTATACATTTTCTTTGTACCTCTCAGGTATTATCATAATTACACTTTCTATTTCAGATATAGTAGCTAAACCAAGTGATATATATGTTGGTAAACCTTTATTAACGACATATTCTATTAATTCTAAATTGTTGATATCCATAGAGGAAATTTTCATGAAATCAGCTCCTATATCAACTAAAAAATCTGCGCCAAATTTATTAATTGGTGTTGATGATATATCAATTTGTTTTTCCTTAGCATACTTAAAAAGCTCTTTATGTTGATCATAGGTCAAAACATATCTTTCAATCTGCTGCTTCAGATTTAGTAATCCAAACTCTTTGGTTTCCCATTTATCAATATTCTCAATTCTTACTTTACCAGAATCTAAGTCTTTAATTAAATCATTATTTATTAATTCATCTTTTTGCCATAATTGAAATTTTACAGCATCACACCCAACCTCTTTAGCCTTATCAATAAGATGTTTTGCAAGCTCTAAATCTCCATTAAAATTGGCTCCTATCTCAGCAATAATGTATGGTTTTTTATTCATTTGTTAACCCTCCCCAAATATTTCTAAATTTTTTTTGTTTAAATTTTTTAATAAAAATATCTAATTCAACTTGACTGAGGTTTTTAAACCTTTCGTACTTCATAAGCCTAGGTTTAATTTCATCATAAGAATCAAAATGTTTATATAAAATTATTTTTCTATTAATCTCCTCCATAATTGCACCTATGTCAATATTTTCATACATTTGACTGAATGAATTGATATGAATACGATAATATCCAAGGACTTTGTTGCATTTACCCATTTTCAGTCCATTTAAATGAGCCTTTATTCCTATCCACCAATCAAGTATTACGATATTAGGAATAGGAAGTAGTTTTTTAATTGCCGAAGTTTTGAACAAACATATTCCCAATCCCACATAGTTTTCATCTATTATTGAAATATCTCTTTTATTTATTCCAATTTGTTCAAAAAAACTCTCCTTATATATTTCATCCTTAGAAAAAAACTTAAAATCCGCAAAACAAAAATCTAGGTCATTTTCTATTAGAAGCTGATACTGGTTATATAATCTTTCAGGTGAATAAATGTCATCAGAATCCCAAAATGCAATGTAATCTGTATTTACATCTTTGATAATGAATTCTCGAATTAAAGAAGGATGACCTTTAATATGATTTGGAACAGTAATCAAATTTAAATTTTGATACTTTTTTAAATAACCAAAATCTTTATAATCATCAAGATATATGTTAATTTTGAATTCAACAACAATTTGATTTACAGCAGAATAAAATGATTGATCAAAATATTTGTCAACTTCATTATAATAGACCAGAGCAATTGTAATATTCCTTTTGTCATCAAAATACATCAGAATCAATCATTTGAGGTTGGAAAAAATCTACTTTAATGTTATTCATATTTTTATATACAAAAGCATTATTTACGTGAGTCTTAAATCCCAAACTATTCATATACTCAACATCCCAATGAACGATATTTATTTTGTTATATTTAGAAAGAATGTATCTAATGAAATCAGTAAAAGAGACACCAAAATTTTCAACATATAGAATATCAATAGAAGTTTTGTTATATATTTTATATATCACATGATTATCTTTTGTTTTAAATTCTTTATATTTATAATAAGGGTGTTGAAATATTCTTTTACTAATAAAACTTTTAGGTCTGTGTATCAAATTTTGAGAGACACTAGCTATATTAGGATAATAATTATCTTTATTTAGTACGAAGTAATTATCTTTAAGTACATTAAATTTTAATATTTTTTCAAAAAATCCTAATGAATTATTGTTTGGAAAAGCTATAATGAAGTCAACCTCATGGCAGGTAAAACACTTCTTTAAAAGCTGATAAAATAAGCCACCAAATTCTGGGATCAACATACCTCCAGATGATAATCCAATTCTAGTTTTTTTATTAGCAATTTTGTATTCATTTATAATAAGAGCATTATGACCTACAACTTTGTTATCAATATCCACAACGAGTGAAGTATAGTCATTTAAGTCTTTATTGAAATAATTAAAATCATAAATCTGCTTAGTTACTTCAAAATTTAAAAGTTGACTATATAGTCTTTTGATAGTTATAAAATCTTTAGGTACAAATTTTCGGATTTTCATTTTCTACCACATTTTAAATAAACATTGAAAAGCTTCTGCAAATGGAACATTTATTCTACTCCCCCGATATCTATTTAGTGCTTGAATAGAGTTTAAACTTCTTGGGAGACTGCCTTCCATAACTTCAGAGTCATATAACTTCATAATAGACAATTTTTCACCCATATAATCAGATATGTCTACGAAATAATTTGGAATAAAAGAATATTCAGCTAAAGATGGTGCAAATTCTGTTTCCGATAATGTTTCACCCATATATATAGCTTCTACACTGGGGTATCTAAAGTTTTTTGTACAGCTAAATGCTGATTGAAAAGCAACCTGATGATCAGTATGAACATCGCTTCGATTTGGTAGGTAAATAATATTTGGTTGAATTTTAATGAAAACTCTAGAAATCTTTTGAATGATATCTTCCATTGGGATAGTATCAAGTTTAGCAGTTGGTAGATTTAAATTAAAGCTCTTATTGAATTTATATCTTTTACAAACCTCTTGAATTTCCTTTTGACGTTTAACAACAACTCTTTCTCCCCATCCATTTTCAACAGAAATATTTGTTAAAATTAGCCAGTATATTTGATCACCAGTGGCTTTATGTTTTAATATCGTTCCTCCCATAGATAGAGTCTCATCATCTGGGTGGACAGTTATAAATACTACTTTCTTCATAATACTAATTAAATTGTACCACTATCTACATGAATATTTTGACCAGTAATAGAATTCGACTTATTAGACAGAAGAAATTGAACAGTATTGGTCACTGAACTTACTTCTGTTGCTTTTTTAAGTGATGTTCTATTATAAATACGATTTTTTTGATCTTGATTCAATGACGAACTCATTTCCGTTTCCATAAAACCAGCAACTATACAATTGCTTCTTATTCCCCTTTCGCCCCACTCCCTTGCAGTGTTTTTAGAAAAAGCCTCCAAAGCACCTTTTGTTGACGCATACATAGACAATCCCTTATAACCCGTATGGACACTAATTGAGGACATATGAATTATTGAACCTTGAATATGATGCAATAGCATTTGCCGTAAAACAAACTTAGTTATTATCATTGGGCTGAAAACATTAGCTTTGTACATATTCTCAAGTGAAGTAAGATTGAGATTTGTAACGATATCATCATATGCAATGGCAGCATTATTAATGAAACTATTTATAGGCGTTTTTAATCCAATCCAGTTTTTGAAAATAGCATCTCGTATATTTTGGTTGTCTGCCAAATCATATGATATCCAATTCAGCTTTTCTGGATATAATGAAATAAGGTTCTCAAGTTCTTTTGTCCTTCTTCTACTAATTCCAAAAACAGTATAACCCTCCTTTAAAAGTTTTTCTGTTATAGATAAACCTAAGCCTTTTGAAACCCCAGTAATTAATATATTCATTTTAATCTCTTTTAATTTTCCCAGACCTTGTTATTATTATTTCTTTAACAAATTTGATCATTCTTGGTATCTTAAACTCCTGAAGTTTTGTTTGTAAATGAGATCGAATTAATGTTTCATTTATATCTTCATTATTCTTAACAATCTCACAACAAATTATGTTTCCTAAGATAGAGTTTTTTTTCGAATAGACTCTCACGTTTTTAACACCGTTGATAGCGAATATTGCTTCTTCAACTTCTTCAGGATTAACTTTATATCCCCCCACATTTATCATTTCACTTTTTCGAGTAATGAATCTAAATCTTAACGGAAGTTCTGAAGTAATCTCTACTAAATCACCTGTACTATACCAATCAGCTTCAAAAGTTTCTATGTTTCCCATTAAACTTTTATGAACCATTAACTCGTTGTTCTGAATTTTTACTAATCCTTCTAATTCCTGTTTAATTAAAAAAATATTGCTGTATGAAGCAAACAACGTTCCAATCTCTGTAGAAGCATATACATTAGTGAATTTAGCATTCGGAAACAAAATTTTTAATTGATCCATTGTAACTTCATCAAACTTTTCACCTCCAGAAGTAATACGCTCTACATGTGAAAATTTCTCATCAGTTGGAAGTAGTAATCGATAAAAAGTTGGTGTAGCTGAAATATGTGTTATGCAATAATTTTTAATAGAATCGAAAATAGCATATTTTGATAAACCAAATAGCCTGACTAACTTATTCCCGTTTAAAAAAGCCTGAAAAAACACTTGAATACCAGCCATGTGTGTAGGATTATATGCAAATCCCCAAACATTTTCTTTATTTTTATTTGAACTTTTTACAAATCGAGATATTGTTTCAAAAGAATGTTCAACTTTTTTGGGTAAACCAGTGGTCCCAGATGTATATAAAGTAATCTTCCAATTTTCATCTACTTTATTCACTATATTCTTAAAATCCTCTTTAGATTTTAAATTATCAAGGCCACATAAATCAATAGGTTTAGAAAAGTGTGTGAATTCTTTATAACCTGTTAATTTTTCAATTTCTTCAATAGTGAAGTCATTGTCTAACAAAATAATTTTTTCATTTAAGATTAATGATAATATGATATGCTTATAAATTAAATAAAAATCAGGATGATAACAATATGGATTGTAACTTGAAGTCTTCTTTAAATCCTTTATTAAAACACTCCAAGTAACTTGCATTTCAATAGATAAATCAGCATAAAATAAACTCATAACTAATCAATGTTGATTTTTTCCAATATCTCTTTAACAGTATTTACAATTCCCTCTTCAAAAATGTCAACATCATATTCAGCTTCAATTCTAACTGTTAGTTCTGCCAAATCAAGAGAGTCAAAACCAATATCATTTCGTAAATGAGTATCTAAACTAATTAAAGTCATTTCTCGTTTTCCTCTATTTATTAATATGGTGTTGATAATTGATGTTATTTTTTCCATATATATTAAATTAAATTTTGTAACTATTGAATCCATTTAATATTTCAATTCATCATCAGTATTTAACTATTGAATTCGCTTTAATAAAACTTTTTTTTGGGATTTCGATATATTGCCTACTTATAGCCCCACTTCCATAAAATGATTCATTTCCTAGCTTAACACCTCCATTAATCACTGAAGCAGTAGATACATGGCAATGATCTCCAATTATCGCATCATGCTCAATTAATGACATGTTATTTATTATGCAATTATCCCCAATGTTTGCGTTTGCATTTACAATAGCTCTGTGCATAATAATACATCCTTTGCCAATATTTGCATACTTTGAAACATATGCAAAAGGAGAAATTATACTTGGGAGTTCAACATTTAAAGATAGAAGTTTTATAAACATCTTTTTTCTTAAATCAGCGGATATGGTTTGTCCAAGGCTAATAAAAAAATATTTGTATTTTTTAGAAAGTACTTCAAGGTCATTATCCGTGCCAATTATTTTATAATCCAAAACATATTGGTTTACCTTTTCCTTTTTATCTATAATTCCAACGATTGTGTAATTATCATCTTGTTCAATTACATCAATGCAAGCTTTACAATGTCCCCCACCACCGATTAATATAATTTCTTTTTTCATGTTTGTATTTTTACACTGCTAGGTATATTAACTATTCGGTCTTCCAGATATATAGAGTTCGAAAGGTTTCCTGTCTGGCATTTTTTAAACATTTCCAATTTATTCATTAGTTTCCAAATTGGACGAGTCATAACTAATCGATCGTTCGAGAACTGCAAAAACGCGTTTCTTTGGTCTCTGTCTTTTAGAAGAATAGAATTCAACCAAAAGTTTGCTTTAGATTCAAGGGGTTCATCCACAAATTGAATAGATGTATTTTCTAAAAACGATTTGTATTTCTTTGTAGTTTGACGTTTGTTTTCCAGATAATCATCCAGGTTCTCCATTTGAGCAACACCGAGAGCAGCATTAATATTAGGCATTCGATAGTTATATCCTATGTTATCATGATCATACTCCCATGTATGTGGTATCTTAGATTGTGTTGTTAAGTGCTTAATATGATTTCCCAACTCAACATCATTTGTTAGTATCATACCACCGCCACCAGTAGTAATTGTTTTATTTCCATTAAAACTTAACACTCCCAATTTTGCAAATGTCCCGGTATGTTGACCTTTATAAAAGCTTCCTAGACTCTCAGCAGCATCTTCAATAACAGGAATATTAAACTCGTTTGCTATTTCTACAATCTCCTCTATGCGACATGGATGACCGAAAGTGTGCATTGGAACTATAGAGGCAATTCTTTTCTTAGTTATTTTACTAATTGTTTCAGGTTGGTTTGTTGATTTATTGATTTGTTTGATTGTGTTTGCCATTAACCATTCTCTAAGGGAGTCCGGTGACATTCCCATTGTATCTCTGTCGACATCAACAAAAATCGGTTTTGCTCCAGCATATGCTATTGCATTTGCTGTTGCAATAAATGTGAGTGGTTGGGTAATAACCTCATCACCTGATTCAACTCCACTTACCAATAAAGCCAAATGAATAGCATTAGTTCCGTTTACAGTAACAATTGCCTTTTTAGCTCCTGTATATTCTGCAATCATATCTTCAAATCTATCGACATACTTACCAACACTAGAAACAAGAGTAGTCTCGATACAATCATTAATATACTTCTTTTCATTTCCATTAAAAACAGGGGCATGTAATGGAATAAAATCAGAAGGTTCTTTATAAATACTTCTAATGAAATCTATAAGTTCTTGAAAATCTTTCATTCTTTACATTTTTTGATCTAAGTATTTTCCGGTTTCTTTATGACCAAAGTCAGGGATCATTTTAAAAAATAAATCAACAATATCTTGCTTAGTCCACTTCTTTCTTTGCTCTAATTCTAATATTCTCTGCTCGAAATATTTCAGTTTATCTTCATCGTAAGATATTTCATTTTTAATTACACCAATATTTTCGAACCTTGCCATATCCAATACTTCAGAACTTGTAAAAAACTCTTCAAAATCTTTTTCTCCTGTTGTATCGCTTTTAATAAACAAGCATGCATGTTTGTTACTATCTGTATTATTCTTAGCAAAATCTCTCGCTTCATCTTCAGTTTTGCAAATGTATGGTTCTATATTCTTTTCTTTTAAGTAGTTTTCTGCAATACTTGAAAAAGTAATCAGGTTTAAGTCTGCGCCTAATTTTGGAAAAAAAATGTCCCTGTTCTCACCAAGTATGCATGACATCAAACATAATTCACCCGATTCTTTTGGGATCACGAAATACCTTCTTATATCATTTGGTGCAACAATTGGTTGTTTTTTTTTCAGTCGTTTATTAAACCCATGTAATAATGAACCATCTGAAAATGCAACATTAGCAAATCGAGCCAGGGACACATTAATTTGCTCGCTTCTTCTGTGAACAAACATTTCCATAATACGTTTCGATGCTCCCATCATATTTACGGGATTTGCAGCCTTATCAGTTGAAACGCAAAAATATTTCTTCACACCTTTCTCTATGGATTGCTGGACGGTTTTATCTGTATTGAAAATATTTACATCAATCATCCTCATTAATGTATAAGGGTCTTTTTCACTACGAACATGTTTAAGTGCTGATAAATTAAGAACATAATCATAATCACCATCATTCTCCCAAAATGCATCATACTCATAAGATCCTACATCAAGTGCAAAAGTCTTAAAATCACCATCTATATAACCAAATGAACTTCTGAGATCTCTGACAAGTTCAACAAGATTGTTTTCACTAATATCAACAATATGAAGTTTTTTAGGATTACGCTGAAAAATCTCCTTAACAACAGCCTGACCAATTGAACCGGCACCACCAATAACAAGAAATTGGGAAGAATTGACAATTTCTTCTAATTCATATTGATATTTCGACATATCATCAATAAATAGCTCTTTTTGCCTTCCTATTAATTTTAACATATTCATTATTTTAGCAAATATTTGCTATTAGCTATAATTTAAAAGTATTTTCATTTTGTTCCTCAACCATATTTCTTAAATCAACTATAAGTTTTGCATGTTGTTTTATATACTCAATATCAAAAGCCTTATGGTTAGTTGCTAGAACAACACAGTCCACTTGCGTCAAGGCCTCGATGGTCAAGTCTTCTGAAACAAATTTATGTCCTTCATTGGTTGTAACTTCTGGTATATGTGGATCATGATAGCTAACCACGCCACTCTTATAAGCAGTAATATCCATTATTTCCAATGCGGGTGATTCGCGTTCATCATTAATATCAGGTTTATAAGCAACTCCTAGAAATAAAACTTTACTTCCATTAATAGGTTTCTGGTGTTTATTAAGTGCTGTTGCAATTTTAATATACATATAATGTGGCATTCTCATATTAATATGTCCTGCAGCATGTATCATACTTAGGTCAAAATCATATTTCTTAGCAATATGTTCAAGGTAAAAGGGATCAAGTGGAATACAATGACCTCCTATACCGGGTCCCGGATAGAAAGCCTGAAAACCAAAAGGCTTTGTTTTTGCAGCCTCAATTACCTCCCAGATATTTATATCCATTTTACCTGCTAGTAATGCAAGTTCATTTATAAGGCTGATATTAATCAATCTATATGTATTTTCAAGTATTTTAACCATCTCACTTACCCTTGGAGAGCTTACTTTATGTATATAGTCAATAGCTTTAAGGTATAAAGCTTCACCAATTTCAACACCATCCTCACTCATTGCACCAAGTACTTTTGGAGTATTTCTTGTATGAAATTGCTTATTACCCGGGTCTACTCGCTCAGGCGAATAAGCTAACCAAAAGTCCTTTCCTTGTTTCAATTGACTTTCTCGCTCAATTATAGGAAGCATAAAATCTTCTGTTGTTGTCGGGTATGTTGTAGACTCCAAACTAACAAAAGTTCCAGATTTCATATTTTGTCCTATATTGATACAAGCAGACTCAATAAAAGACATATCTGGCTTACGAAATTTGTCAAGTGGTGTTGGGACAGCAATAATGAGTGCATCACATTCTTTCATCCTTGAAAAATCAGTAGTTGCTTCAAGAGTAAGTTTGTCAACAACAACTTCTCTAAGAACCGCATCACGAATATCGCCAATATAGTTAGTTCCTTCATTTATTAAATCAGACTTTTTTTGACTTTTTTCAAAACCAATTACATGAATTCCTGCTTCTGCAAAGTTTACCGCTAACGGTAATCCAACATAGCCTAATCCAATAATTCCGACAATTTCTTGATTATTCTTTATTTTTTTGAGAATTTGTTCTTTGTAAGTCATTGTTTAATGTTGTGTTTTACTTTTTATCTCTTTATTTGAACAGAAGATAGTTTAATATATTTAATGTATATCCAAAGTGGATTTAGTAATTGAAGATTATTATTATCTGAATTGATTTTTAAGCTATATTAGAGCCTTTTAACTGAATCTGTGCAAGCAGATCATTTGAACAATTTCTAATAAGTTGTTTTAGTCGCGACTTTGAACTATTGTAATACAATTTTCTTTCCATTTTAACACTTATATTTATAATACTCTTTATACCAGTTAATAAACTTATTTAATCCATCTGAAATACTGGTATTTGGTTCATAATCAAAATCTTCTTTTAACCCCTCAACATCGGCATACGTTTTATATACATCTCCGGGCTGCATTGGTAAATATTCTTTTTTCGCAATAGTTCCAAGCTCTTTTTCTATTGTTCTAATAAATTCCAATAATTTAACCGGTTCTGAATTACCAATATTGTATAATTTATATAATTCTGATTTCTCATTTTGATTATCAATTACATTAATTACTCCATCAATGATATCATTTATATAGGTAAAATCTCTAGAAAGGTCACCATTATTAAACACTTTAATTGTTTCGCCTTCTACTATTGCTTTTGTAAATAAGTAGTATGCCATGTCTGGCCTTCCCCATGGTCCATAAACTGTAAAGAACCTAAGTCCGGTTGTTGGTATTCCAAATAAGTGGCTGTATGTATGAGACATTAACTCATTACTTCTTTTTGTAGCAGCATAAAGACTAATTGGATAGTCAACGTTGTCATTAGTACTCAATGGCATTTTTAAACTATTACCATACACACTAGAAGAGCTGGCATATACCAAATGTTGTATTTTATAGTGTCTGCATGCTTCCAGTATATTGATAAATCCCACTATATTGCTATCAATATATGTATATGGGTTTTCAATACTGAATCTAACACCTGCCTGTGCAGCAAGATTACATACCTTATCAACTTTATAATTTTTAAACAATTGAAATAATTCATTACGATCCTCAAGATTAATTCTAACAAAGGTGTATTTTGAGTAAACTTCGCTTACTATTGGTTTATGCCATTCCAAACACTCCTTTGATATTCCGGTATCTGCTAATCTATCCAGCTTTAGATTGATTTCATAATAGTCATTAATATTATCAATACCAATTACTGTATCTCCTCTTTCTAACAATCTTTTAGCCAGATGATAACCTATAAAACCAGCAGTTCCTGTAACTAGCATTGTTTGAGGTGTATGGTTCATTTTTTCTAATTCTATTTAGTTCAAAGTTATTTAATGTTGTTATTGTAGTGATAAGGTTACAAAGAGACAAGGGCTTTGGCAAATGAAATTATCTATATTCTTAACTTAAACCTTTTTCTTTAGTGAAGTTATTAGTCCGGATAACATACTATTAATATAATGTATTTCGTTTTCCATCTCTGTGTTTTCATCAATAAAATTAAGCCTGCAGCAAACTTCTACTTGAGTTTTAAGTTCTGATAATGAGCCAAGTGACATGTAAAGAAACTGAATATATTCTTTTGCATTCTTTCTTGCAGAACCTTCAGCAATGTTTGAAACTATCGACACAACAGCTCTTCTCATTTGACTAATAAGTCCAAACTTTTCTTCATTAGGAAGCTTCTTTGTTAATTTATAAACATCTGTAACTAAATTCATACTCTGTTTATAAACCTCCAAATCCTTATGACTTTTTATCTTTCCCAACACATTGTCTCATTGTCATCAATCACCTTGCCGCTTAGTAATTAGTTTCCTTTACCTATTGCATATACATTCCAGCCCAGGTTTTTTAATTCGGTATGGTCAAGTATATTCCTCCCATCAAAAATAAACGCAGGTTTAATCATACCTTTAAAAAGTTTCTTCCAGTCATAAGTTGTAAACTCATCCCACTCTGTAAGAACTGCAACTGCATGAGCGTTGTTGGCTGCTTCGTAAGGGTCGGAATGAACATGTACTAGCTCTCGAATTTGTTCTTCTGTTATATCGTGATATTGTGATTCAGTAAGGTAAATAAGATCGCTATATACCTGTTCTGGTTTTACCTTAGGGTCGTAAACGTGGATTTCAGCACGATCGTCAAGTAAATGACTTGCAACATACATTGCTGCTGTTTCACGTGTGTCGTTGGTATCCTTTTTAAATGCCCATCCCATAAATGCGATCTTTTTACCGCTAACAGTATTGTACAATTTGTTAATGATGTTTTCAGCAAAACGACGTTTCTGGTAATCGTTAATTATAATTACTTGCTCCCAATAATCTGCTACTTCCTGTAACCCCTGCGAACGACATATATAAACCAGATTTAATATATCTTTTTGGAAGCAGCTACCACCAAATCCTACAGAAGATTTTAGAAATTTAGGTCCAATTCTGCTGTCAGAACCAATGGCTCTTGCTACTTCGTCAATGTCTGCTTCAGTTTTTTCACAAAGAGCAGATAATGCATTAATAGAAGAAATACGCTGAGCGAGGAATGCATTGGCAGTAAGCTTACTAAGCTCTGACGACCATACATTGGTTTTAAGTAATCTGTCTTTTGGTAACCAATGAGCATATACATCAACAAGTGCCTCCATTGCAGCTCTTCCTTCATCTGTTGATGTATCACCACCGATTAGCATGCGATCGGCATTATGAAGGTCATCAATTGCTGTACCTTCTGCCAGGAATTCAGGATTTGAAAGAATATGAAAATTCACATCACTTCCGATATTATCCAATATGGATCTAACTACTTGTGCCGTACGAACTGGCAAGGTAGATTTCTCAATAACTATCTTATCATCTTTAGACACTCTTGCAATCTGACGTGTACAAAGTTCAATGTATTTAAGATCGGCAGCCATTCCCTTACCTTTACCATATGTTTTAGTAGGTGTATTAACAGAAATAAAAATCATCTGTGCTTCATCAATGCATTTATCGATTTCTGTTGAGAAGAAAAGATTACGGCCCCGAGCTTCTTCAACTACTTCTTTAAGACCTGGTTCATAGATTGGAAGATTATCCATATTTTCATCATTCCAGTCTGCAATTCGCTGTTCATTAATATCAACAACATTTACTGTTATCTCAGGGCACTTTTGAGCAATAACTGCCATCGTAGGCCCTCCTACGTATCCTGCACCTATGCAACAGATATTGGTTATTTTGGTCATATGGTTATCTTTTATTAATATTTCAAAATGGTGGTTAAGCTGTTAAATACTGTTATAACTTTTCTACGTTTTATAATACTCTTCACAAATTGAATAGTTGATCCTGGATTTAATAACAGCATGTAAAGTTGCGAAGAGTTTATCTATCAGAATTAATTCAAATCATATTGAAACTTTCCTTACTATTTTGTAGTATTTATTATTGTGTAGTACGCACAGTTTGAAATTTACTTAAACATAACTCCACGTAATTGCATATTCACCTAGTACAGCTCCGCCTCCTAAGTCCCATTACACAATTGTAACGAACTAACTACCCAACACTTAACAAACTACTCAGATTTCCAAAGCAACAACAATTCATCGTTACTTTTGGTTTCTATAAAATCTGAAAGTTCATTTAATCCTATTTCAATATATCTTATCTTACGTTGAATAAGCTTTTCTGCTTTTTCAATAAGACCAAGTATATATCCTTTATCCAGATTATTTCCCACAAACCAAAAGTCAATTACCTTTGAATTCTGACCTCTGGCTAATTCTCCAACAAGATATACCTCCTTTAAATCGCCTATGTTTTCAATTACTTTTTCAATAATTTTATCAATACCGATATGTTTAAGCAATAACTTATGGATTTCAGGAAACAAGGGATGTTTTGTATTTGCCTGGTAAAGCTTTTTATTTCCTTTTGTTGTAGTTATTAATAAATTCGCAGTTTCAAAACGATTTAACTCCTGTCTGATAGCATTGGTTGATTCACCAAACTCAGGCTCAAGACCTCGCAAATAACTAATATTACTGCTGTTTAGAAAAAACTTCAGTAATAGTTTTAATCGCGTTTTAGAAGTTATTAATGCTTCAAGCATGTTTTAAAGTATAATTATATCAATAACTCATTTTTAAATAAATCTGGTTTTGGTTAGTTAATTAATCATATCCCCACAATATTGAGTAACAAAAGTACTCAATGTTTTGATAAAAACAAGGCAAAACTAAAAAAATGATAGTTTTAATATGTTAAACTATTGTGAATAAAATAATAACATATGAATTTAATACTAATAAAACACAATAAAAATAAACAATAAAGACGTGAACATCAACTGTCATTAATCTGATTTAATGCTATTTAGGATTTTCATTTACAATAGAACATTACAACATTCCATGAAACATGATTTTCTAATTCGTAAATTATGGATCTAGTTCTCAATGGTTGTTTTAAAATATATATCGTAATTTTGTAATTAACATTAACAAAAAAGTAACTATATGAAAAAAATCAAAACAATTATATCAATATTACTATTGTTGCCATTATTTGGAATTGGTCAGATTGAAATTGCACCTGCAGCAGGATACATGTTTGGAGGAAGAGTAAACTATTATCAGGGTGAGCTAAAAATCAAAGACAACGTAAATTACGGTGTATCGCTAATAGTACCGGATGTAAGCTGGGATACTGATCTTGAAATTAACTACACCAGAATGGATACGGATGTACAGTTCAGAGCAAGTCTAAACTATCCTGATTATAAAGATGCCGACTTTAAAGCAAGTGTTAATTATATTCAGATCGGTGCAATGAAAACTTTAGGTGGAGATGAAAACTTCAAACCTTTTGGCTCTTTCTCCCTGGGTACAACTGTTTTTAGTCCGAAAAATGAACTAAGTAATGTATGGAGGTTTTCAATTGTTCTTGGTCTTGGAGCCAAATACTGGATTAGTGAGAGAGTTGGAATAATTGTAAGAGGTCGGTTAATGCTCCCAATGATTTTCGGTGGTATCGGCGGTTATTATGGTATTGGATCAGGTGGATCAGGTGGCGGATTAACGCTTAATTCATATACTACTATTGTTCAGGGTGATTTCAACGGTGGACTTGTTTTTTCACTTGGAAAATAGTTAGTGATTACTTTACAAAATAACCTGACAATTTGTATTCTTCATTGATAAATCAATTCTAATTTTTTAAGGTAGACCTTCAAAGCTTAACATGTACTCTCCTCACGGATTAATAAGGAATCTTGAAGTTTTCTTTTCTTCTGACCATATTGAATTACCTGGTTTAGAATCACAGATGAAGATGGCTCCTTCCACAAGAAACACTGAGATCTTAAAAAGGGAAACATCTGCCATACATCATGGGAAAAAACTTGCACCTCCCAGGAAGAGTGCCGTACTAATTTTGTTTTATCCAAAAAAAGACAGCTATTATATTGCATTTATTAAACGAGCACCGGATAACTCAGTACATAGTAAACAGATATCGTTTCCAGGTGGAAAACATGAAAATGCTGACACCTCCATTGTGGCGACTGCTCTTCGTGAAGCCAATGAAGAAATTGGTATAAATACTAATTCCGTTAAGATACTTGGACAGCTATCCAGTTTGTATATACCACCAAGTAATTTTGATGTATATCCGTTTATTGGAACAACTAATAATACTCCGTCTTTCAGGATTAATCAGGAAGTTGACAGGTTAATAGAAGTAAAAATTGAAACTCTGATTAACAAAAAAACTAGAACTACACGATCCATTGATCATAACAGCGGACAAAGTGTTATTGTACCATGTTTCGTTATTGATAATGAGATAATATGGGGCGCAACTGCAATGATAGTTTCAGAGCTGATAGATATTCTGAATCCGGATAGTAAGCCATAATTAGCAGCCTATGCTTCAGCTGTTGGTCCTCCCATAGTAAATGGAGGTATTCCCCCATCCTTACTTTCTTTTATTGGACCATGCATAGACTCAAATTTTCTGATATTATCTGTTAAAGCTTTTGTAAGCCTTTTTGCATGTTCAGGTGTTAAAATTATCCTTGATTTTACTTTTGCTTTTGGTATACCGGGCATCATTTTAACAAAATCAATTATAAATTCTGAGTGTGAGTGTGTTATAATTGCAAGATTAGAATAATTTCCTTCAGCTATTTCTTCAGACAGATCAATATTGATCTTATTATTTTTCTTTTCGTCCATACTTTTTTACTTTTTTATAACAAGTTGATTTTTCCAATTATTTTATAATCCTGCAATACGTCAATAATACAAAAACATGAATTTTATGCAAGTTTACAACAAGAGCAAATATAATGATTCTCAGGTAATCGAAACAACTACTCTGAAATGATATTTTATTAATACCAGATTTATATTATAAACATATTGAATGAATGGAGTATTGTCTTTTTTCAAAGGCAAAAAAAAGAGACCATCCTTGTGAGACAGTCTCTTCATAATTTTTATTCTGATACACTATCATTTGGCTCAGCTTCTTCAACTACTTCCGACTGTTCCATAACAGCCTCGTACTCTTCTCTTGAACCAACAATAATGTCTTCGTATTCACGTAAACCGGTACCTGCAGGTATTTTATGACCAACAATTACATTTTCTTTCAATCCAAGTAAATCATCAGATTTTGCTGAAATTGAAGCCAATGTAAGTACCTTAGTAGTTTCCTGGAATGATGCAGCAGAAATAAAACTATTTGTCTGGAGTGATGCTCTTGTTATTCCTTGAAGCACCTGACGCGCAGTGGCAGGTTGAGCATCTCTGGACTCAACAAGCTGTTTATCCTTCCTCTTCAATGTAGAATTTTCATCACGTAACTTTCTGGCACTAACTATCTGTCCCTGAACAAATATCTCAGAATCACCAGGATCAACAACAACCTTCATTCCAAAGATTTCATCATTTACTTCCTGGAAGTCAACTCGGTTAACAAGCTCTCCTTCAAGGAATCTTGTATCTCCGGAGTCAGCTACCTGAACTTTACGCATCATTTGACGTACTATTGTTTCAAAGTGCTTATCATTAATTTTAACACCCTGTAACCTATATACTTCCTGAATCTCGTTAACTATATATTCCTGTACTTTAACCGGTCCTTTAATAGCCAGAATATCAGCCGGAGTCATAACTCCATCAGACAATGATGTACCAGCTTTAACAAAGTCATTCTTTTGTGCCAGAATTTGTTTAGCTGTAGAGATAAGATATTTCTTCTCTTCACCTGTTTTTGATGTGATAATAACCTCACGGTTACCGCGTTTCAATTTTGGCCCGAAACTCACTACACCATCAATTTCACTCACAACAGCCGGTTCTGAAGGATTTCTAGCCTCAAATAACTCGGTTACACGTGGCAAACCTCCGGTGATATCTCCTGATTTACCAAATGCACGAGGTATTTTAACAAGAATTTCACCAGCTTTAATACTCTTTCCTTCATCAACAAGAATGTGTGATCCTACAGGAAGGTCATAAGATATAGCTACAGATCCATCCCTGGTCATAATCTTTATTACAGGATTTTGATTTTTAATTCTTGAATCAACAATAACTTTTTCAAAATAACCTGTTTGTTCATCAGACTCAACTCTATAGCTTACACCTTCAACAATATTGTCGAAAGCAACGCTACCTGCTACTTCAGACAGAATAACTGCATTGTATGGATCCCAGTCTGCTATAATATCACCTTTTTTAACTTTTGATCCATTTTTAGAATAAAGATTAGCTGCATAAGGTATGTTTCCTGAAGCTAATATAACACCTGTTTTAGGATCTAAAAGTTTCATCTCCGCAGAACGTCCGATAACAATCTGATACTTTCTTCCTTCAGAATTCTCATAATCAACGCTTCTTAATTCATCAATTTCCAGGATTCCATCATATTGAACCTCAATTTTTGAAGTAGCCGCAATGTTTGATGCAGTACCACCCTGATGGAATGTACGCAGTGTAAGCTGTGTACCTGGTTCACCTATAGATTGTGCTGCAATTACACCAACGGCCTCACCTTTCTGAACCATTCGACCGGAAGCAAGGTTTCGTCCATAACAACGGGCACATACACCACGTTTTGATTCACATGTAAGTACTGATCGGATTTCCACACTTTCAATTGGTGAATTCTCAATCGTTTTTGCGACCTCTTCAGTAATTTCATGACCTGCTTCAATTACCAGCTCATTGGTTAACTGGTTATATACATCATGTAACGTAACACGTCCAAGAATTCTGTCATATAATGTTTCAACAACTTCTTCGTTTTTCTTCAGCGCCTTAATGGTAAGTCCTCTAAGAGTACCACAGTCTTCCTCATTTATCACAACATCCTGGGCTACATCTACAAGTCTTCTGGTCAGATAACCTGCATCAGCAGTTTTAAGAGCAGTATCGGCAAGACCTTTCCTTGCACCGTGAGTTGAAATGAAGTACTCAAGAACTGATAATCCTTCTTTGAAGTTTGAAAGAATTGGGTTTTCAATAATTTCTCCTCCTTTAGCACCTGATTTCTGTGGTTTTGCCATCAATCCCCTCATTCCTGACAACTGACGAATCTGTTCCTTTGAACCACGAGCTCCGGAATCCAGCATCATATAAACAGGATTAAATCCCTGATCATCATTTGATAACTGCTTCATCAAAGTATTGGTGAGCCTTGAGTTAGCATGTGTCCAAATATCAATAATCTGATTATATCTTTCATTATTGGTAATGAAACCCATATTATAATTACCAAGAACTTCCTCTACTTCATCATTAGCATTTGCTACAAGGTCTTTTTTCTCTTCCGGAATTGTTACATTCCCAAGGTTAAACGACAGACCTCCTTTGAATGCCATATTGAACCCAAGATTTTTGATATCATCAAGGAATTGAGCAGTAACATCAGTACTGGTTTCTTTAAGTATCTCACCAATAATATCACGTAGTGCTTTTTTTGTTAATAGTTCATTTATGAATCCATATTCTTTAGGTACAAACTGGTTAAACATTACTCGACCTACTGTAGTTTCAATAAGTTTGTTAACCAGTACACCATTTTCTTTAACATCAACTTTCACATTGATAATTGCATGAAGATCAACAGCTTTTTCTCCATAAGCAATACTCACCTCTTCAGGTGAATAAAACTTCATTCCCTCACCCTTTACAGGGTGATCAGGTGTACTTTTTCTTGCTTTTGTTATATAATACAATCCAAGCACCATATCCTGGGAAGGAACAGTAATCGGAGCACCATTTGCAGGATTAAGTATATTATGTGAAGCCAGCATTAATATCTGTGCTTCCAATACTGCAGCATTTCCAAGAGGAACATGCACTGCCATCTGGTCACCATCAAAGTCAGCATTAAATGCAGTACATACCAGAGGATGTAATTGAATAGCTTTACCTTCGATAAGTTTTGGCTGGAATGCCTGGATTCCCAATCTGTGAAGAGTAGGAGCCCTGTTAAGTAATATTGGATGGCCTTTCAGTATGTTTTCAAGAATATCCCAAACAACAGCATCCTTACGTTCAACAATTTTCTTCGCTGACTTAACTGTTTTTACAATACCTCTTTCCAACAACTTTCTAATAATAAACGGCTTAAATAACTCTGCGGCCATTCCTTTAGGAAAACCACATTCATTCAGTTTTAAATCAGGACCTACAACAATAACTGAACGACCCGAATAATCAACACGTTTACCAAGCAGGTTTTGACGAAAACGTCCTCTTTTACCTTTAAGGCTATCACTCAGTGACTTCAGTGGTCTGTTCGAATCTGTTTTAACGGCACTTGATTTACGGGAGTTATCTATTAGTGAATCAACTGCTTCCTGAAGCATTCGTTTTTCGTTACGCATAATAACATCAGGAGCTTTAATCTCAATAAGTCTTTTCAATCGGTTGTTTCTGATAATAACCCTGCGATAAAGATCATTTAAATCAGAAGTTGCAAATCTACCACCATCAAGAGGTACTAGAGGTCTTAATTCCGGAGGAATTACCGGAACAATTTTAACGATCATCCATTCAGGACGGTTTTCAGCTCTTTTACGGGCATCCCTGAAAGCTTCAAATACCTGAAGTCTTTTTAAGGCATCAGCTTTTCGCTGCTGTGAAGTCTCTGTATTTGCTTTATGACGAAGAGTATAAGACTCTTTATCAAGATCTAATCTCTGAAGCAGATCGTGTACAGCTTCAGCACCCATTTTTGCAATAAACTTATCCGGATCATCATCGTCCAGATATTGATTTTCAGGTGGTAAAGCTTCAATTATATCAAAATATTCTTCTTCTGTCAGAAAATCAAGATAATTTATTCCATCAGCAGCTTTAATACCTGGCTGGATTACTGCATAACGTTCATAATAAATTATCATTTCAAGTTTTTTGGTCTGTAGTCCCAGCATAGCACCAATTTTATTTGGTAATGACCGGAAAAACCAAATATGAACAACAGGTACAACGAGTTGTATATGTCCCATGCGTTCACGACGAACTTTTTTCTCAGTTACCTCAACCCCACATCTATCACATACAATACCTTTGTATCTTATTCTCTTGTATTTACCACAATGACACTCATAGTCTTTAACCGGACCAAAAATCCTTTCGCAAAACAAACCATCGCGCTCAGGTTTGTATGTACGATAATTTATAGTCTCTGGTTTAAGAACTTCGCCATGTGATCGATCGAGAATTGATTCAGGTGATGCAAGGCTGATAGTAATTTTGTTAAAATTACTTGGTATTTTGCTGTCTATTCTGAAAGCCATATATCTCTAGTTATATATATTATCAATTAAAAGAAAATGTTTAGTCGAAACTTAGTTCAAGTCCCAAGCCTCTAAGTTCATGTACGAGTACATTAAAGGATTCCGGAACACTTGGTACCGGCATAACTTCACCTTTAACAATAGTTTCGTAGGCTTTTGCCCTACCTGTAACATCATCGGATTTAACAGTAAGTATTTCCTGCAATATATTTGCTGCTCCGAACGCTTCCAGAGCCCACACTTCCATTTCTCCAAAACGCTGACCACCAAACTGAGCTTTACCTCCAAGTGGTTGCTGAGTAATTAGTGAGTAAGGTCCGATGGATCTGGCATGCATTTTATCATCAACCATATGATGAAGTTTAAGCATGTAAATATACCCAACAGTTGCAGGTTGATCAAAACGTTCACCTGTACCTCCATCATATAAATAGGTAGTACCATTTGTTGGTAATCCTGCTTCGGCAAGGAATTCATTTATTTGATCCAGTGAAGCACCATCAAAAATAGGTGTAGCAAAATTAGTATTGAGTTTTTTACCTGCCCAACCTAAAACTGTTTCATATATCTGACCAAGGTTCATTCGGGATGGTACACCCAACGGGTTGAGTACTATATCAACCGGTGTTCCGTCTTCAAGGAATGGCATATCTTCCTCACGTACTATCCTTGCTACAATACCTTTATTACCATGGCGACCTGCCATTTTATCACCTACTTTAAGTTTACGTTTCTTAGCAATATAAACCTTTGCCATCTGAACGATACCGTTTGGCAATTCATCACCAACAGAAGCAACAAACTTCTTACGGTTAAATACTCCCAGGTATTCCTTAAACTTAATATTATAGTTATTAATAAGGATCTTAATAAGCTCATTTTTATCCTTATCGGTAGTCCATTTATCAGTATTGATATTTATGTAATCAAGATTTGAAAGTACTTTTTGCGTGAATTTTGTTTTTTGAGGTACGACAATTTCCCCAAAGTTGTTTTTCACACCCTGCGAGGTCCTGTTACTTACAAGAACTGAAAGTTTATCAATAAGTTTTGCTTTTAAATCAGCAAAAAGAATATCATATTCTTTCGTCAGAGTATCGATAACATCTTTTTCCTGGTTCTTTGCATGTTTATCCTTTAGAGCTCTTTTGAAAAGGTTATTACCAATAACAACACCTTTCATTGAAGGAGGTGCTTTTAGTGAAGCATTTTTAACATCACCGGCTTTATCACCAAATATTGCTCTCAGCAACTTCTCTTCAGGAGTAGGGTCACTCTCTCCTTTAGGAGTAATTTTACCAATCAGGATATCTCCTTCCGATACTTCAGCCCCAATTCTTATTAAACCATTTTCGCTTAAGTCTTTGGTAGCTTCAGCACTTACATTTGGAATATCATTTGTAAGCTCCTCAATTCCACGCTTAGTATCCCTTACTTCCAGAGAAAATTCTTCAATATGTACAGAAGTAAAAATATCTTCTTTTACGATTTTTTCTGAGATAACTATCGCATCCTCAAAGTTATAACCTTTCCATGGCATAAATGCAACCATGAGGTTTCTACCAAGAGCCAGTTCTCCGTTTTTGGTAGCATATCCTTCACAAAGAACCTGTCCCTTCTTAACTTTGTCTCCTTTTCGAACAATTGGTCGCAGATTTATAGAAGTATTTTGATTAGTACGCTGAAATTTTGTAAGCTCATAAGTTTTATCGTCATTATCAAAACTTACGAGTTTTTCTTCTTCATCGCGGTCATATCTAATCCTAATGCTATCAGCATCAACATATTCTACAATACCATCACCTTCGGCGTTTATTAATACACGTGAATCGCGGGCAACATTACCTTCTATACCTGTTCCTACTATTGGAGCCTCAGCATTTAATAAAGGAACTGCCTGACGCATCATGTTTGATCCCATCAATGCACGGTTGGCATCATCATGTTCAAGGAATGGAATTAATGAAGCTGCAATTGAAGCAATCTGATTTGGAGCAATATCAATCAGCCCAACATCTTCGCGAGGTGTAATAGGGTAATCAGCCTGATAACGTACTTTAACTTTTGGGTTAACAAACTGACCTTCTTCATCAATCACAGTACTTGCCTGTGCAATAATTTTGTTCTCTTCTTCTTCTGCACTAAGGAAAATCGGATCATGGTCGTAATCAATTTTTCCGTGTTCCACTTTACGGTAAGGAGTTTCAATAAATCCAAGATTATTGATCTTCGCATATACACAGAGTGATGAAATCAGTCCAATATTTGGTCCCTCAGGTGTTTCAATAGTACATAACCTTCCGTAATGGGTATAATGAACATCCCTTACCTCAAAACCGGCTCTTTCTCTTGACAAACCTCCTGGTCCAAGAGCAGAAATACGACGTTTATGTGTAATTTCACTCAATGGATTTGTCTGATCCATAAACTGTGATAACTGGTTTGTTCCAAAGAATGAATTAATTACAGATGATAAAGTTTTTGCATTAATAAGATCAGTTGGTGTAAATACCTCATTATCTCTTACATTCATTCTTTCCCTTATGGTTCTGGCCATTCTTGCCAGACCAACACCAAATTGGTTACTTAACTGTTCACCAACAGTACGTACTCTTCGGTTGCTAAGGTGGTCAATATCATCAACAATTGTTTTGTTATTTACAAGCTTGATGAGATATTTTATAATTAAAATAATATCCTCTTTCGTAAGAACTTTGGTATCATAAGAGGTATTAAGATTTAGTTTCTTATTAATTCTGAATCGTCCAACCTCACCAAGATCATATCTTTTGTCTGAGAAAAACAGTTTATCAAAAATGCCTCTTGCTGTTTCTTCATCAGGTGGTAAAGCATTGCGAAGCTGAAAATAAATATATTCAACAGCCTCTTTTCCAGAATTTGTAGTATCCTTTTGTAAACTATTAAATATTATAGAATAGTCTGCAAGTGATTGGTCATCACGATGTAATAATATGGTTTTTACACCTGCATCTACGATTTTCTCAATATGCTCATTTTCCAGAACAGTTTCGCGTTCGATGATAACATCATTCCTCTCGATTGTTACAACCTCACCGGTATCTTCATCAACGAAATCCTCGAACCATGAACGAACTACCCTTGCTGCCAGTTTTCTGCCAAGAACTCTTTTAAGTCCGGCTTTACTAACTTTAACTTCTTCAGCTAGATTAAATATTTCGAGAATATCCCTGTCAGTTTCATATCCGATGGCACGAAGTAATGTAGTAACAGGCATTTTCTTTTTTCTGTCAATATACGCATACATGATATTATTAATATCAGTAGAGAATTCCATCCAAGATCCTTTAAAAGGGATAATACGGGCAGAATAGAGTTGGGTACCATTGGCATGTCTGTGCTGGCCAAAAAATACCCCTGGTGAACGATGCAACTGAGATACGACAACACGCTCAGCCCCATTAACAATAAAAGTTCCTTTTGGGGTCATGTATGGTATCATACCCAGGTATACATCCTGAACAATGGTTTCAAAGTCCTCATGATCAGGGTCTGTACAATATAATTTTAGTTTTGCTTTAAGTGGCACGCTATAGGTCAGGCCACGTTCTATCGTCTCCTCCATGGAATATCGTGGAGGATCGACAAAATAATCCAAAAATTCAAGAACAAAGTTGTTTCTTGCATCTGTTATAGGGAAATTTTCAGAAAATACCCTAAACAACCCTTCATTCTTACGATTATCGGGGTTTGTTTCCAATTGGAAAAAGTCCTGAAACGATTTCAACTGAACATCAAGGAAATCAGGATAAACTAATTGATTCTTCGTGGAGGCGAAGTTTACTCTTCCGGTTTTAATTTCAGTCAAGACTTATAAGTTTTTTAGTTTAACAATGGTTTGATTATCAACCAAGTAAAAAAAGTAATGATGTAAATGAACATATAGGCAAACCTCTACCCCAAAATAGAGGTAGAGGTTTGCTATAAAAAATCAGTTATGGTGATTACTTCACCTCAACTTCAGCACCAGCTTCTTCTAACTGTGCTTTAAGAGCTTCAGCTTCATCTTTGCTTATGCCTTCTTTAATTGCTTTTGGATGTGAATCAACTAATTCTTTAGCTTCTTTCAATCCAAGGCTGGTTAACTCTTTTACAAGTTTAACAACAGCTAATTTAGATTGACCTGGAGCAACAAGAACAACATCAAATGATGTTTTTTCTTCTTTAGTTTCTTCTCCACCAGCAGCAGGACCTGCAACTGCAACAGCCGCTGCAGCAGGTTCGATGCCATATTCTTCTTTTAATATGTCAGCTAATTCGTTAACTTCTTTTACTGTTAAGTTTACTAGTTGTTCTGCAAATGCTTTTAAATCTGCCATTTTTTATCGCTTTTAATTTGTTATTTACTTTTTAAAATTTAAACCTTTATCCTTCTTTTTCTGATAAGGTTTTTAATACACCGGTAAGTACACTACCCCCGGATTGTAATGCTGATACCACGTTCTTAACGGGTGATTGCAATAATGCAACAATGTCAGCAATGAGTTCGTCTTTAGACTTAATTGAAACTAGGAAATCCAGTTGATCATCGCCAATGTATGATGTTTCTTCAATAAAAGCACCTTTTACAATTGGTTTATCATTTGTTTTCCTGAACTCCTTGATCATTTTAGCCGGAGCATTTCCTGCTTCGCTAAACATAATCGCAGTGTTTCCAACAAGTGTTGAATATAACTCACTATAATCACGATCAACATTTTCCATTGCTTTTTTAAGAAGGGTATTCTTAACCATAACCAGTTGAATACCACTTTTGAAACTTAATCTTCTCAAATTACTGGTATCTTCAGCATTTAAAGTTGCAATGTCAGTTATATAGAAATTGTTGTTTTCTGTTAACTGCTTTGTTAAAGTGTCAATGAGTGTTTTCTTATCTTCTTTTCTCATAAGTATTAATTCTTTTAACTTGCAGTAGCTACCGATTTCTCGTCAATTTTAACACCAGGACTCATAGTACTTGAAAGGTGGATACTTTTAACATAAGCTCCTTTCGCGGATGACGGCTTAAGTTTAATAATAGTTGAAATTAATTCCTGTGCGTTTTCGCATAATAAATTATTTTCAAAACTAACTTTTCCAACAGCAGCATGTATTATACCGTATTTATCAACTTTGAAGTCAATTTTACCGGCTTTAGCTGCCTTAACAGCATCGCCTACATCCATTGTAACTGTACCTGTTTTTGGGTTAGGCATAAGCCCGCGTGGTCCCAAAATTCTTCCCAATGCACCAACCTTTGCCATTACACTTGGCATGGTTATAACTACATCAATATCTGTCCAACCATCCTTGATTTTCTGAACATAGTCATCCAATCCAACATGATCAGCACCTGCAGCTTTAGCTTCTTCCTCTTTGTCCGGTGTACATAAAACGAGAACCTTTTTTTCTTTACCAGTACCATGCGGTAAGGTAACAGAACCTCTAACCATTTGGTTAGCTTTTCTAGGATCCACATTTAGTCGCATACTCAGGTCAACTGAAGCATCAAATTTTGTATAAGATATATTCTTAACAATTTCAATAGCTTCTACTAAGGAGTACTCATTATTGCTTTCGAACTTGGCTAAAGCTTCTTTGTGTTTCTTTGTCAATTTTGCCATATTCTTCTCCTGTTAACTATTTTGCTAACTAAATTTCGGAAGGAAATGTTCCTTTAACCTTCACTCCCATACTACGTGCTGTACCTGCTACCATACGCATTGCCGATTCTACTGTGAAAGCATTTAGGTCTTTCATTTTACCCTCGGCGATACCTTTTATCTGTTCCCATGTAATAGTTGCAACCTTATCCCGGTTAGGTTCAGATGAACCTTTCTTCAGTTTAGCTACTTCCATTATTTGAACAGCTACAGGTGGTGTTTTGATGATAAACTCAAAGGATTTATCTTTGAAAACAGTAATGATCACAGGAATAACTTTACCAGCCTGATCCTGTGTACGCGCATTAAACTGTTTACAAAACTCCATTATGTTTACACCTTTAGCACCTAAAGCAGGTCCTACTGGAGGTGAAGGATTTGCAGCTCCTCCTTTAATTTGTAATTTTATTAATCCACTTATTTCTTTTGCCATTTTAAACCATAGTTTAAAATTTAGAACTTCGTTTTAACTACTCTTTCTCAACCTGCATAAATCCCAACTCAAGAGGTGTTTTTCTACCGAAAATTTTCACCATAACTTTAAGTTTTTTCTTCTCCTGGTTTATATCCTCTATTATACCACTAAAACTATTAAATGGCCCGTCTATCACAGTTACGGTTTCACCAACAATAAATGGGATATTTACTTCTTCACCCATCTCAGCAAGTTCGTCAACTTTTCCTAAGATCCGTTTTACTTCTGATTCTCTGATAGGTTCCGGAGTGCCCTTTGTTCCCAAAAAGTTTAACACATTGGGTACATTTTTAACAATATGAGGAATTTCACCAGATAAATCTGCTTCAATCAAGACATAGCCAGGAAAATAATTTCGCTCTTTGCTTATTTTTTTTCCTTTGCGGATTTGAAAGACCTTTTCTGTGGGAATAAGAATCTGAGAAATATAATCATGAAGGTTCAGGCGATTAACCTCACTTTCAAGATATTCCTTTACCTTCTTCTCTTTGCCACTTATAGCCCTAACAACGTACCATTTTTTTCCTGATTGTTCGCTCATTATACAGGTTTGGTTGTAATTAGTTAAAACAGTTAATAATTATATATATGTGTGAACAGAACCGGTTTATGAATTAAAACAACCCATAGAACCTTTCAAGAATACTTGAAAAAGCGACATCCATCAAATAAACAACAATTGCGATTATAAGGGAAGCGATGGACACTACTATTGCACTGTTCTGCAGCTCACTCCAACTTGGCCAGGATACTTTATGCATCCATTCGTCATAACTAACTTTAAAATAATTAAATATACCTAGTTTTGCCATTGCAGTACTTAAATTTTGCACGGGTGGTAGGAGTCGAACCCACAACCTACGGTTTTGGAGACCGCCACTCTACCAATTGAGCTACACCCGTGTGTATTAAAAAATTCTAAAGGCGTATTCAACATACACCTTTAGAATTAATATTATCTTTATTAAAGAATCTCCGTTACCTGTCCAGCTCCAACTGTACGGCCACCTTCACGGATAGCAAAACGTAATCCTTTGTTCATAGCAATCTCAGAAATAAGTTTTACTTCTACAGTAAGGTTATCTCCTGGCATTACCATTTCAACTCCCTCTGGCAAGAAAATTTCACCAGTTACATCAGTTGTTCTGAAGTAGAACTGAGGACGATATTTATTATGAAATGGAGTGTGACGTCCACCTTCTTCTTTTTTAAGGATATAAACCTCTGCTTTGAAATTAGCATGAGGAGTCACACTACCAGGCTTGGCAATTACCATACCTCTTGTGATTTCCTTTTTATCAATACCTCTAAGCAATAAACCAGCATTATCTCCAGCTTGTCCTTCATCAAGAATTTTGCGGAACATCTCAACACCAGTTACAACTGATTTAAGTTTTTCAGCACCCATACCAATGATGTCAACAGGGTCACCAGTGTTAATGATACCTGTTTCAATTCTACCGGTTGCTACAGTTCCACGACCTGTAATTGAGAACACGTCTTCAACAGGCATTAGGAATGGCTTATCCTGATCACGTGTTGGTAATGGAATCCATTCATCACAGGCAGCCATAAGTTCTTTCACTTTTTCCACCCATTTTTCTTCCTGGTTAAGAGCACCAAGAGCTGATCCCATAATAACAGGAGTATTATCACCGTCGAATTTATAGAAGCTAAGTAAGTCTCTGATCTCCATATCAACAAGCTCTAACAATTCTTCGTCATCTACCATGTCAACTTTGTTCATAAAAACAACCAAACGTGGTACACCAACCTGACGTGCAAGAAGGATATGCTCACGAGTTTGTGGCATAGGACCATCAGTTGCAGCAACAACTAAGATAGCACCATCCATTTGAGCAGCACCGGTAACCATATTCTTCACATAATCCGCGTGACCAGGACAGTCAACGTGCGCATAGTGACGGTTTTCTGTTTGATATTCAACATGAGCAGTATTAATAGTAATACCTCTTTCTTTTTCTTCAGGAGCATTGTCGATGGAGTCAAAAGATGCAAATTCTGCCAAACCAGCGTCTTGTAATGAAAGCGTGATAGCAGCAGTCAAAGTTGTCTTTCCGTGGTCAACGTGTCCAATAGTTCCAATATTAACGTGTGGTTTGGAACGGTCGAATTTTTCTTTAGCCATATCTAAAACTTATTTAATTAAAAGTGATTCTTATTCGTATTTTAGTAATCATTGAGCCGAGGACGAGAATTGAACTCGTGACCTCTTCCTTACCAAGGAAGCGCTCTACCCCTGAGCTACCCCGGCAAAAATAATGAGCGGGAAACCGGGCTCGAACCGGCCACCTACAGCTTGGAAGGCTGTCGCTCTACCAGATGAGCTACTCCCGCTTTTATTTATCGTTCACTATTTATTAATGATTATTGATTAATAACTGAGGTATATCGATTAACAAATAACAAGTAAACAATACTCAATAATAAATTAATTGTGGGGAGAGGAGGATTCGAACCTCCGAAGGCTGAGCCAACAGATTTACAGTCTGCCCCGTTTGACCGCTTCGGTATCTCCCCGGGTAATCAATATTTTAATGAACTGAGCCAGCAGAGGGATTCGAACCCACGGCCTGCTGATTACAAATCAGCTGCTCTGACCAACTGAGCTATGCTGGCAATATGCTTTACAAGTATACTCATCATGGTACCAAAACCCTTGATAAACTTGCTAAAACAACACTTTCAGAACGCCTGTCTGCAAAAAAAAGCAGACCCCTGTTTTAAAAAGGTCTGCAAAAATATATACTTTAGATTTAATAACCAAAGAATTTTCAAAAAAAACTTAATTATTTTTTAAATTTCCCTTTGTGCTTCTCCAACTGCTTTTTTAACGCACTTACAGCAGTGTCTGTAGCCTCTTCAAATGTATTGCTTTGCTTCTTGGCATATAGGTCAGAACCAGGTATTTGCAATCTGATCTCGGCAATTTTGTTGTCTTTCGTCTCTGCTCTGTCAAGCTTAAGCGTAATTTCAGAACTAATTACTCCTTCAAATAATCCTGAAAGTTTTCCAACTTTCTTTTCAATAAATTGTTCCAATTTACTGTCAGCTTTAAAATGTACTGAATTAATGCTTACTTTCATTTTAACCTCCTTTATTAAATTTTGCCCTTGGATGGGCTTCACGATAAACTTTTTTTAGCTTTTCAATTGAATTATGTGTATAAATTTGGGTTGCCGTTAAATTAGCATGTCCAAGTATATCCTTTATAACGTTTAAATCTGCTCCGTTGTTTAACATATGTGTGGCAAATGAATGTCGTAATATGTGCGGGCTCTTTTTAGAACCTGTTAATTTAGACAGATTATTATTTATTATACGATAAATCAATTTAGGGTATGCTTTTTTTCCTTTTACTGTTACTACAAGATATTCGTTATCACCTACAATATATTTTTCCTTTACTTTCAAATATTCTTTTATGCTTTCTACTACCTTATCTGATAACGGTATTATTCGCTGCTTATTTCGTTTTCCAATAACTTTAATAACTCTGTCCTCAAAATCAATTGAACTTATTGTGAGGTTTATTAATTCAGACCTTCTAATACCTGTTGCATATAATAATTCTATAACCAATCTATCCCTAAACAAAGTAAATTCATTATCAAGATTATCCTGGTCCAGGTATTCTGTCAATTGTTCCTGCTTGAAATAAACCGGTAATCTGGAAGGAGTTTTTACTGAAGCAATCTGAATAGTTGGATTTTCATGAATCAAACCTCTTTTTGCCAAAAACTTATAATATGATTTGAGAGTACTTATCTTACGATTTACAGTAGTTGCGGAAAAGTTACTGTCGATCATATTAACAATCCAGCTTCTGATATGTTCCTGTTCAGCATTAACAGGATTACTGATGTTAAATTCGGTTCTTAGGAAATCGACAAACAGACTTAGATCCTTTTCATATGCACAGATAGTATTTGATGAATATCTTTTTTCATTATTTATGTAAGATATGAAACTATCTACTGTCATACGCTACTTATGAGAACTTGTAAAAATCTAATCTGTTTATGTTGCATGTTACATTAAAATGGTTTTAATGGCATTTGAGATGAACCCGACTTATTTGTTTCCCTTAGCAACATGCTTACCTTAAACAAAAAAGAAGAAACTCTGATTCAAAAGTACAAAAAAATACCCTGAAATCAAAATTTCTTCTTAAGAATTCCCTTTATGAGTCAGATACTAACCCATCTCGGCCTGACGTAGCTTCTGAACGTATATAGCTTTGAGTTTTTGCTCTCTTTTAACCACTGATGGCTTATCAAATTTTTGACGAGCGCGCAATTCTCTCATTGCACCTGTTTTCTCAAATTTACGCTTGAATCTCTTCAGAGCCCTGTCGATATTCTCACCTTCTTTTACTGGAATGATGATCATATTATACCTACTTTCTTTGTTAAATTAATAATTTGTTTAAGGGGCTGCAAAAATAATAAGTTTTTTATAAAAACAAGCAAAATCACTTAAAAATACCTGATTAAGTTTCAACAAAAAAATATCTTGACTTTGAACAGTTAAAATAATGTGTTCAATCTTAAATAATACTTCTCTATTGAATTTTAATTATAAAAGTAACCCGTTATATTAATTCTTTAAATTGCTATAAAGGAAATTTGTCATTTTATTGAATAAATGATAGCGTGTATTTCCACCATAAATTCCATGATTTTTATTTGGGTATAACATGAAATCAAATTCTTTATTCTCCTTTACCAATGCTGAAAATAAATCCATTGAATTTTGTGGATGAACATTGTCATCAGCATCTCCATGAATAAGTAAGTATTTTCCTTTTAGCTTTGATACATGATTAATCGGAGAGTTGTTATCATAACCCTCCGGATTCTCCTGCGGAGTCCTCATAAATCTCTCAGTATAGATGTTGTCGTAATATCTCCAGTTGGTTACCGGAGCAACAGCAATGGCCGCACTAAAATAGTCAGCACCCTGAAATAGTGCATTACTTGACATAAAACCTCCATAACTCCATCCAAAAATTCCAATCCGTTCTTTATTTACATATGGTAATTCCATTAAGTATTTTGCTGTTTCAATATAATCTAAAGTCTCATATTTACCCAACTCGAGATATGTCATCTTTTTGAACGACTCACCTCGTGCACCAGTGCCCCTGTTATCAACTGAAACGATTATTATCCCATTTTCAGCCAACATCTGATACCACATATAATTGAAACCTCCCCATGAATTTGTTACTTCCTGAGAACCAGGTCCTCCATATATTGATAACAAAACAGGATATTTCCTGTCAGGATCAAAATTATACGGTAGTATCTTAAAGGCATTTAATTCTACCTCTGTACTGTCAGGCAGCATGATTTCAGGACTAGAAATCGTAAAGAACTCAGGTGTTGAAATATTGTATTTTTTAAGCATGTTTCTCAATGCCTTATTGTCTTCAAGTATTCTCTCAGTTTTACCATTTGCATTGTTTACTGAATAAACCGGTGGTGTAGTTATGTTCGAATAATTATTAATATAATATCTGTAATTATCACTGAATGAAGCCCTGTTTGTTCCTTCTGACTGAGATATCAGGGTCTTTTTTCCTTTAATGTTTACTTTGTATATGTCCCTGTTCATAGGAGATGATTCAGCCGACTGGTAATAAACCGTCTTTGTTCGTTCATCCCACCCATAAACAGTAGTTACATCCCAGTTTCCTTTTGTGAGCTGTTTTGTAAGATTTCCATCAACATTATAAAGATAAATATGATTATACCCATCTTTTTCAGAGGTGATAATAAAATGCTCATTGTCAGCTAAAAAAGTCAGATCATCAGTTATGTCAATGTAATATTCATTGTCTTCAGAATACATTATATGACTATCTCCTGTATTCGCATCCGCTAGTAGTATATCCAGATGGTTTTGCAATCTGTTTAGCCGCTGAATAGCTAGAACTTCAGGATCTTTCGTCCATTTTATTCTTGGTATATATTGATCTGTTTCTGCACCTATATCCATTTTTGTTGTGTAACCATTATCAATATTGTAAACATAAATCTCAACAATAGAATTATCTTCTCCGGCTTTTGGATATTTGTAGGTTTTCAATTTTGGATACAATTCCCCATAAAACTCAAGAGTATATTCCCTTACCTTACTTTCATCGAATCGATAAAATGCTATTTTCCTGCCATCAGGTGACCACTGAAATCCCTTTGTGAAGCCAAATTCTTCTTCGTATACCCAGTCACATGTCCCATTTATTATACTATTGATTTTACCATCATTAGTTATACGCCTTTCTTGCCATGTTTCAATTTCAACAACAAAAATGTTGTTATCTCTCACAAAGGCTATTTTGCTTCCGTCAGGTGAAAACTCAGCTAACGATTGTTTCCCTCCTGTAGACAACTGTTTTAGATTCTTTGCTTTTGAATCCCATACATAGAAGTCTGATTTAGAAGAACGTCTGTAAACCATTTCCGTTTTTGTTGGAAACAGGAACATATTTTCTGATTTATTCATACTAAAAGATGTAATCTTCTTTATAGTATCTTTCTTATCTTCCGTTATAAGATCAATCTTATTTACCAGAGTTGTGATAGAATCTCCATTTTTATAATCATATACGATGATAGATCCTTTTTTTATCATTGTGTATTCTTTGCCATTTCTTAATGACTTTATCCCCCTGACTGATCTGGGGTAAAACTTGTATTCAGACCATATCTCTTTTAATGTAATATCTTGTAAAGTATCCTGGCTCTGAGCACCTAAGCTAATTATTATTAGCGAAATAATTAATGTTATTATAGTTTTTTTCATATTTAATCAATTTGTGCCAAAGATAAATATTTCTTATGGCCCAGGCCAGTCCTATTTTAATTTCATGTAATCTACGTTAATTACAAGAAGAATTCAAAGATCGAATAACCACGAGATGTTCGAAACGATTATTCACTAAAACTGAATTTTATAGCTGAGATATGGATAAACAATTGAAAGTCCATAAGGTTCAACTGATTGGGTTTTGTAATTGTATGCATGTCCCAGTGATTCTTCCTGCATTAGCAGGTTCTTGGCATGTAGTATAATCGATTGAGAAAATTTTGGACGGTTTATTGTATAATTTATTGATATATCAATATAATAACTTGTTGGTAATTGTACCTCATAACTACGCGATTCATCATAAACAACATACTGGTACTTATCTGACTTATCATAATCTACCGGAGATTGTCGCTTGCCACCCAAAACGGTTAATTTACCATTTATTCCAAATGTGTTATTTCGCTTTGTTTGCCATTCTTTACCGACGAGTACATTGAATACATAGTTTTGATTGTATTTTGTATTCCTTTCAATACCATCTCCACCCTTATAGACTGATTCATACAAAGATGAAGTAATCATGTAATAGAAACCTTTATTTAAAAATTGTTCCAGAGTCAGGTCTACACCATAATTTAACCCGGTTCCATCATTGTTTAATTTGTTTGAAAAAAATGTTTCGCTGGTATAATTTATCATTGAAAAAGAGCTATCAGAGATAACAGGTACATCAAGCAATTTCTGGTAATACGGTTCAACTCTGAAATGAGTATTCTTACCTAAGTTAATGTCATATCCTAATACAAAGTGATGAGCTTTGGTAATCTTCAGGTCTGAATTTAATGGTAAATACTGATCTCCGAAGGGAACTTTCATTAAATAAATACGTAATGGCTCCATTTTGCTATGCTTACCATAAGCAAAGCTTAAGGATTGAGATTTATTTATCCTGTAGTTTATGCCAACCCTGGACTCAACAACAGTTTCATTATTTGTATTGAAATGAACTATATGAAAACCTATATTTAAATTTACACGTTCTGTTATAAAATACTTTGACTGACTGTAGAGATTTATACTTGTTGCATTCCCTTTATCTTTAACAAAAAAATCAGCCGTATCATTTTCTGCAACATTAGTATTATTTTCTACATCCATGTTATAGAAGTAACTATTAATCGTTATTCCGGTTCTGTTAGTATGCCTGCTGCTAAATTTATAATTAATATGGGATGTGAATGATATTTTTGAGTTTTTCTCATTCTGGTTTGTAACCGGTACTTCATATTTCTTATCTCTGAAGTATACATTATTGTTATCATAATCTGTCCCAGAAAATGAGATCGAGTTAAACAAATATGAACGACTATTTAGTATTTTCCGGTTATTAATTCCCACAGCCAGTAAATCATAAGAGATATCATATTTATAACTTTCCATATTTGTTTCCCACGAAGCTGTATCAGTATCCAGTTTGTTGGCAATGTTACCCATTCCTGCTAAACTCCAAAGTGTGAAAACTCCGGCCTTTTTTGTTGGAAACTCTAATTTTAAGGTTAGATCAGAATATGTTGGCATTCCTGTTACCTGCGGCATTATATTTTGTATCAATCCTAATGTTGAATAGCGATAGCTCAATAAATATGAGGATCTTTTTCCCTTAGTAAAAGGACCTTCCAGTTCCAGCCCAACACCCTGAGTTCCAATTTGAAATACATATTCTCTCTTATCATGGTTACCTGATCGTAATCTCATATCAAACACACCTGATATTGCATTTCCATATTCTGCCGGAAATGCTCCTGTAAAAAAATCTGAGTTTGCCAAAATATTACTACTAAACATTGTATTGACACCACCCCCGGAAAACATCCCGGCCAGATGGTTTGGAGCAGGAATTTCCACACCTTCAAGTTTCCACAAAATACCTTTTGCAGCATTTCCCCGTATTACTATTTCGTTATTATCAACTGTACTTGGTGTTACACCTGCGAATGTACTTGCCAATCGTGAAGGGTCATCCATACCTCCTGCAAATCTTGCGGCCTCTTCTACTGAAACTGTTCTTGCAGACAATGTAGCCATGGTGTTCTGTGCTTTTTCTTTTTGTATATCTGCTTTTATCACAACCTCATTTAATGTTGAAAAGGCTTCTTTTAAGGATATCTTTAGCACTACTTCTTTACCTGAACTAACTAACAGATCATTTATGTATTGCTCCTCATATCCAACATAAGTTATTTTTATGGAAATTCTTCCTACAGGTACATTTTCTATTCTAAATTCACCAACCATATCCGAGGTAGTACCTAATACCGGATATGTTTCCAATATATAAATGGTTGCTCCCGGTAATGGGTTCTCACTTTCCTGATCAACAATAATTCCTTTAACTGTTTGAACCGGATTTTGTGCCGTTATGTTCCCTGTAAGAATAATCAGGAATAATATCAAATATGAATATTGTCTTCTTAGCATTTTTTAAATTGCTTTTTGCAATTAAAGACAATATCATAGTTGCTGGGTTGTAATTTTTGGAGTATTTATTTATAACCCCCTCCTATTATGACACTTTTCACCAGCCTACAACTCCCTAAAACGGAGAGCATTCGATTGGGCTGTTTGAACGTTTGCGGGTTGGTGCCATAAAACCTCCACCCGAACTCTTGTTGATCAATCCAATATCATCAAACTCAAATATCAAACTGATCTCATGTGAAGGTCCGGTGAAGTTGTGCATCGCATTGATATTCATCTCGTAGGAATACATAACCTTCATACGGGACTCCTCGTTTATAGGTATGTTAATACCACCCATAGCTGTAAATGTACTAAACTCATCATACTCCAAAGTCTGGTTCCTGTACCATAATCCCAAATAAACATGAGACATGTAAATATTCATCCCCAATGTATACAACATCATACTCGACTGGTGCTGTACCATTACCCCAGGATTCAACTTAAATCCCTGGCGCTTCGAATAATATCCCTGGTCCTCTCGGATGGTTATGATAAAATCCAAATTGTAAACATACTTCCTCGGTAACTTGGCATCAACCTCGAAAAAACTCTGGTTTGGTGTTGTTATATGATGAACAGCTGCTCCCAAACTTCCCTCAAGATCATCACTCCCCTTGAACTGGAAGATACCTCCAAATGCAAAATCAGGGAAAACTACCTTATCACGGGCAGCTCCACTAAAAGATGTCTCGTAAATATTTCCCCAACGAGGATCCAACTGGTCCGAAAATACAAGGTTATCCCAGTTCAACTGCTGCGTAACTACTGAGGCAAGTGCTCCCATCTGGAAGATCGTATTCTTACTTATGGGAATACGAACTGATGGCATAACACCAAATGTGTTAGTCTTTAAGACTCCCATACCTGCCTTACTCTGGTTAGCTATTATTCCAATACCTCCCGCTCCCGGTAAACTACGCTCGGCTACATCTGCACTGAAACTATATGAATGATAATCTCCTGATAAACCTGTCCACTGACGACGATAATTCAATCGTGCCTTTAATCCCATAGTCAATCCTACATTGGCCGGATTATAGTAAGTAGGGTTATTATAATGCTGAGAATAATCCAAATCCTGGGAATGTAACATTAATTGTGGTAACATCAACAACAATACCACTGATACTATCGATGCTTTTTGCATAAATCTTGATTTTGATATTTTTCCTGATTCTTTTTCTTCTTTTAATTTTCCTGTCATAACTCCTTGTCTCCTATCTTATCAAAGTTATTGTTCCACTGGTACCTGTATTACCATCACCATTATCTGTTCCCTTCCAGTGTTCTCCATCCTCAAATACTGCTGTTATTCGCCAGATATATGAGCCCGTTGGTAACTCCTTGCCCTCGTATGTGCCATCCCAGCCATCTGATGGGACTCCATCCTCCAGCCTTGTACTCTCAAATACAAGGTTACCCCAGGCACTGTAAACCTCCAACCGGTAACTCCGTAAGTTGATCCCTACAGGCTTGAATGTGCGTAACTCAATTGTGCTGCCATTGGGTAAAAATGCATTCGGTACAAACAAGTTAGTAAACAATAAATCATACTGCTGGTAGGTCGTATCAGGACAATTATAACTATTCGTACTTACCAACATAATGGTATAACTGCCATCATACTCGTACTGGTGAATAGGGTTCATATCTTCACTCGTTATAAAACCAGGGGGACTGTAATCAAAGTCCCACTCGTAATACAACGAATCCATCACTTCTTCAGGGTCACTGCTCATGTTATAAAGGTAAACCTGCCCCTGGCGGTTAGTGTCTATTACCTGGAACATTGATGTCGGACGAGGCCAAATATCAAGCGTTTTCGTAATAGTATCCTTACACATGTTCATATCCGTTACTACAAGCGTTGGAAAATATGTGCCGGTATCTGAATAAATATGTACAGCATCCCGGATCGTGGAGATACTGTCAACAACAAACGGATCGTCAAAATGCCAGTACCATGAACTTATATCACTAACATCACTATATGACTCATCAGTAAAATTTGTATAATAACCAACACAACGGTTATCATAACTAAAGTCTGCTGTCGGCAACTGGTAAACATATGCAGTATCAACTACACTGTCCAGGCACATGTGTATATTCTCTACAACCAAAATTACAGGGTATTCTCCATATGTCGGGTAAACGTATGATGTATCCTTACTCACTGATCCTGCCATAGGGTCGCCAGGATCACCAAAATTCCACTGCCACTTTGTTAACTC
>JANQGJ010000046.1 GCA_028277395.1 Bacteroidales bacterium | reverse complement strand
GGTGGTGATATAAGCACATTCTATCTATGGCGGGTACGATAACTGGATATGTAAGATAGATTCGGTTGGTAACCTGGAGTGGGAAACAACCATTGGCAGTCCGGGACTGGATAACGGGTTAAGACTATTGCTTACCTCCGGTGGCACATACCTTGCACTTTGCGGGGTAAATGATAATGGCGGAATGTCGGAATGTGAAATTATCAGTGACCCGTTTTCGGGGCTTGACCTGTGGCATCTTAAAAATGTCTTTGGAAGGGATTAATATTTAGTCAATTAGATTATCATTTATTAAATCAACACATGAAAAAAACACTATTAACAGTCATTTTACTAATCATTATTAAATCTTTTTGTGGTCAGGAACACTACCGTTACGCTGCAAAATCAGGATATATTAAATACAAATATACCGGTAGTGTAATCGGCGACCAAGAACTCTATTGGGATAATTATGGGGAAAAACTTTGTAGAATAAGTAGATTAACAATTAAGTATAAATTTGGTGAAAGTATAATCAGTTATGAAGATCATGGTATATTAATAAGGAACGGGTCGGAAACAATTCATGTTGATTTGATTGATAGTACCGGCTGGATTAATAACCCAGGAAAAACAGATATTAACACATGTTACAAAATAATGCTTTCAGAACAAAAGCAACAAGAGATCGCAACTCTGATAATAGATTCTCTAGAACAACCAGTTGTTGGATATGGCAAGGTTCGTGGCAAGAAATGTACAATCGTTCAGGATCATTCTTCCAAATCATGGATTTATAAGGGATTAGTACTGAAATCCAAAAGGATGTCTACTGAAGACTTAATTGAGTACTCAAAAGCTAAAGAGTTTCAGGAGAATATTGATATCCCGACTGAAATATTTATGCCCCTCGATGGTATCCAATTAGAAGATAATACAGAATCACAAAAAGCATTAATAGAGGCATTTATGGCAGCTGCTGAAAAAATAGAGGAAGATGAAAAGAAGGAAAAATCATTTGAGGAATATATTATAGATACTGTCTCAATTACTCCAGTTAGCTATAGTTTTGTATTCTTTGAAGATGCTATTGAGAAATTAAAACCTTCTGGTTTAATACTAGGACAAACTATACAGGGGGAAGGAAACTACATTGCATTGTTTAATGGGGAATACAATTCGTCAATTAGAATAACTGTTACTTCTTCATTTAAGTTAAGTTCACTATTAAAAAAATATAATAATATTGAATTTCTCAATTATAAAGGTAAGTCAATGATCCATGGTTACATTAGCGAGAAAGGGATACTAAAATATATTCTTATCATTGAATATAAAGATCTATGTTTTCATTTAATAATAAATTCAACTGAAGATTTTGGCCATTCTGAATTGCTAGATCTTTCGAAAAAAATTAAGTTTAAATAATGTTGTTACATTTAATCAATTGTTAATTTTACTAATTTCCAAGATGGAAATCAAGGATTTTTATGCAGAAATTGAAGATGTATATATCACCGATAATTCTGAAGGAGAAATTAAAGTTCTACAAGAAGAATCCCTATTGGATTGATCAACACAAAGATCATTAATCACCAAAATCCAGATCAACAACATTACTCTCCACAGGGAACAAATACCAGGTTTGTTCGCTTACACCACCACTTGTTGCCCAGGCTTCAAATTTTGGATATGCTAAAAGAATATCGACCTTTTCTCTGGGATTATTATATGTTTCGTTGGTTATTATTTCCATACCCCATGGCAATCCGGTTTCGGTTTTAAAATCCCCGGCGTCGTCATTTGTATTAAACAGGTCAGTATCCATTGTGGCCGTTAACGGGAAACCATTTCTATGTACCTCATGCCCCCTGTTATCAGTCCTGAACAAATATAACTCAGGTATAAAATCATTTGCCGAACCACTAAAGGTTATTGTAAATTCAAGAGTATCAGGCGCTCCTGCCGGTCCTGAACCATTATTCTGATATCTGTCGTTAATAGTTTCAAATACATCCGTTGAAAGTATCAACCCGTTTTCATTTCCAGGGTCAATGCTTGCAGCACCGCTTATGTTATCAATTATGTTCTCATCAAATGTGGTTAGGTTTTCTGTATAAAGCATCATAGCAATGCCATTATCCAAACTGGCACCTATGGCATCAATACTAACCTTAAAACTTGCATCAACAAGGTTTCCATCTGCATTTTTCGCAATTATAACCTTGTTAGAAAGTACAAGATCGTTGAAATCAAAGTCTCCAAGTGAAGGCCAAAGATCCTCAAAAGCAATAACCTGTTTACCGTCTTCAGGGAAATAAGAAACAAATGCTTTATCAGGATCATCAGGAAAATCATCATGCCTGTCAATTACACCATCTCCATCAGCATCACATGAAATCTCAAAATTATCAAGAAAATTTCCAACACTCAGACTACCACCTGCTGCTGATATTGACTCAAATACAAATACTGTGGTTGTTTGACCATCCGGAACACTATAAGTACCTGAATAATGGCCCCATGCGTCTGTTCCATCAGACATTGTTTGCTGATACTCTGCAGTTTCAACTGTTGCACCAATTTTAACTTCAGCAACATCAACACCACGGCGTCCACGGTGCCAAACAGACCAGTTTATCACTGATCCGGGCTCCAGGCACAACTCCTGATATAAGGCTGCTACCTGATTGGCATTTAGTTCAAAAAACTGCCTACCTTCCTGCGCAGGAACTCCCTGGAAACCACTTACCCAGAATTCGATCTTATTATCAGTTGCTGTTGTTTCCCAGCCTGGTACATCATCTTCACTATACAGCCTCCAGCCAGAGCCAAATGATGGTTCCTCTCCTCCTCCATTCTCCATTGGTGTATCACATGATGTACAACTAACAACTTCCGTTGATTTGGTGGAATTGTAAATATATTCTACAGTCGGCCCCAATTCTATTTCCATACTTCCGGGTCCTGTAATTTTTGCCCTATCGGTTGTTACAGGAAAATAAACATAATAATCCTCATCGTAAGGCAGATTTAAATCAAATGTTGCTGTGTTTTCACTAACTATGCGATGGTCAAGCACAATATTGTTCTCATTTACTATCTGTATATACTCCTGCTCCGTTGATACGTTTAAAGGATTTAATAATGTAATAACAAGCTGTCCCTTCATGCTTGCTGACCAGCTGAAATCAGGTGAAACATCCAATTGTTCCATACTAAAAACAGTATCCGGAACAGGAGTATCAGTGGTTTTGTTATTACAAGAAACTATCACCGAAGCAATAATAAACAGAATGATTAACCTGACTTCTTTCATATCTTGAGCCCCTTCTTAATTTATTCAAATATAACAGAGAATTCGTATCAAATCAAGTGCCAATGCTGATTAATTTGCTATCTGCCTGATTTAAAGATTGTTTAATTAATATCATAGCTTTCATGTTGTCCCAAAATGAGAAAATAAGCTCATTTATGTAATTAAATATTGTTTAGGGGTTCTCTAACATTAGTGGATTATAAGTTCCGTTTTTGATATTTCCGGTAATTCCGGTGTAATGATAAAAGAATAACTATGCTTACGAGGTTTTATCGTATATTCATCATGTACCCTACGACCCCATGATGTATCTCCACCGACTCCCATCTGAACTTTATCAATATTCCATGTAACTTTTTTTCCGGTTTTAATATCAGCACCATGTTTTGAAGTAACCGGAACAAGTCCTGAAGCTGATTTTCCACCATCTTTTCCGGCTACAAACTCAAGTTCAGAAACTTCAAACGGCCAGACACTGCAACTTAACAGATCATTGTCTGCTGTTTGTACTTTTAACGCCAACTTTTCGGATGATATTTTCATCCATCTTATATCAGTTTTATTGCCGGTTTCCTGAGGACGGGAATATCTGTGAAACTGATCAACTATAAGACCTGAATAAATTGCTGTTTTTCCTGATGATTTTCTGTCCAGATAGGTTTCATGTGGTCCTCTTCCATACCAACTTACATTAGTAAACTCGTTTGTGAGTTCCATCGACATCCCCAACCTTGGAATATCCGGCAAACTATCTCTTAACGGAATAAACTGATAATCAACCTTTAAAGAACCCGTATTAAAAAATGTATAATTAACAATTACTCTGGCTACTGAATCGGGCAAATAATAATCTACTTCAAAGAGCGCTTTGTTACCTTCAATAAACGGTTCTTTTGATAACCAGGATTCATAAGAACCAGTTGATTCGTACCATACTGATGCCCATTCCTGCATACCATTACCCAGATCATTATCAGTTGGTGGCCTCCAGAAATTTAGAGATATTGCAGAATTAGTAATTTGATTGCCTATATAACTCCAGTTTTTTATTTCACCTGTAGCTCTGCTTATTTCAAGTTCTGTATCATCATTATGGATCATGTAACTCCCATCATTATAGCTGATATTGATTTTTTTATCGGATATATTACTTTCAGTTTTGCTCCTGTAATCTGTCAACGCAAATTCTTCAAATGCTATTTCATGATTCTTTTGGATTAATCCCTTGCAACTGTCAGTTATTACTGAAGTTAATAATATGTATTCCTGTTCATTGGAAATATGACCAAGGTCAAGATCGTATTCTATAACTTCATGTGGCTCTATATGAATATTATTTATTGTGAACTCTTCTTTAACATAACCATCAGCTGTTAAAATACATTTGATTCTTGCATCTTTAATTGCGTCAAAGTAGTTTTTGTTTTTCAGTTTTAATTTTTTTGTTTCATTATTGAACCAAAACTTCACCGGTTGATATACTTTTTTCACCTCGTGTAAATGTGGATGGGGATTTCTGTATGGATCAACTAATCCGTTATTCAGGAAATTCCCATCAGTAGGAAGACCGGGATGGTAATCATGACCGTAAGCTAAATATTTAATGCCATTATTGTTAACGTATTCCAGGGACTGATCAACCCAATCCCAGATAAACCCTCCCTGTAAGGCCGGGTACTTTTCAATGATATCCCAGTAATCCTGCAAATTGCCCACTGAGTTACCCATTGCATGGCAATACTCGATCATTATGCAGGGTTTTGCAGCTACATTTGTTGCATAATTCTCCAATCGCTGTGGACTTGGATACATTGGGCAATATATATCAGTATAATCTTCATAGCCAGCCGGTTCATACTGAACAGGTCTGGTTGAATCGCTTGTTTTTAACCAGTCATACATTGATCTGAATATTTCACCATGTCCTGCTTCATTGCCAAGCGACCACATGATGATCGAAGAATGATTTTTATCCCTGTGATACATCCTTTTAATTCTATCAAGATGAGCCGGCAGCCACGACATCTCATTTCCAATCTGTGTTTTTTCACTAATCGCCAGGGGATGACTTTCAATATTTGCCTCATCAATTACGTATAAACCATATTTGTCACATAATTCATACCAATGCGGGTGGTTAGGATAATGACTGGTTCTTACAGCATTAATGTTGTTTTCCTTCATTAACTTTATATCCTTTTCCATTAATTCTCTTGAAATAACATGCCCGGTATGGGGATCTGTTTCATGCCTGTCAACTCCCCTGATATAAATAGGTCTGCCATTAACAAACAACTGATTGTTTTTTATCCGTATGCTTCTAAATCCTACCTGTTGGTTTATAAAAATATTATTTCTTTCATCCCTACCATCTACAACACTTATCTGCATTTTATAAAGATTGGGAAGTTCAGCCGACCACTGCCTTACATCGGGAATTTCACAGGAAAATTTTAATTCAGCACTATCTTTAGGAGCGATTTTAATCTCTCTTTTAAAAGAATTAATCTCATTACCATTATCTAATAGCTTAACTTCAATTAACCGTTTGGCTTTTTTATCTGCATTATTTGCAATATTTAGGTCCAGTACCAGTTTCCCATTCAAATAATCAGCATCTAAATCTGCAATAATTTTGAGATCAACTACTGATACCTTTGGTTTGGAGTAAAGATAAACCTCTCGCTCTATACCACTCATCCTCAACATATCCTGGCTTTCAAGATAACTTGCATCACTCCACCGAATCAGTTTAAGGGCTATTTGATTTTCACCAGTTCTTACATACTTCGTTATATTGAACTCTGCCGGTGTTTTTGATCCCTGTGAGTAACCTGTAAATTTCCCGTTTATATACACATACATGGCAGACTTTACACCTGCAAAATGTAGTATTATATCAGTGTCATACCAATCATCAGGAATCTGAAAACTATATCGGTAAAGTCCTGTGGGATTGTATTCAACCGGAGCATCAGGCCAGATTGTTGTAAAAGGGTATCTTTCATCAAGGTATATCGGGTATCCCCATCCTTCAATTTCCCAGTTTGACGGAACCTTTATTGTATCCCATTTGGAATCGTCCAGACCTGTGTCGTAAAAGTTTTGAATACTTTTTTTTGGTGATGATGTCCAGCTGAATTTCCATTTTCCGTTCAATGAAACAAATCTCGCTGAACTATCCATATTATTAATTAAAGCCAAACTATCTGTTTCAAATGCAAAGTAGCTGGCTCGTGGTTCAAGCTTATTAATTCCAAATACTGTATGATCGCTGTGATAAATATCCCGGTTTAACTGAGGATACCCGTTCACACATATAAATGCAACTAAAAATATTGTAATAATGGTTTTCATATTTTATTGAGTCATATAATCTTCTCTAAACACTAACTCCAGCCTTTTTGTCAGTTCATCGGCATTTTCCATTGAGAATACAATTGGTGGTTTGATCTTTATTACGTTGTTGTCTTTACCGTCAACACTCATTAATACTCCAAACTCTTTCATCCGGTTAGCCAGGTATAATGTTTTGTCTGTAAGTGGATTTAGATCCTTATCAACTAATTCAAACCCAAGAAATAATCCCTGACCACGTACATCTCCAATTATTGCAAATTCCTTTTTAAGATTTTTCAGATTGCTTTTGAGATAATTACCGGTTTTTAGCGCATTTTCCTGCAATTTCTCATCTTTGATAACTTTCAGTACTTCATTACCAATGGCACATGATACAGGATTTCCGCCAAACGTATTGAAATACTCCATTCCATTTGCAAATTTATCTGCTATTTCACGGGTACAAACAACAGCGGCAAGTGGGTGTCCGTTTCCTATTGGTTTTCCTATAGTAACAATATCAGGAATTACATTGTGTAGCTGAAATCCCCAGAATTTACTACCTACACGCCCACACCCAACCTGTACTTCGTCAGCAATACATATTCCACCTGCTTCCTTTACCATACTATAGGATTTTTCCAGATAACCACCAGGAAGTTCAACCTGTCCCCCACAGCTTATTATGCTTTCTGCTATAAATGCAGCTACATTTCTACCTTTCGACCGGATAATATCGATCCTTTCCTGAATATGATCTGCATACAAATCCGCAGTATTATCACCTCTGTATTTTCCTCTGAATGAATCTGGTAATGGCACTATATGTGTATGTTCAGGTGCACCTGATCCCCCTTTTCCATCAAATTTGTAAGAGCTTACATCAATGCATCCGCTTGTATTACCATGATAGCCAACTTCAATGGCAATAATGTCCTTTTCACCGGTAGCTGTTTTAGCCATTCTAAGTGCAAGTTCATTGGCCTCACTACCTGAATTTACAAAATGACATACTGATAATTCCTCAGGGAAAGTAGATAGTAATCCCCTGGCAAATTCTATTATATTTTCATGTAAATATCTCGTATTTGTATTCAGTACCGAAATCTGATCCCGTCCGGCTGCAACTACCCTGTGATGCTCATGTCCGACATGGGCCACATTGTTTACAGTGTCAATGTATTTACGTCCCATATTGTCCAGTAAATATACTCCTGATCCTCTCACAACCCTGATTGGTCTGGAATATGATAGACTAAGGCTTTTGCCCATATGTTTTTCTCTGTATCTTACTAAATCTGAATCACTTACCTCACTTTTAGTAAGAAGATTTTCATTTTTAAACAATAAATTCGGGTCAGGACATATACTTTTCCAAATATCAACTTCATCAGGGTAGGTAACACCCGGAAATTCATCAGTATTCCCAAGCATATCAAGCATAATCTGAAAATGGAGGTGGCTTGCCCAGTTCCCGTTTTCGTCCGGGGTACCAAGATAGCTTATGTGTTCTCCTTTTTTTATTGAATCTCCGGGTTTGAATTTCGAAATACTCTCCACACTTTGATGTCCGTACAATGTGTAAAATTTAATATTATCAACACTATGTTCCAGTACAATCAATCCACCATATTCCTTATCACCCGCATCATTAACAGCGATCACAACCTTACTGTCAAATAATGCATGGACAGGAGTACCAGCCGGCAGCCAGAAATCAACCCCTAAATGTACACTTCTGTATTTTGGTCCGTTATTGCCTTCAGCTTTATATGCCTCTGTAACATAAATAGGTCTCGGTTCCAAATATCCTCCGGCAATTATTGATGCAGGATTGAGTTTAGAAAGTTGATCCAGTTTAAATGCAATTATATCGTTATTGTTATATTCGGTTTCATGTCCAAGCCATGTACTGTCAACACTCATTTTAACATTACATACCAGGTTTGTTCCAATAGTTGGGAATAATTCAATCAGTGATATGTTTTGTTTTTGGGTAAAATCTACAAACGATCGTTTATCCGGATGAGGTTCGAGACCACAGGCAAATCGAAAATTATAAAATGCATAACTTTCATTTATAGCTATCCATTTTTCAAGTACCTCCCAGGCCGGCTTCTCGCTAATCACCAAATACTTATTATCTGGTTCATTACGTTTATTAATTGCTGATTTGGTTACACTTATCAACAATCTTGCAGCCACTAATGTATACAAATGCTCGAGCTCATTCTCCAAAACAGGAAACTTTTCGTTATATCCTTTAATAACAGGAATAGCGGCAGACAGCAAATCCTCTTTGCCCATTAAAGCATAAGCAAGTGTTATGGCCAGATCATTAATTGTTTGTGTATGGATGGAATCACCAAAATCAATTATTGAAACAACTTCAGGTGAAACAAGATTTTCATTTACAACTATATTATTATCATTAACGTCGTTGTGAACTACACTTTTTCTTAGTTGTGAGTATTCCTTTTTCCGGGAGTTAAATAATTCAAGGAAGTGTACAATTGTACTTCGTTGCGATTCTCTGAATAGATCCAGACACTTTCCTACCCAGTTAACATTTGCAATATCCCATTCAAAATCACGATGTGCATACTGATGGTCGAAATCCTGTAAAGAACAGGTTAATTCTCCGGCTTTATTACCCAGACTATAAAGCAATTCATCTTTTACGGGATTTACACATGACCACAGTCTACCGGGAATCCAGGTTAACAGTCTGATTATTCTTGTATTATTGTTTATGTCAACATACGAGGTTGATAATTCACCATCCAAATTTGGTAATAACACAGGTGATATGTTGACATTTGCGCTATTCGAAACATGTTGAAGAATGTTTTGCTGGAAATCCAAAAACTCTGTATTGATATCGGTACGACTTACTTTCATCAAGAATTCTGAGTTTTCTGACATAATTTTAAAATTAATGTCTATTTCACCAGGCATTCTTGTGGCAATACCTGAAATATTATAAAACTCTTTTACAAGCTTAACAGCTTCCTGATTACTGATCTGTGATTCTTTATACTCGTTGTTCATCTTAATTTTCTGTTAATAGCAATAAATAATGGGCTGCTGACCAGCTAAAGTTCTCTGATTCCAGTCCTTCTCCTGTTATAGGATTATAGTTTTCTCTTATGGATGATCCTTTTTCCAGAAGTCCTTCAGCATTATGCAATAATTTCATTGTCAAACTGTCAGCTTCCATATCAAATCCAAAGTATCTTAATCCACACACACCAAAATAAGCCTGATCAAGCCATGTCGGACCTCGCCAGTATCCCCGGTCAGGTTTAAATTTGCTATGTGAAGCAGAAAGTGTTTGAAGCGGAACACATGTATTAAAATGTAATGTATCCATCATGTTTTTCATAACATTTTCTGCCTGACCTTTGTCAGCAACTTCTGCCCATAATGGAATCCATCCTTCACAACCCATATCTCCAGTGAAATTTTTGCCATTAATGGAAGTATCAAAGAACCATCCTGAAATGCTATCATAAAACTGGTTTCTGATCATATAACCAAGATCTTTGGCCTGAATACCAAATTTATCTGCATCAATTTCTTTTCCAAGTATTGATGCTATCGACCTGATGTAGAGTTTTTCAGCATACAGGTAGCTATTCAGATCAACACTTTCCTGATCAAGTGAGTATGCATTTTCAGAATTTTTCAGGAGCTTACTATTGTCAAATCTCACGGCATTATCCATTCCGCTTTCCCATTTGGCAGCAATCAGAGTTCCATCGGACGAACCATATTCACATAATCCGTCGCTATCATGATCTCTATGCTTATACCACCAGTTATGCTGTTTAAGAATTTTGGGATACATTTCCTGTAGGAATGATGTATCATAATCACTTTCGAATACTTTCCATACGGCCCATGCCGACAATGGAGGTTTCGTATTACGATAATTATGATTTTCGATGGTGGTATCGCGGTAAATACAATCTGCAATAAAACCCTTATCATCCATAAAATCATACATAGCCCTGATTTGATCTTTTGCCAGTACCGGATCATACAACGTTAGAGCAACAGCATGTTTCCAACTGTCCCAGGCCCAGAATCCGTGAAACCAAATGTAATGATAACTTGGAAATAACCCGCTGTATCTTAATTCTCCTGCCGGCACCCTCCAATTGTTCTGGAGTGTTAATACAGATTTTGCAAGTAATGTTGAATATGCTGAAGAATTATAGATACCTGAAGTCTTTGCTTTTAGCTTATTAAGTATATCAAACTTTTGTCCTTCTCTGTTTCGGCGGAACTCATCATAATTACCTGTTAATGATAATATTAAGTCCTGTTCTTCATCAATATCCATCTCACGGAATGTAAAAGTTTGGGAAATAAGGATATCTATACTGGAATCAGGTGCAAGCTCAATACCATGCAAAATGAAACTATAGGTTGTATCTGATGACGATACAGATAATATTTTATTATTAAACACCTGAATAGTACCTCTGGCATCACTTTTATCAGAATCTACATACACCCTGCTTTCATCACTGCTGATATTAAGATATTCGGACAACAGATCACCAGTGATTTCCGCATTAAACTGTATTGGTTTGTTGCCTTTATTGGTAATACCTGAAACAAAGAAGGATGTTTGCGGAGATACATAGAATAAGGACTGCAAAATATCGATCTCATCATCTGAAAACTTCTGTTCCAAATGACTCAAATTACCGGTTGTGGTTACCTTGAAATCTGATAAACATACTTCCTTCCCGGAATCAGTGTATGTTAGCTTTAATTTGCTTAGGGATTTACTACTCCAAATGCCATTTTCCTGAGTCATAATAAATGGTCCTGCAAATCCGGCTAATTTCTCACTGGTATCAGGAAAGCCATAGGCAAACCATGCTCCCTGATCTGAAAAGGCAAGCCAGTTCCTGTCGTAAGGACTATCAGGATTTGCTTTGTAGTCAAGGACATCTGTGAAGGCTGAAATCCCAGGTGATATATCTCTGTTTACACTGTTATTGCATGCAAATAAACCAATTAACATCAATATAATGATATGTACAGGAATCAACCCGCATCTAAATCCCACCTTCATATTTAACTGTATTTCTGATACTTACAGCTTGTTTTGATCACAACAAGCACCTCTTTGCAAATATACACAGAGTTATGAACCCGTTTACATTTTTTGTTACTTTGGCAATAATTAATTTATGAAAACATGTCTAAAATCAAACTTACATTTTTATTGATATCATTGCTTATTCTGCCGGCATTAATGTACCCGCAAACCTCTGATACATCAATTGTTAACCAAAACAGGATGCAATGGTTCAGGGATGCAAAACTTGGAATATTTATTCATTGGGGAATTTATTCTGTAGCTGGCATTGATGAGTCATGGTCGTTCTTTAATGATTATATTACTCATTATGATTATATGAAACAACTGGATGGATTCGATGCTTCAAGTTATAAACCTGATGAATGGGCAGAATTAATTAAAAATAGTGGTGCAAAATATGCTGTTCTAACTACCAAGCACCATGATGGTGTGGCTCTGTGGAAGTCGGATTTCGGTGATCTAAATGTTGTTAACAATACCCCGGCAGGAAAAGATCTTGTAGCACCGTTTTGTAAGGCACTCCGAAAGAACAAAATCAAAGTTGGGTTATACTATTCATTATTAGACTGGTCACATCCTGACTACCCTAATTTTACCAGAAATAAGAAGAGATATTTAGATGACAGTATAAGATGGGAAAGATTTACAAAATTCAATCTTGGACAGATTGGTGAAATATCTGATATTTACAATCCTGACCTGGTTTGGTTTGATGGCGATTGGGAGCAAACAGATGAAATGTGGAGGGCAAAAGAGATCAGAAACCTTCTTTTAGAGAAAAATGGAAATATTATAATAAACTCCCGTTTACAGGGTTACGGAGACTACGCAACACCGGAGCAGGGTCTCCCTGTTACAAAACCACAAGACGATTACTGGGAACTTTGTATGACAATAAATGATTCATGGGGATACCAGCCTAACGATAAAAATTATAAGTCGATTGACCAGATAATCAACATATTTGCACAATGCTTATGGATGGGAGGTAATCTGTTACTTGATATTGCGCCAAAAGCTGATGGCACCATTCCTTATGAACAGCAAAGAGTATTAAAGGAGCTTGGCAGATGGATTTCAAAACATGAGACTGCAATTTATAAAACAAATGCAGGTTTACCCCCCGGATATTTCTACGGACCTTCAACAATTTCAGCTGACAGTACCATTGTTTACCTGTTTTTACCCTATAAACCGAATGGTCAGATAATGCTTAAGGGGATAAATAATGACATAAACAGGATATGGGTTGTTGGTAACGGAACCAAACTGGATTATAGTATATATTTAAAACCATATTGGAGCGATAAGCCCGGATTGGTTTTTATTGATATCCCTGGTTCTGTTCTTGATGAAAATATGACTGTTGTTGCTGTTCTTCTAGATGGGCCTCTTAAACCGGAAGATTAGCTTATCAAAAAATCATGTAATTACAATATCGCTTTAGTTTTGGGATGGTAGTACATTTCTTGTATTGAACCTTACAGATTTTTAACATCTTATATTTAAATATTATTTAGAATTAATATTTTTTCCATAATTGGACAAACATGCTTTTATACTGCTTCTCAACACCTTACAATGACAATCAACTGATTGATTTAATACATGGGAATTTTGTTGTGGCAGCGTGCAACTTTTAACTTTACTTTTGGCTCTTGTAATAATTATAATAGTTTAATTATCAAATTTGAGAGCATGAGATTTTTAAAGTTAATTGTACTTGTCAATATTTTGATCATGGCTACTGGTACATCAGGAACTGCGCAGAGTTCATCGGGTAATCAGGATATAGAGCATACACCTGAGTGGGTAAAAATGATGAAGGACTTAAATGTGAATTTTTACGATGTACAAAAAGCTGCAAATAAATATTTTGAGTCACATTCAACGGGAAAAGGAAGTGGATGGAAACAGTACAAAAGGTGGGAATATTACACAGAACAAAGGGTATATCCTACCGGAAACAGGATTCAGCATTCACAGGTATGGGATGAAATAACAAAGTTTAAAGAAAATTATCCGGGAAGTATAAGTAGCAGTCGTAGTGGATGGACACCACTGGGGCCAAGCACTTCATTGAACGTAACCGGACACTGGAATCCTGGGATTGGCAGAATTAATGTTATTGCCCTTGATCCGTATGATCCAAATATAATATATATTGGTTCTCCATCAGGAGGTTTATGGAAAACTACTGACGAAGGGGCCAACTGGACTCCACTAACTGATAACCAGCCGGTATTAGGTGTTTCGGCAATTGCAATTGATCCCGACAATACTGATATTATTTACATTGGAACCGGTGATAAGGATGCAGGTGATAATTACAGTATAGGAGTATTAAAATCAACTGATGGCGGAACCACATGGAACATCACTGGTCTTGACTGGACAATAAACCAAAATCGTACAATAGCCAAACTTCTTATTAATCCTGATAATCCTGACATACTATTCGCAGCAACCACTGATGGTGTTTACAGAACAACTGATGCCGGTGATACCTGGACGAAGCTCTTAAATGGAGATATTGATGACATGGAATTTAAACCAGATGATCCAAATACAATTTATGCGATCACAAGAAAATTTTACAAGTCAGTTGATGGAGGAGATAATTTTACCGAAACAACCGGTTTACCTACAGGTAGCAGAGCACAAATAGCTGTAACAAATGATAATCCTGACTATGTTTATTATTTCTCATCTGCAACAGGTATTTACAGATCGGAAGACAGTGGCGATTCTTTCTCTATGAGATCATCTCAACCCAACCAGGGAAGTCAGTCATGGTATGATCTGGCATTTTGCGTATCACATGAAGATGCAGAAGAAGTTCACCTGGGAGAGATAAACACCTGGAAATCTGCAACCGGTGGGACGTCATGGACAAAAACAACAGACTGGACATGGGGAAATCCAATTGGATACACTCATTGCGATATCCATGAGATGGTATTTTACGGTGGAACACTTTATGTTGGAAGTGACGGGCTTATCAGTAAATCAACTGATGGAGCATCAACCTGGACAAACCTTACTGAAGGTATTAGTATTCGTCAGTTTTACAAAATAGGAACATCGAAAAATGATCCTTATAAAATTCTTGGAGGTTCACAGGACAATGGTACCAGTGTTTATACTAATGACCATTGGCATGAATGGCTTGGTGCAGATGGTATGGAATGTGTTGTAGATTACACAAACAGCAATATTGTTTATGGAACATCCCAAAATGGAAGCTTTTATAAATCAATTAGTGGTGGTTCCTATGGTGGTGTTAATATAAGCCAGCCTGGAGGTGGTAACTGGGTTACCCCGTTTGTAATTCATCCAACTGACCCATCAACTTTATTCGTTGGCTCGTCAGAGATCAAAAAAACAACAAATGGAATGAGTAGCTGGACAACTATTTCCAATTTTGGCATGGGTTACCTTGATAATCTTGCAATTGCTGAATCCAACGGGGATTATCTGTATACTTCCAAAGGGTCAATAATCTATAAAACAACAAATGGAGGGGAAAGCTGGGCTAATATCTCTGACGGACTTCCTGATCATTCAATTTCATATATTGCAGTTCATCCCGAGAATCCTGAGATCATTGCTGTTAGTCTATCAGGATTTACCAATGGTGAAAAAGTATATATTTCATATGATGCAGGTATTTCATGGGAGAATTATTCCATAAACCTACCAAATTTACCAGCCAATTGTGTAGCTTTTTCAATGGGAGCACTGAATCCGCTTTATGTGGGAATGGATGTTGGTGTTTACTATATAGATGGAGGATTAACAGAATGGACCTCATTCAATGATAACCTTCCAAATGTTATTGTAAATGAGCTGGAGATCAACCATGATGCAAAATTAATCCGAGCAGCCACCTATGGAAGAGGGCTTTGGGAAGCTGACCTGATAATGTATGCTCCGGTTGCTGATTTTGAAGCAGAACAAACAACGATTCCAATAGGTTGCGGTAATAGTTATACAAGCCTGTCACAAGGACCCCCTGAAACTTTTGTCTGGACTTTTGAAGGAGGAACCCCTGAGAACTCAACAGAAGCAAATCCTACAGGTATTGTATATGATAATGCCGGAACATATTATGTGAAACTTGTTGTTACAAACAGTCTGGGAGCTGACTCTATTACCAAAGAAGAATATATAACAGTAAGTTCAACCCTGTTACCTGTAACTGACTTTTCAGCAAGCGACTCTGTAGCATGCAGCAACAAAATTGTTGAGCTATACGATGAATCACAGCATTGTCCAAATAGCTGGAATTGGGAGTTTGAACCTGATAATGTGACATTTACCGGAGGTACAAATGCCAGCTCACAAAATCCTACAGTAATATTCGAACCAGGTCTTTATACAATTACATTAACTACAACAAATGCTGTTGGAAGTACAACCATGACCAAAACAGATTATATAAATTCGGGCGGTATACAGGTACCATTTGAAGAAAATTTTGAAGCAAATAATCTCAGAGATCTGGGCTGGACCATCGAGAATCCTGATGAAGATATTACCTGGGAGATTGTTGATGTAGTTGGTACACTACCAGGTAGTAAAGCTCCCTGGGTAAACTTTATTGATTACTCAGGGTTTGGTGAGCGTGACAGAATGATCAGTCCAACACTGAATTTCAGCGGTATGACCAACCTTAAACTAATGTTTGATCATGCATATGCTCAAAGGGCATATCAAAAAGATTCTCTGATTGTTTATATTAGTGATGATTGCGGTGATAATTGGGAAAGGATTTATGCAAACGGACCTGATGGTACAGGGGTATTCGCCACAAGCCTGTCTACTCTCGACTCTTTTATACCCCAAAGCAGTGAAGACTGGTGTGGTGAAGGATATGGCAGTGATTGCAATATTATAGATATATCTGAATGGGATGGTTCTTCTAATGTTAGAATTATGTTTGAAACCTATTGTCACTACGGTAATAATCTCTATATCGATAATATTCTTATCTCAAACAATGTTGGTATTAACAACAGACTAACTGAAAATGAAAACATCGCTATAATTCCAAATCCATCAAACGGAATATTCGATATTGTAATTGGTGAAACCAAAGGTAGTGTAACCTTAAATATCATCAATACAAAAGGTCAGACTCTTATGTCTGAGCAATATGTGCTGAAAGGAAATGTATTAACTGAGCAAATCGACATTTCTGATCAGCCTGACGGAATTTATTTCGTTGAGATAATTTCAAATAATAGCAAAACTGTTAAAAAGATCATTATCAGATAGTAATCGGATAAAACAGGAATAGTTAATAGTTGAATTAGGCAGAAATGAAACATTCGCTTAATTCAACTATTTTTTTTATAATCATTTCATCTGTAACCTTCCATTCATAATCAGAAAGGTTATCCGCCCCTGTTAAACATACCTCGCTTGAGATATATTCCATTTTACTTTTAACAGGATTTCTACCTGTAAGATGATAACTCCCGGCACCGGTTTTGGATATCAACTCACCTATGTTTCCGGTATTTATTCCTGATCCGGGCATAATCTCAATTCGGTTATCAGCAATTTCAACTAATTCCCTGATCAGACCTGCTCCTTCAATGGCAGTGTTTTTTTGTCCAGATGTCAACAACCGGTCAACACCAAGGTCAATTAACTTCTCAATAGCAACATAAGGATCTGAACACATGTCAAAAGCTCTGTGGAATACAACATCCATAGATCCTGCAGTTTCAATAATGGTTTGCATTCGTTTTACATCTACTGATCCTGATTTATCAAGAACTCCGGTAACAATACCCTTAACACCCTGTCCCTTTACAAATTCAATATCCTCTAATAATTGCTCAAATTCAATGTTATTATATAAAAAGTCGCCACCCCTTGGCCTGATCAGCACACAGATATCAATATCCAGTAATTTTCTGCACATTGATATACTTCCGGCACCCGGAGTTGTACCTCCTTCAACTATGTTATCACATAATTCTATTCTTCTGGCACCACCGTTTTGTGCAGCAATAGCCGACATTACTGAAGTTGCGCAAACTTCGATTAATATGTTATCAGGTCTATTCATTTCAATTTAAAAATATAACTATAATTTTCTATCCTCAATCACCTGGAAAAACTGTCGTCTGTAACTCTCTCCTACCGGTAATATTTCACTGCCAATTGTTACCCGGTTCCTCTCTATACTTGTGATTTTATCAATTGCCACAAGGTAGGATTTATGTATTCTTACAAATTGCGGATATGTAAGCGATTGTTCAAGTTTTTTAAAGCTAAGCAATGTCATAATTTTATCGTTTAAGGTATGAATTCTAAGATAATCCTTCATTCCTTCAACAAAAACAATTTCGTCCAGTTTTACTTTCTGTGTTACACTTCCATTTTTTATAAAGAAAAAATCATCATTGGGGTTATTTCCCCGTGAGATTACAGGTTGATATTCTGTTTCCGGTTCATCATCCAACAGACTATGTATCTTCTCACATGTTTGCAAAAACCTTGCAAAGGAAATAGGTTTTAAAAGATAATCGCATATATCAAGTTCATAACCTTTAATGGCATATTCATGATACGCAGTAGTAAATACCACTTTTGGTTTATCTTTCATGGCCTCAACCATTTGTATACCAGTTAGCTCTTCCATTTGAATATCAAGAAAAATTACATCAACTTTATTTGATTTTAAAAACTCAATAGCTTCCAAAGCGTTATCAAACTCTGCCAGTAACTCCAGATAACCAACTCTCAATATGTAATCATGCATTTTTTGTAATGCGAGAGGTTCATCATCAACTGCAATACATGTTATCTTCATTCATTCAAAATTATTACATTACAAATATAACCACAGAAACTGTTAAGTCAGTTCCTCATTACTATTATTGTTTTATCATAAATAATTAGTTATATTATCAACTCACAATCAGGGGAATACACTAAGGTTAACTTTAAAGATCCCTGTACTTTTTCTAATTTCCAGTTTATGCTTATCCGGATACAGCAATTTCAATCTTTTTCTGGTATTTGCAAGACCAATTCCAGAAGTTGCATCCTTATTTTGTTCTTCAATGTTACTATATCTGTTAACAACTTCAAACTTAAGAACATCATTTTCACAGGTTAATGATATCTCTATTCCGGGTGCAACCACATTCTTTAACCCATGTTTAAAGGCATTTTCCACAAAAGGTATAAATAGCATTGGTGCTATTGTCATACCTTTGCAGTTAGAACTGTTTTCAAATCTTACAAAATACGGATTCTTCAATCTTAGCTGTTGTAAAGCAATATAGTTCTCAAGGTAATTTATCTCCCGTTCCAATGGAACCCTGTCATTGGAAGCTTCATAGAGAGTAAAGCGCATTATTTCAGATAGTTTGATAACTGCGTCAGATGCTTTAGCCTGGTCTGAGGTAATTAATGTATCGATGTTATTTAAAGTATTAAACAAGAAATGCGGATTTAATTGAGTCCTAAGCAGTGCTAATTCACTTGATTTATTTTTTCTTTCCAGTTCCGTTTTCAATTGTTGGTTCCTGTACCAGTACTTCATCAGTTTTATAACTGCAAATAAACTTACAACGGTATATATATTGAAAAATGAATAAAATGGGTTAATATGCCAGAATGATTTTGTGTGGCTGATAGAATCTCCGTAAAAATATGGAACAGCAATGTAGTATAATAATACTCGTTGCACAAGAATTGCTAATGCAGCTGATACCAGGAATATAGTAGCAAAAGCAAAATATCTTCTCTTAAACAGAAACTCAGGAAGTAAATAATATACTGTAAAATAGGCAGCAAAAATGTCGACAACAACTGTCAACAGAAGACTGCTCATTATTGATGATGAGTCAACATCCTTACTATAAAATATATATTGCATATAAAAGAACAATATATATATTATCCAAAATAACACATGAGATAATATCCTGATACCCCGGTTCGAATAATGAAAATTTATTTTAGCCATAAAACAAAAATAAACCATAATTGCATAAATTTCAAATGTTTATATAAAGTTTCGACAAACACACTTCAGCACTCAACTACTATGGTTTTTATTTCGACAGACCAGGGAAAATTCAAAAACACAATAGTTGTATATTTTTTTACAGCATATGTATAATTAGTTTGAACAATTGGGGTTTTTATAGCAATTTAGCTATACATTTTGATACATCCTTATAACGTATGTACTTATGATGTATAAATTTAAACCAAAAGAATTAATGAAATGAACCTCGGAATTACAATAATTATTATAATACTTATACCTGTTCTTTATCAGATCTTAACCAGTAATCTCTACCACAAAAGAAGACATAATGAAATTTTACGGCGAATTGATGAACTGGAAAAGAAGATGGATATCATGATTTCAATGTTGCAGCAACAACTGGAACAGGAAAACAATACAAGTAATTAGATTCTTTGAAAAACAAAAATCAGGTCAATATGAGGTATTTTTTACTATTAATAACAATTATGTTTGTTTTATCATGCAAACAACAACTGGAATCAAGACTAGATACTGATATATCAAAAACAGAATATTTACATGTAGAAGGTGATTACCTGGGACAGGTATTACCTGGAAGCGAACCATTATTATTTGCTCCGGGAATAGTGTCAAATGGATTGATAAACAGAGACATTACGATAACCCCGGATGGAAACGAAATATATTACTCCACATCAACACCGGGTTACAGGTATGCAACAATTTTCTGTGCAAAACGTGTTGGAAACCAATGGTTGAAACCTGAAGTTGTTCCTTTTGGTCGTGGTGCTGATTACATAACCATTGAACCTTGTTTGAATAGTGATGGTACAAAACTCTTTTTCGTATCTGATCGTCCTGTGAATGATACAAGCGATAGAAAGAACATGAATATATGGGTTGTTACCAGAAGTGATAACTCCTGGAATGAGCCCGAGTTACTTAGTCCGGTAATTAATACCGATGAGGGTGAATTTTATCCATCTATAACAAGAAGCGGAACGATTTACTTTACACGTGAGGAGGAAAACAGGATAAATTATATTTACAGGTCCGTATTTGAAAACAACAGGTATTCGGAACCTGAAAAACTACCTGAACAGGTTAATTGTGGTGTAAACAGGTTTAATGCCTACATATCTCCCAATGAAAATTTTATTATTATACCGGCTATTGGTGTGGAAGAAAACATACATGGAGCTAATTATTACATATCATTCCGAAACGATAAAGACGAATGGACTGAGCCTCTTAACATGGGAGAAGGAATTAATGCTGATCTGGGCCGGGGATGGTCTGCTTCTCTGTCACCAGATGGTAAATTTTTATTCTTCATGTCATCGAGGGTGTTAAAAAACAGTACTGTCCCTGATAAATTAACCCATAACTTTTTCGAAGAATTGCAAACTAAACCTCAAAATGGAAACTCAGACATTTATTGGGTATCAGCAAGCTTTTTGAATGATCTGAAAGCTAAAGTGAATAAGGTGGAATAATCAATCTTTTACACATCTTACACTAAATGCAAATTCTTTTGGGACAGTTGATCTGTTAATGTTTTTAGCATCGTTACTTGTCATACGCATCCATGCCGATGATTTACTATACGGTGTTGATGACCACAGATACACTTTCCTGTCTATAAAACTAAAAACACTTAGTTCGGTATGGTAGTTACCTCCCCACTGAAATTGAAAATTATTTGTTCTGCTCCTTCTAAGTTTTACACCGGCAGTTTTCATTCCTCCAAGGGTATTAATTAATGTGTCCCAGTCTTCATCTTTTGGCACATGCCAGTTTTCAGGACAAACTCCAAGCAAACTATCGGAATTTACACCTCCGACAATTGCCCTCCATGGGTACAATCTACCGTATTTATTACAAAACATAGTATCATTATTATAACAATACGACTCAATGGTATCACCGTTACGATATAGTGTTGTTTCCAGATTTTTAGTCATCCATATCTGAGATCCAATTTGAATGGTTGGATACATATTTCCATCAATATCTGATATAGTATCCTGAGAATACAGAAAATTACAAACTACCATAACCAGCAGTAAAACAAAATGCTTTTTCATAATTAATACATATAACATTTATCCTAACATTCAGTTTCCTGAGGGATTGGAGAAGGATTTCCGTTTTCATCAATATTCACAAATATCATGCATGTGGAACAGACGACGTTTTCGGTTTTATTTACAAGATCAACAGTTCTGGCCTCAAGGGATAATTTCAAAGATGTCTTTCCAATACTGTCCACCACTCCATAGATTCTCACCTTATCTTTTACTTTAACCGGTTTCTTAAAAAGAACCTCATCCATCTTTAGAGTAATTACATTATGTGATCTACAGGCACATGCGGCCATAATTCCTCCGGCTTCGTCCAACCAGGATAACATAGTACCACCAAACAGGTTATCGTTAACTCCAATATCGCTTGTTTTGCATATATTAGTTGAAATTAGTTTCATTAGTTTTGTATTTAGAGATTAATTATAGAATAAATATTATACCTAATGTTAAAATGTTAGTTTCAAAAATAGCCAATAAATTATACATTATCAAACTATTTCTATCAATACTGTCAACAGCAATTAAAGTAGCAAAACAGGTATATATCGTGACTCAGGGAAATGAAAACAAAATCTACCGGTAATCCGGTTAAACCTTTACTCTTTGGTTTTTAAGAGGATCATTTAATTATGTTTTTGTACATGGAATTTAAAGAGGTACTACATTTCCACTTTAGCAATTTGAAAGTTCCGTAAAAAATTGAAGGTAGTGAAATACAAAAACGTGCCATTATCATTATTTAGAACAATATAAATTACTAATCCATATGTTATTTAACAGATTCAATCATTAATTATTCTAAATTTGCTAGCTTGAATTTTTATTCAAATAATAATAAATATTTAATACTTAATTTTTATGAAGAAGAATGTAATTATTATTGGTGCAGCGGGAAGGGATTTTCATAACTTTAATACTTATTATCGTGGAAATGAAGATTACAATGTAGTTGCTTTCACAGCAGCTCAGATCCCTGATATCGATGGAAGAAAATATCCGGTTGAACTTGCCGGTGATCTGTATCCTGAAGGTATCCCAATTTATGCTGAAGATGAGTTACCCAAACTGATTAAAGATCTTAATATAGACGACTGCGTTTTCTCTTACAGTGATGTTACTTATGATAAAGTAATGAATGTTAGTGCTATTGTTAATGCAGCCGGAGCTAATTTCGTACTACTTGGACCTGAAGACACTATGGTAAAAAGTACCAAACCTGTAATTGCAGTTGGAGCAGTTAGAACCGGTTGTGGTAAAAGCCAGACTTCACGTAAAGTAATTGAGTATTTAATGGAAAAAGGTCTGAAGGTTGTTGCAATCAGACACCCCATGCCTTATGGTAACCTTGCCGAACAAAAAGTTCAGCGTTTTGCTACTGTTGAAGACCTTGCAAAACATAAATGTACTGTTGAGGAAATGGAAGAATATGAACCTCATGTGGTTCGTGGAAACGTAATTTATGCCGGCGTTGATTATGAAGCTATTGTTAGAGCTGCTGAAAATGATCCTGATGGTTGTGATGTAATTCTTTGGGATGGTGGAAATAATGACTTCCCATTTTACAAACCGGATCTGAACATTACTGTGGTTGACCCACATCGTCCGGGACATGAGTTAAAATACTACCCTGGCGAAGTAACTTTAAGATTGGCTGATGTTGCTATTATTAATAAAATGGATAGCGCAGCACCTGAAGATATTCAAACAGTTAGAGAAAACATCCACAAAGTTGCTCCAAAAGCTACTGTTGTTGATGCTGCTTCTCCGATAGCAGTTGACAATCCTGCTGTTATTAAAGACAAAAAAGTACTCGTAGTTGAAGATGGTCCAACGCTTACACACGGTGAAATGAAATTAGGAGCAGGGACAGTTGCAGCTCAGAAATTCGGTGCAGCTGAGATCATTGATCCTCGTCCGTTTGTTGTAGGTAAGTTAGCTGAAACCTTTGAAATTTATCCAAATATCGGAACTTTACTTCCAGCTATGGGTTACAGCGATCAACAACTTAAAGATCTGGAGACATCAATCAATAACACAGAATGTGAAGCTGTTGTTATAGGTACTCCTATTGATCTGCAACGTATTGTTAAGATCGACAAACCATCAACCAGAGTTTATTATGATCTTCAGGAAATTGGCCAGCCAAGCCTTGAGGGTGTATTGAATGACTTTGTTGAAGAACATAAACTTGCATAGAAAATAAAATTCATAATTACTAAAGCCTCTCAAATTGGGAGGCTTTTTTTATCCTGATCCCAGCCCCTGTAATGAACTAACAGGCATGAGTACTCCCAGGAACTTAGTGATGTTGGGGATTATTTTAGGAGCTTTATTGTTTATATAACTTGATTGATAATTTCAGATGGAAGTAAAAACAATGCTTTACCAAGTTAATGAAGACAATCGGTAACCGAACCTATGATCAAAAGCCTGCAACTGGCTTTCCAAATTACTTTCTCAAAAAAAATTACCTTTGGAAGAAAAAAATGTGGTTGCGACTATCGATTCTTTATCTTTTAATTCAGTCAATTACACCAAATATATTTGGACAGTACCATATCTCACAAAACTGTACAGATGCCTGGGAAGCATTGATTGACCTAAAACTAAACACTGCCGACTCATTAATTAACGAAGAATTAATCAGTAATCCTGATAATCTTTATGCTCATTATCTTGCGCATACCTGCGATTCCTACAGATTAATTATAAATCATTCGAAGGCAGGATACAATGACCTAGTAAAGAAGTATAATCATCGTATGGATATTATGGAAGACAAATTTAAAGATTCACCTTATTACCTGTTTTGTCTTTCAGAAATGCAACTTCAAACCGGAATGTTTAACATAATTTATGGTGACAGACTGACCGGGCTTCGCAGAGCTTATTCTGCATACAATAAAACATATAAAAACATAAAAGAATATCCTGATTTTATGGGTAGTTATAAACTTGATGGTATATTCAATGTTGCAATTTCAAACCTCCCCCCTTTTGTAAGTTGGGCTGCAAAAACATTTGGTGTAACAGGTGATGAAATTACCGGTTATAACATATTAAATGATTATTATAATTATTATTCCAAAACTCCCGGTTTAAAACAGGAAGCTGCACTTTACAATATCCTTGCATTTAAATTAAACAAAGACCCTGATCGTGCATATTCCTTCATATTTGATATGGATACAAACATATCAAATAGCAGGTTAATAAAGTACTTTCACGCTAATGTTGCATACAGATCAGGTAAAAATAAAGAAGCGTTTGAAATAATTTCTACGTTCAATCCCGAAGAATCAGAGGTTATGTTTAGAGGATATTATTACCTGATGGGTAAAATACTGTTACAGCAACTCAATCCGTCAGCAATTGATTACTTCCGTAAGTATCTTACTAACAAACCAGAAAAACAATATTTAAAAGAAATTAATTACGCACTAGGACTTTCATTTTTCCTGAAAGGTGATACATTGAAATTCCTTGATCACAAAAAACTGGCATGCGAATCGGGAAATGAAATAACGGAACGTGACAGGGAAGCAATATATGATTGTAAACTGGATTATTTACCTGATATAAATTTACTAAAGGCAGGACTTTCTTTGGATGGTGGTTATTTATCAAAATGTAAATACTACATTAACGAATATATAAAATATAAGGGGAAGCATGATTCAAAATCTCCGTATAATCTTGGTTTTATGTTGATTAATGGGAAATACAATGCCATGACAGGTGATACTTTACCCGCTGTTGATTTATTTAGAGAAGTGATTAATGAAGGAAGTGATGAGAATTACTATTTTGCTTCAGAAGCGGTATTACAATTAGGTCTTATCTATGAAAACAGGAATCCTGAAGAAGCTGAATCATTTTTTCGTACAGCCAGAGACCTTTATGATTCTGATTATTACGAGTATATTGATGAAATTGCAAAGAAAAAACTAAAAATGTCTGGCAAATAATTTTATCATTTAGATTAAAATGGCTGAACAAAATAAAACTTAACCCTCAGGTAAAGTTGTTTTTTCTGATAACCTGTTGACCAGGAAGAAGATTTATGAGAAAAGTAAACTGGTATCCAAAATTTATAAAAATCATGATAACCCTGCATTTGAGGTGTTTTACCTAAATGATATTACTGCCTCAATCACAGAAATCGGAAAACCTCCGGTGATTTACAATGTATAGTTATTTGGAGGTATTTATAAGTAGTTGTTAACAGCAATGAATTTAATCACATATTAATTAACAGAATTTTTCAAAATATAACGACATTTGTTGTATAATAATCTTTAAAATTAAATCATGAATGTAATAACCCTGGAATATTGGAATGCACTTGCAAATCAACTTATTGTTATTTGTTCATTGTTAAGCGGATTTTCCATTGCTGTTACAGCTAATTTACTGGTTTACAATTCTAAAAATAAAGTTGCAATTGTTATCCTAAAAGCTGCTACAATAGCTGCAGGTTGTTTTCTGGTAACTGTTTTTGCCATGACACAGATTTCCATGATGACAACAGCAGGATATCCGGGAACAATAGATAATAGTGATATTTTTCTACCAAAGACAATAGGTGTTTTCACCTTTCTTACGGGAATATTATCATTGTCAACAGTTATTGCTCTTTCGGGATGGACAAAATCAAAATCTACCGGAATTTTTACTACAATAGTAGGAATATTGACATTATTACTAATATTATCAACTCTGGTCCATGTAAATTGATAAGAGATTAATCATTTGGTCATTAGCCAATTGTTCTAACAGTATTTTGGTTTGAAGGAGCAAACTTCTAAAGACATTACAGGAAAACACACATCCTGACTACCAAACAACCCAACAACTGTAATAAGTTTAACTTAAACAGTAATATATATACATTCCCAATAACTACTCAACATAGATTTGCATTATAAACTTTAACAAATTTTGATATGCAAAAAACAGTTTTAATAACAGGTGCCAGTACCGGAATAGGACGGGCTACTGCTATTTATTTTCACGAACAGGGGTGGAATGTAATCGCAACAATGCGAACACCTGAAAAAGAAAAAGAATTTAATCAACTGGATAACATTCTTGTAGTTAAACTGGATGTTACTGATTTGAATTCGATAAACAATGCTATTTCTAAAGGAATATCAACCTTTGGTAAAATTGACGTAATTGTGAATAATGCCGGTTATGGAGCTTATGGCCCTCTTGAAACCTTTCCACGGGAAAATATTATCAGGCAATTTAACACCAATGTAATCGGGTTGCTGGATGTAACTAAAGCAATAATTCCTCATTTTCGTAATAACAAAGAAGGAGTAATCATTAATATTTCATCAGTTGGAGGAAAAGTAACCTTCCCGTTCGGAGCTCTATACCATGGCACAAAGTTCGCTGTTGAAGGAATTACCGAAGCTCTTGTTTATGAGATGGATGCGATTGGTGTGAAAGCAAAAATTGTTGAACCAGGCAGTATTGCTACTGATTTTGGAGGTCGGTCTTTTGATTTTCAAAACGATCAGGAAGTAGCTGAATACCAACCAATGGTTCAGGCTATGTTCAAAACATGGGGAGATATTATGAGTGAAGAAGGACGGGTTGCTCCGGCGTCTGTATGTGCTGAAGTAATTTTCAGAGCAGCAACTGATGGAACAAATCAGATCAGATACATAGCCGGTTATGATGCTGAAATGATTCTTGCGGCTAAATCTGAGAATACGGATGAGGATTATATTGCAGGAATTAAACAACAATTCGGTATTTAATCAAAGGTTATTTATATCAAAAACAAGGTCTGTTACTGAAAAATTCACGTTAATAACAGACCCTGTTTTATGAATTTTTACTTCACTATGACAGAGTTTCCATCCTGGTAATATTCTCATCCAGTTTTTTTAATAGTCCACCAAAAGCATAGTTTTTCATTTTATTGGAAGACCATATCAGAAATGGTGTTACTATAATAGCAGCTATCAGACCTATTCCAAGAACTACAGGATCTGTGATAATGTCGTTAAGTGTCCTTCCATTATAAACCAAGCCTGCAAAGATGCCAATAATAATAGCAGGAGTGAAAAAGACAGTCCCCCATACCTTCTCAATATTCAAAACTAACTTGATCATTTTTAAATTTTCCTTTAGCGATTGTAATAAGGTTGAATCATTCAGTGGTATCTCATTTATTTTATTGTACCAGTAGAACATTGATATAAACCCTGTTAAATCAGTAGCCACGATAATACTCAGTAACAATATCATATCCGTTGAGTCGAGGTTAAACAATAAAATGACTGAAAACAAAACAACGAAAAAAACTGACCAGTATAGCTTATACTTTAACCTGTTTTTAAGTTCTGTTACACTGGATATCGAATCTTTGATTATTGCTGTCATAATAGTATCTTTTTTAATGGTTGAATGCATAAATTTATTCTCGGCCAGTTTTTGCCAGGCCAGGGCTATTTTTTTTTCGCTATTTTCCAGGTTGACCATCGTTTATAAGTTTAAATTTATCCTTAATTATTTTTTTAATACGGTGAATCTTTACATTTATATGATTCTGTGTAATTCCTGTAATTTCTGCAATTTCTTTGTTTTTATAACCTTCAAGGTGAAGTGTTACCATCATCCTGTCAATTTCATCCAGTGATTTAACAATACGATATAGTATTTCATAATCTTCATCTCCTCCTGTAATATTATCAGCATCTTTTATTTCCTCTGTTATATGAGTGTTTTTTCTTTTCTTGTTGAAGGTTAGAACAGTGTAAAGAGACACTTTGTAAAGCCAAGTGGAGAATGAGGAATTGCCCCTGAAATCAGATAGTGATTTCCACACCTGCAATAATATTTCCTGGTACAGATCTTTTCTATCCTCCACATTATCAATATACAGCCCAATAACCTTGTGAATTATTCCACTATGCTTTTGTATAAGCATTACATATTCATCTTTTTTGTTATCCAACATTCATATATTTATTGATTATACCATTAGTAGCTACAATTTAAAAAATATTACAGACAGATCAATAAAAATTAAACCTGTCACCCTCATCTATAATATTAACGGTAATATGTATTAGATAAACTGTAATTCATATACATTAGATTCTTATATAAGCAATATGTTTGTCTTTAAAAACTTAAGCTATGAAAAAGGTAATATTACTTACAGGTGCTTCGGCAGGAATTGGAAATGCAACCGCAATTCGCTTAATTGGCGAAGGACATATAGTTTATGGTGCAGCCCGTCGTATAGATAAAATGGAAGGACTTACTAAGATTGGTGGTCATACTATTCCACTTGATATAACAAAGCAGGATGATATTGAAAATGTTGTCAATAAAATTATTGAAGAACAGGGTCGCATTGATGTATTGATAAATAATGCAGGATATTCTGTTTACGGAGCTATTGAGGATGTATCAATGGAAGATGCAAAACGGCAGTTTGATGTGAATCTGTTCGGACTGGGATACCTTACTCAAAAGGTATTACCATACATGAGGGCTCAGAAATCAGGACATATCATCAATGTTAGTTCAATCGGAGGCAAAATATATATGGCACTTGGCGGGTGGTATCATGCCTCGAAACATGCACTGGAAGGATGGAGTGATTGCTTGCGACTGGAAACAAAGCAATTTGGAATTAAAGTAAGTATAATTGAACCTGGTGCAATACAAACCGAGTTTAGTAACGTTATGAACAAACCTATGATCGACCGGTCGAAAGACGGTGCTTACGAGAAACTGTGCAAAGCCATTATTGAAGCAAATAAAGGCGTATATGATGGTTCACCCTCAACTTCACCTGATATTATTGCAAAAACAATCTCCAGAGCTATATCCAGTAAAAACCCAAAAACAAGATATTCTGCAGGCAAAATGGCAAAACCCATTCTTTTTATGAGGAGGTGGTTTAGTGATAGGTTATTCGATAGATTAATAATGATACAGGTTAACAGACTTGGTCGTTAATGTAAGCTATCAGTAAATTATTTATTTTTAAAGTTCGAGATTTAATAAATGAAAGATATTATTGAAGTTAAAACAGTATCTAAAGCCCATGAGATGTTTGGGCTGAAGAAACCAAAACACCCTTTGGTTACTGTGTACAGGCATAATGAAATAGTTCAAAACCCGGAACTTACCGGCAAAACCATATCAATAGATCTGTATCAGATAATGTATAAGGATTGCAAAACAGGATCTTTTAACTATGGAAGGAATACTTATGATTTCCAGGAGGGCACCCTGCTATTTACCCAACCTGGTCAGGTGATTACTGTTCCTGAATGGGAGGATCATGAGGCTACCAGTGGATGGTCAATATTATTTCATCCTGACCTGATTCGAAAATCAGAACTGGGTAAACATATTGATCAGTATTCATTTTTCTCATACGATGTAAATGAAGCTCTTCATATTTCCGATGACGAAAAAGCCACAATACGTGATATCAGAGATAAAATTGTTAAAGAATACAGCCTGAATATAGATAAGCATAGTCAGAAACTTATCATAGCAAATATTGAAATATTACTGGACTATTGTACACGATACTATGATCGTCAGTTTTATACACGAACCAATATTAATAAGGATCTGGTATCACGATTTGAAAATCTTCTTAAAAATTACTACAAATCGGAAGATCAATTATTAAAAGGTTTACCATCCGTAAGTTATTGCGGTGAGAAACTGAATATGTCATCAAATTATCTAAGCGATTTGCTTAAAAAAGAAACTGGGCGTAATGCACAGGAACATATTCATTTATTGGTTATTGAAAAAGCTAAAACTCGATTGCTCAACTCAGGTGAATCAATTGCACAAATTGCTTATGGACTTGGATTCGAATATCCTCAGCATTTCAGCAAGATTTTTAAAAAGAAAGTAGGAATAAGTCCGGCAGCATATAGAAATATGAACTAACAGAACAAAACATTATGGTAGAATTCCTTTTTAACTCCGGATTAATGGAATTAAATCCGCAGGATTACATATCTGACTCAGGGCCAATATATCATGAGTTCCATTTTGATTCTATTATCCGTGAACCCTGGAATGCAGCCTCTTCACTTTTCTTCCTTGTTCCCGTTTTCTTCTGGTTATGGAAACTGAGGGGACAATATCTTACCTATCCTATGATAAGCTTATTTCTGCCACTGTTATTTCTGAATGGTGTAGGTTCAGCTGTTTATCATGCATTAAGATCTTCAGAGTTTGCATTATTGCTCGACTGGTTACCTGCTTTCATCATGAACCTGCTTTTAAACTGGTATTTATGGAACAAGGTATTGCGAAGACCGTTTATCTCAGCTTTGGTTGTAGTCGGATTTATTACAACTGCATTTATTGCAATGGGACTTTTTGTTCCGATTCTTGGAGACTCTGTAGCAAATATAGGTTATCTGCTGATAGGATTATCATTACTTATTCCATCGTCTATCTATCTTTTTAAAACCCGATTCTTCAAATGGCATTTGCTGGTACTAACTTTTGTTTTTCTGGGAATTGCACTGGTTTTCAGAAGTCTGGACTACCCTACCCCGAACCCTTTTCCTGAAACTCTGCCTCAGGGTACTCATTTCATCTGGCATATGACCAGTGCCCTTGCGGTATTTAGCCTGGGATTCTATTTCAAAAGTGTAAGGGATAAAGAGTTGAATATAACAATATAAGTTTACTTCAATGATCTTAAATTAACTGAAGTATAGATGGGCAACTGTTCTGTATATCAGGCGTATGCAGAAACAAAAGGTCAAATAATAATAGCAGATAATTCGTTTAACTTCGTTTTTATTCCTCACACTCAGCTTCACAAACCAACTTAAGTTTATTCAGTGCTTCAGTTGTCTGCTTATGCAACATATTTTTAACCATTGGTTTAAAGATCCTTCCCACAAATGATTTAATTTTAAAATCTATATCAACTCTAATTTTTGTTGTGTTGCCATGTTTACTGAAAGTATAAATGCTAATTACATCACGTAATCCTCTGAATTTGTTCAAACGTTCACCATATTTGATCCTATCATCGTTCTCTATTCGCCCAAGCGACTCTATATCAAGTGTATAATTTCCAACCAAACAGGTATGCAGTGAGCCTTTTTTATTTAAACTATTGCCTCTCAGAATAGTATCCTTTAATTCTTCAAACCATTGGAGACGCTTTTCGAAATTTGTAAAATTCTCGTAAACCAAATCAACCGGAGCATTAATTGAGTTTTCTATAGTGATTTTTTCATTACTTAACCCTGGAAGTGATATACCGGAAACCTGCTCCATTTGTGATTTATGATACTCCAATGAAAAATAACTGTAATCTATATCCGGTTGACCATCATAGGAATCAGAACCACGATTCAGGCTGATTTTGGAATCTGTTCCCTGGCCGATCAAATCATCATCAAATCCTAATGAATCAGTAAGCAGGACATATTCGTTTTCAATAATTGAATTCTTTAATAATCTGTGCGCAACAATCAAACATGGGCCATGTAATTTTTGATGATCTCTGATCTGAATTTTCTCCACCTCTCCGGCATGAATAATAAACTTCAGAGTAAGTTTTGATGCTGTTTCACAGGCACCACAACGGCATATTCGTTCTGTATCATATAGCTTCAGATGATCATGAAAGTTTGTAAATGTTATTTTACATTGTTCAATAAGCTTCAATACTTCGGGAACTTCATCTTTATAAAATAATACTGCATCTCCTTCTACTTCAGAAACCGTCATCCCCAACTCATCAGAATTGACGATTATTTCCAGAAGTTCGGAAATAATATGCCGGCTGTGTTTTATTTCAGTTGAATTTACGAATTCACTAAACCCCGAAATATCGGGAATGAAAATAAGTGTATTTGAATCTGCCATTCGACTAATTTTACTAACTGATTGAACTCTT
>JANQGJ010000016.1 GCA_028277395.1 Bacteroidales bacterium | reverse complement strand
AATGTGAATCTTACTGTTATTACAGGTGTTAAAAACAATGTTGCCAGAGATATTGTAGTTTATCCAAATCCCACAACAGGGATCATCAATATTGAAGGTGTCGATAATCCGGAAATTGCTGTTTACAGTATAACCGGAAAACCAATTTATGTTGAAGATAACTTCAATGGAAGATCAATTGAACTATCATCACAGCCCAATGGTGTTTATTTTATACGGATTATTGATGGAGGTGAGGTTGTTACCAGGAGGGTTGTGTTGAGTAGGTAGAATTTGGATATGTAATGATGTCATCATTAGACCTCAACAGTTGTGGTACAGGTATTGGTTACTTTTATAATGGAAACATCAGCTTTTATTATCCGAATCATGATTATAATAGACCTGAACAAAATGCAGAAGCATCAATTGACAGGACTATACAAGATCATAGTGCTGATTGGCATGACCAAAATGGTGGGGGTGTTCCACATGGAGGAATAATGTTTTATACAGAAGGTGGTGAATTATTACATAGTTCAGGTGAAGGAAGAGATAATATTATATATACAGTTAGTGCCTATAATATTGATGCGTTGATGTCTGGTGTAAACGCTTGGAAGGAGCATTGGGCTCAAAAGAAACCTTATATAGGTGGTGAATATAGTAATCCAAATTATTTTCAAAATTTAGCAGACGCTTATGGGAGCAATTCTTTCGACCCAATTGTAATTAATGGGAGTGTTTTAGGGAATAAAAATATGTCATGGTATATGCATGCTGCTGCTGCAATTTCTATTATGGGGGAAGGAGCTGTGTACGGGAATAGGGGGGTGCCTATTTATCAACAACATACTGTGGTTAACTATTGGAATCAACATTATACACCTCGATATTTTCAAAAGTGGTGGTAATTTAAAACTATAATAGCATGATAATTTCACCTTTACATAATGATGTTTTAAAGAAAAAAGAATTTTGGTTATCTTTTTCTGAAAACCATGGATTTGGTTTTAAACATATTCAGACTCCATCAAGGGATGTAAATAAACTTAAAATGGTATTCTCTTTTAAAGACACTAAGGTGTCCTTTTTAGAAACTGATGCAAAACCTCTTATTTGTGAATTTGAGATATGTATTGACAGTAAAAAAACTGTTGAGATTAGCCAAATAAACATGTTTGATAGATGGCTTTCTCTTTTTAGGAAGAAACACGGTACTTATACCAATTCTTTTTTTGATAAAAATACAATTAAGTCAAATGATTCTCAGTTGTTAAGCGAACTGTCAAAGGATGATGATTTACTAAACCTATTGAATAATAGTGAGTTTTTCAGTCTGTATGCATATACAGATAAAAAAAATTTGAAGGTGAGAATTACAACTACATATTTTGTTAATAGCTATAAAAAATTAGATGACATTTATTCAATAACATGTAGGATTATCGGACATTTTAAGCAATAAAATCTGAAAAATGATTTCAAAAAACTTATGGTTAGATTAACACTAATAGCATGATTATTGAACATATATCAAATGGTATTGGAGCAATTCCTGCTATTGGAACGGGATAGAGCATTGGTTGGAATCTTGGCAAATCTTATGGGCCAGGTACCTGGTATGGATAAAATGATTACAAATGGTTTGAATAACAAAAAATATGAAAAGTTTATTTCAATATATATTTATGAAGGCATATTATCTCTGCATCAATGTGTTTAAAGAAAAGGAATTCCCACATTTTTTTGCAACAGGTGTTGTTACTTTTGCAATAGTTGCGAATATCTATATCATATTATCTTTTTTAGAGTATTTGCTTTTACCATATAGGTTTAATCAGCACGAAGAATATTATCGGTTTTTTGCACCAATGGTTTTTATTTGTGCGGTTATATATGTGAGTTACAAAAAGAAGTATTTAAATATACTTAAGTCTGGTAATAACATATCTGAAAGCAGGAAAAAATATCTACGCATTATTTCCATTGTTTATTTGCTATTCTTATTTGTTTCTTTCTTTTTGTTAGGAGCGTTAATTCGGGAATACAATTTAAATCATCCCTATTAAGTTGGATTTGTTTGTTATAATACCTTTTGTGACTTGTCATAAGTACTCATATAAAGTTTGTTTTATAAATCATAAAGTGATCATCTGAAATAAATATTGTTTAGTGGTTATGTGAACAATGTAAGAAGTTATAAGAAGAATTTTTTAGAGAAAAAGTAATATGAAAAAAATAGCTAATATATTATTAGCGATAGTAATCGCAGTCAAAATGTATCCCCAAACCTTTCTAACCGAAGATTTCAGTTCAGGAGCCATGCCACCAACAGGCTGGTCAATTGAAAACCTGGCTGCACAATGGGATAACAGTATGTCCAACAAAGCCGGATGTAATGCACCGGAAGCTAAGTTTTCT
>JANQGJ010000067.1 GCA_028277395.1 Bacteroidales bacterium | reverse complement strand
ATCACCGAAATCCCAGTGCCACATTACGAGGTTATAACCTTCAGGACTTGTTGATAAATCTGTAAACCGGAGGGAGTCGCATATAATTGTACTGTAGGTAAAGTCAGCTACGGGTGATTGAGTTACCAGTAAATCAACAAATTCAGTAGTACTGCATCCGTAAATATTCGTAGCTGTTAATGTTACCAACATATTTCCTCCGGAATTATATATGTGGGTAACATTTTGGCCATAACCAATGTTTCCATCTCCAAAATCCCACTCCCAACTTACAATATTCGAAGATCCGTTACCAATAAATGCAATACCAGTATTAATACAAGCATATGCAGAAGTAGTTATATCAGCCTGTGGAACATCAAAAACGTTTACCTGCCTGGTTACGGAATTGGAACAACCATTAGTATCCGAGTAAGACAAAACTACATTGTAAGTTCCAGGAACATCATAAATATGTGTCGGATTTTCCAAATCAGAAGTGTTACCATCCCCAAAGTCCCATAACCATGAATCTAATGTTACTATACCTGTTTGAGTGAATTGTATTACTTCTTCATAACAACTGGAATCACCTGTTGATATAACAAAATCCCTGTCTATTTCAGAATGTACAGTCAAATTGGTAATTGTTATACTATCACATCCATAAACTGTAATTGATGAGTCATAATATGTTCCGGAAGTATTTAGCCATACACCATTTGTAAATATTGAGTCGATAAAACAAATTGAAGTATCGACAACCTGAACCTTCTCAGTATTAATGGTAAGAGTCATTTGATCCATTGAGTCGCAACGTGCAAGGTTTGTTAATGCCTGCATTGTAAGAATAACCTGACCCAACTCACCAGGACCGGGAATATAAACTGGTTGCTCCACTCCCGGGTCAATGAAGTAGCCACTACCTCCACTCCAATATATGGAATCGTAATTTGTTGCTGTTGGAGGTGAAGTTGATGAAGAAAAGTAAAATGGGGTATTGATACAGCTTGATTCATCCGATCCGGCATCTGCCTGAGCTACAGGAGTAACGGTTATTGGTAATGACAATATCGGTCCGTCTCCACAATTGTTTACTCCAAAAACTTCCAGATTTCCGGAAGTTGCATTTGTTCCAAAGATTAATGTGGCTATAGTATCAGTTGCAATAAGAGTTACATCTGATCCTGTATAACTCCAGGTATAAATATCGGAATTAGGTTCCTGTTCGATACTAAATGAAGCTGTTTCTCCTGTACAATAAGCAGTATCAGGTGTTGGATCCCAAATAAGCTCCTGAGGTATTCTTTGTTCAATAATAGTTACGGGTGAAGTAGTTGTAGAAACCGTGTACCACCATGTGTTAATAGTATGATAATCTCCAAAATTATAATCTGGATCACCCCAGCCAAAACCACCAAAAGGATGGCAATTCTCCGTTGGAGTACTTGTACAACCTTCCAGTTCGGTAGTACCTCCCGGTATATTGGAATCGTCCCAGTAAACAACAGGATCATTACCAGGTGGACTTACCAGGTCAATTGTAAAGCCATTTGCATTATTTTCAACATCATACAATGGAAGATTAGTCAAACCGTAAACATATCCTACAGTAAACTCAATAATTTCGTTGTTAGGAACGGGTATACCATTACCATCATTTCCATCCCAGTAAATTAGATTTTCTCCGGGTACAACATCAAAAATAACAGTTGTATTAACAAAAGGAGGGTTAAATTTCATTTCAATTTGTATAATACCGGGTTTATCTACATTAACGTGAAAGATCATACTACCATCAGCACAAAATGCTTCAGCCCAGGGATCAGGAGGTATAAGATTACCAAGAGTTGAAGTAGGAGGAAAAATATCAGGATCAGGGACATTGATATAAATATTATATTCGGGAACAAATGCCTGTTCATTTGGTATAGACATCCTGTCCTGCTCCCAATTTCCTGTATTCCCGACACCGGTTTGATTACAAAACAAAACCCAGTACCTTCCATCAATTTCATTTAATTGTAAAGCACTTATAATACTATCTTTGGTATAAACATAAAAAGTAGCTGAACAATATGAACCATTAATGTATTGCATCTGCCATGCCTGTGTATATAATCTGCCTGGTTTTACCTGGTTAGCAGGGTCAGCAATTGTAATGTCAAACAAATCAATGTTAAAATCACCTGTCAGTGGCGAGCCATCAGAAAATACATAATTGAACTCAATGAAATATTTGCCGGCAGCGCCGGGAGAAAAGACGATAGCATCATAGCCACCTGTTGAATAAATCTGATTAGGCCCTACCCTTGCAGCATCTATATCCGGAATAAATCCTGTGCCACTTGTTGGTAAATCGGCTTCCGGCTTAACAATTGTACCATCTTCTCTTTTAATTCTAAATACTATTTTAGATCCACTAAAAACATTTCCCTGAAATCCCATGTATATTACCTCATCAGCAGCAATTGTTTCAAAGTATAATCTGTCGGACTCTTCACAGCCATAAACTGCAAAATGTGTTCGGTTGCCACCGGAGAAATAACAATCATTCACATAATCGTTACAAAGCAGAAGGCCTGTTTCATTATTTTCAACCCATAATTCTTTTGACCCTTCAGCCAACAGATGAGAACCAGTGAAAAGAAGAATACATGAGATAGCAAAGACTCTTCTTAAAAACTGCATTTTGTTTTCAGATAAAAGTCGAATAAAAAAGGTTGAAATACACGATACACCGGGCGATTGATATTTGCTTGTAATTTTCATAGTTGGTTAATAAACAATGATATAATAAAGCCGTATTGTAAATAAATGATGCCATTTTTACTTTGCTTGCTTGTTCTATTTGTAAAAACCCCAGGCAACATAAACTGTAAATTAATAAACAAACGGCGATTACCAATTCTCTATATAAAGACAGTTTATATACGTTTAACCCCTACTCAAAAGTGTATTATTTTTCATATTAAAATGGATTCTATTTAGCTGAAGAACAAAACCAGTAAAAGAGATATTTAGGACCTGGTATCAATTACTACTTATAATATTGAATTTTACCGGCATTTATATTATTAAAAGATGATTTCAGAGGTATCAGGCTCTATCGATTTTGTAGCGTATTAGATTAATGGTTCATAGCTGCTGTTCAGGAAATAACCTGATAAATATAAATAAGGAACACAAAATAATTACCACCCCTGACATACCTTTGACACATACTTCATTTACGTTTGCATCAAAATAAAACAATTAATATGCAAAAAATAAAAATTGAAACAGTTAAACTTGTAGGTATATCAGTCAGAACAACCAATGAGAATGGAAAATCTTCTACAGATATTCCGGAATTATGGAATAGGTTTATGTCAGAAAATATCCTTCCTAAAATACCGAACAAAGTCGACCATAACATATATTCAGTTTATACGGATTATGAAGGTGATCATACAAAGCCATACACTACATTTATTGGCTACAGGGTTACAAATATTGATGACCTTTCTGATAATCTGACCAGCTTATTGATTGAAGAAGGTAACTATATCAAATTTACAGCGCATGGCGATATGTCAAAAGGATTAATCGTAAATGAATGGATGAAAATCTGGGAATTGGATATTGACAGAACATTTGTAACCGATTTTGAAGTTTATGGAGAAAAATCTCAAAATCCAATGAATGCCGAAGTTGATATCTTTGTAGGTGTTAAATAAACTTTATAATGATCCGCGAAACCGACAGGTATTATTTAAACAGGGAAGAACCGGTAAGAAGCTGTTTACTTGCTTTACGAAAGATAATACTCTCTCATGAACCAAAAATCACAGAAACTCTGAAGTGGGGGTTGCCTTGCTTCTGTTATAAAAAGAAAATGTTTTGTTTTCTTAATACTATGAAAAAAACCAATGAACCCTACCTGCTACTGGTTGAAGGCAGATATCTTGATCATCCCCTGCTGGAAAAAGGATCAAGATCAAGAATGAAAATATTAAGAGTAAATCCACACAAAGACATTCCCATAGAAATTATACAAACAATTCTTAGTGATGCACTTGATCTCTACAAGAACGGAATAATAAAAATCAAACAATGAAATATAACTTTTATAACGTTTTTAATGAAAGTATTTATTCTTTCAAAAAAGAACTCCGGTATGATCGTTCCAATAATTCCATAATAGCAAGATATGTAAACAAGATAAACTATCGATGATATAGTTTTGTATCAGACAAAAATAATTACCATGAAACACGAATGGAGAAAACACGAAAAGTCGATATATATACCAAAATCAAAACCTGAAATAATCGATATTCCAAAATCCAAATACTTCACCATTAAGGGAGCCGGAAATCCTAATGACGACGGCTTTTCAGATTATATCGGAGTACTCTATTCTTTATCATATGCAGTCAAAATGAGTTATAAGAATGGATTGGAACCTGAAGGTTATTTTGATTATACAGTTTATCCACTAGAAGGAATATGGGATATTACAGAAGAAGCTAAACGTAATTTTACAGATACGATTAGCAAAGACGACCTTATTTTTAAATTAATGATAAGACAACCTGATTTTGTTTCAAATGAATTTGCCGAAATTATTACAAAGTTAACGGTAAGAAAAAAACCTCACAAACTCCTTGAGAAGGTAAAGTTTGAAGAATTGTATGATGGAAAATGTATTCAAATGCTACATATTGGAAGTTATGACACAGAACCTGATAGTTTTAAAATAATGGAAGAATTTGCATTGGAAAATGGTTTAAAAAGACTGTCGAAAACTCACAGAGAAATATACCTGTCAGATCCACGTAAAGTTATACCTGAAAAACTTAAAACCGTTCTAAGATTCAGTGTAGCACCCTGACATATGTAATTGATATTGCTTGTTATCGATTCGAAAATATTATTAAAAGGTTCATCTATTTTAACCTTGGACTGGTATAAATTAAGCTGAACATCAGGATACTTGCTTGCTTATACGAGTATTTTCATGATGTTGAAAACAATCTCTCTTTCTAAAAATAATAGCCACCGACATTACGACGTATTATATATATTTGCTCTCCATGCTTTAAATTTGACAGAGTCAATTTGAAATTAATAAAAATCAAATGAGAAATTATATTTATTCAATAGCATTAATAGTACTTCTGTTTGGGTGTAATACAGGCAGTCAGAAAACTGAAAGTGATAAAATCGTTGTCAATAACACAGAATCTGAACCTGCCCTTGATGTTATTGATGAAACCAGGAGATCGTGGCAATCCTATAAAAAATATGCCTGGGGACACGATGTACTTGCTCCGTTATCAAAAACATACAAAGACTGGTACGAAAAACCACTATACATATCCCCCATTGATGCTTATAGTACATTATACATGATGGGATTGAAAGATGAATGTAAAGAAATTGAACAGTATGTAATCGATTCACTGGATTTTAATATAGATATCAATGCGAAAATATTTGAAGTTAACATCCGGATACTTGGAGGACTACTATCTATGTACGAAATGTCGGAGAATGAAAAAATACTTGCCAAAGCAAAGGATTTTGCCGACAGAATGCTACCTGCCTTCAGGACAAAAACAGGTATTCCTACATATTGGGTAAACCTTAAAACAGGTGAAACCAGTGGAGATACGGTAAATGTTGCTGAAGCAGCCTCCTACACCTTCGAAATGGGGATTTTAAGTTATTACACAAAAGATCCAAAGTATTACAAGGCTGGAAAAAAAGCTACACTGGCAATATACAACAGAAGAAGCGAAATAGGGCTAATTGGTGACATTATTGATGTTGAAACAGGTAAGTGGGTATCAACTCAAAGCCATATCTGTGCAGGTGTTGATTCATATTACGAATATCTGTTTAAAAGTTATTTATTATTTGGTGATCAAGAGCTTGGTGAGATATGGAGATCCGGAATAGAGGTCATAAATAAGTATCTGGCTGATCATTTTGATGATAAACTTTGGTACTGCAGAGCTGATATGTACACAGGAAAAAAGAACAGTTCGGTAATCACTCTGTACGATGCCTTTTTTCCTGCAATCCTGGCTCTCTCAGGCGATACAACGCGTGCTAAAGACTTACAACACACATGGAACTGGTTATGGAATAAATACGGTCTGGAACCAATGATCTATGATTACGAAAAAGGAACACCAAATTGGCCAGTTTACGATTTAAATCCTGAGATTATAGAATCTGCTTACTACCTTTATAATATTACAGGAGACTCTGTATATTATAAAATGAATATGCAATATTGGTCAGATATCAAAGAATATTGTAAAACAGAAGTTGCATTTACATCAATAGAAAATGTTGAAACTATGAAGAAAAGAGACTATATGCCAACATTCTTCTTTGCTGAAACATTAAAGTATTTATATTTAACATTTTCAGGGCAATCCAAATATAAGTTCAACGACTATATGTTTAATACTGAAGCACACCCTTTCAATAAAAACAGGTTCAAAAAAGATCAAATAAACAGTTACCTGGGTATAAAATAGTTGTAAGTCATTAATTCCATCTTCTATAACACAGCTCAACTCACTTTGATTGTAATCTTAACATAATATGTTTTGATGATCATACTTTAATTGCCCGGTAACCGGAAAATTATTAGGTTTGAAGCGAAATTTAACAGCATGAGTACCATCGACAGTTTTATTGAATTGTTACGAACATATACGAAAATTTGCCTTTCAACTTACACAACTGATACTCAAAACCAAAGAAGTACAGACAGTATTAATTTAATCTACTAAAAATGGCTAAAAAAAATATCTTCCGTTTTAAAATAAATACATCTATCCGGGATCACATTATACAGGCTATATTAATTTTCGCAAGCGTATACTTTGCATTCTACATAAACAAACAGTCTGATAATCACAAGATCAACAAAAGAAAAGCATACGCTCTTGAAAGCATAAAAAAAGAATTAAAACAAAACTCTGAGGTAATTGATATCTGGCATGAAAATCATTTACAGATATACAACCGTATAGAAGACATGGCAGAAGGTAGAAACGACAGTTTGAAAACTGAGCTTTTAAAACTGGATTTTCTGAATATGGGAGTATTAACGAACAATGAAAGTCTTGTAAATGAAATCCTTACAAATACTGCCTGGAAAACAGCAATGGCAACAGGTATAATATCTGAATTTGATTTTGAAACAATTCAAACATTAACGTATGTTTATTCAATGCAGGAAGTGCTGATGGACAAAACTATTACTAAGATTCTGGACTTCTATTTTGATATGGAAGCCCATAATATGGAAAACCTGAATTCGATACTAATCCAATATCAGCTTCGATTTGGAGAATTAACCGGGCAGGAATATCTGTTGAAGTATTTGTATGCAGATGCTTTGAATAGTCTCGAAAACAAAAGAAATTAATCACAGGTTAATACACTACTGAACAATACAGGTAAGATAAAATGTCAAATAAATTGAAAAAGCGATATGAATTGTAAAAACTGTAATACTGAATTAAATTCCAATGACAAATATTGCTATGAATGCGGAGCATTGGTTGTAAACGACCGTATAACTTTAAAAGGACTCCTGTCAGCCGTATTGGGATCATTAGGCTGGGATAGCAGGTTTATGATCACTTTCAGGGATTTAATAATCAGGCCCCAACTTGTATTTGAAAAATACCTGAATGGAACAAGAAAGAAGTACACTAATCCATTTGCTTTTTTTGCTATTGGGGCAGCAATATCAGTTTTCGTTTTTAACATATATTTTGATGAACTGATTGAATTATCAAACAACGCCAGTTTTAACCAGTCTGAAACAATAGTAAGTAATTTGCCGGTAGAAGATAGTAATACTGAAAGCCTTGAAGAATCAACTCAGGTAGATAAACGGGAATCAATCACTAATTCAATAATGGTTTTCATATTCAAGCATTACTATTATTTATCGTTTTTATTATTACCGTTGTATGCATTTATGTCATACCTGGTTTTCGGAAGGCCAAACAATTATGCCGAGCATCTGGTACTGAACGCATATATTCAGGGCCTGCTGTTCTTCATAGGATTACTCCTGTTTATTTTTAGTTTAGTATTGGGGACAGATCTATTTAGCACAGGACCAATACTGATATCTGTTATATATTATTCCTATGCATATTATAAATTCCGGGATTATTCAACAGGTCAGTTTTTACTTAGGCTTCTGAAATTTTTGGGAATTATATCAGTTTTATTGATATTAACTATTATCGCAGGATTTTTAATTGCTATGCTATTAGATAAATAGGTTGATGATTATTTCTCTTTAATAATAACAACAGACCTGTAAATATCATTAGAAACAAACACAATGAAATTAAGGATCGCCCACCTTAACGGGCAATCCTTAAATATGAAGATCATCTAAATTTTCTTACCAATATAAAATGTATAACCATAATACTCTTTATACTTGTAATAAAGATCTGTTTCATAACGCTGACTTTCAACAAACTCCCTGGCAAATTTATTATCAGAATGCTTTTCCAGGTACTCAATCTGCCATTCAACCTGTGGTTCATAAAAGTTCTCCGTCCAGCATTCCTCCGGTAAATTAAAAGTAGCAACAGGAATATAACCGGCATTTTGCAATTGCATAACCTTATTTGGAATAGTGTCAATTCCCGGATACTCCTTCATCCAGAATTCATTTATTTCATGAGGTCTTTCATTTGTGAACCATGTAGCTTCCGAAACAGCGATATATCCACCTTTTTTCAAAAACTTTCGCCATTCTTTCAGTCCACGTTCAAAGCCAATATTATAAATTGCACCTTCCGACCAGATAAGATCAAGCTCTTCATCCTTAAAACTTAGATTATCCATTGATCCAACTACACCTTTAACCCTTTCATTAATATTCAGAGTAGCGGCATTATTGTTGAAAATGTTAATAAAATCCGGAAAGATATCTACTCCGGTTATTTGTCCCGGTGCATTTTGTGCCAGAAACATTGTTTGTCCGCCTGTTCCACAACCAATATCTGCTATTATGGACTCACTCGATAGATTCTTTATGAAACTTAATGCTTTTAATATAACTTCAGGACTTCCCGGACCTTGTCTTTCAACACCAGAAAAATATTCACATATTAAGTTTAAGTCGAAGTCGTGTATTGATTTATTTTCTTTACTCATGATGTTTAAAATTTTTACTACCAACAGTTTATACTATTTGTAACTGTTAGTTAGATTATTGTTAATATATATATGAAAATAACCCTGGCATAAAAATGCCTGAGCATAATAAGGGGATAACCCTGGCAAGCTACCAAAGGTTATTTACTTCACCGACTCCATTTTAAATTTAAACATCCAAAATTTTTAGTGATGCAAAAATATAGAATTTATCGAAATACTTAGTTTTTTTCTCAATAATATTGCACACTACCCCATCAGGAATTATAATAATTATGTCTCGTAATTATAACTTAGTTTTATAAATAATCTAACTTGACAGAACTCATAACTGTGAAGAACAAGTATTTTTTGCAATCACTAAAAGGTACACCATGATTAATTTAATTGTATCATATATGTACTGTTAAAAACTATTTGACCTTAATTCTTCAATAATTTTAGTATCAATCCAGTATATATCTGCATCTCCCCTTCTTCTGGAAGTAAAAAAAAGATATTTTCCATCTAATGTGATACTTGGACATATTTCATCCTCAGGTGAATTGATTTGTTCACCCATGTTTACAGCTTCCAGCCATTCTCCATTTTTATTTTTAAAGGAAATATAAAGATCTTGTTTTCCAATTGTGTTGTGTCTGTTTTGCGAACTAAAGATTATAAAACTACCATCAGATGCAATAAATGAGTCCCAGTCATTTTTATCACTGTTAATTTCGTTGCCCAATAATTCTGGAGATTGGTATTCTCCATTTATCAATCGAGCCATGTATATTTCACATCCACCTAACCCTTCATTCCTACAGGAGAAGAAGTATAAATTTCCTTTTACATCTACACTGGGATAATTCTCAGTGAAACTGGTATTAATCGAATTTCCTATGTTATATGGATTATTCCAGGTTCCGGATTTATTCCGTTCTGAAACATAAATATCCAGATTGTCAAGTTTCCTGGATTCACTTGTTTTAGGACGGTTTGAACCAAAATATATTTTATTTCCATTAGGTGATAATGTGAAATCTCGATCAGTATAAGTTGAAGAGAAATTAATTGGTTTTGGTTCAGTCCATTTGCCATTTAAATTTCGAGTTTCAAATATTGTCCACAAACCATTTACCTGGGAGTTATAATAAAACTCATTACCATCAATGGAAAATGCTGCACACATTTCGGAACTACCATTCAATGAAATTATGCTATCCATAAATACTTCTGCATTTTCCACTGGTGCTGTTAATCCAAAGTAGCTTCCTTTTAAATCAGGAAACTTTGATACATTATCATATTGAGCATTTAAAGAAAATAACATCAATATGAAACAAATTACCAAAAGGTTTTTAAGAAAATAAATAATTCCAGGTTTTGAGTTTATTTCGACAAGAATGTTATTCATAAAAGATTGTTATTACTCCTGACTTTCGGATGATTTTATTGTAAACTTCCCTTTTCAGTTCAGTGCTAAATTATACAATTTTCGTTTTTGACTATATATAATATGACATCATTTAACCGATTCGTGTCAGATAACCCATTATTAATGACATATTTTATTGTGCTTCCTTCAAATTATCTTAATTTGCAGGTAGTTTAATGTCATCAAGGTATTAGTCAACAATATCCATATGAAGTATATCAAGACAGCAATTCTGGTCTTACTGGAAATTATCCTGTTCTCACAGGTTACGTATAAACTAGATAGTCTGGAACGTCTGGTGGAAAACAGTACCGGTATTGAAAGATGCATTCAAACTATCAAACTTTTCAGAGAATTTGAAAACCAGGAATTTGCAGGAAGTATTCCTTTTCCCCTGAGTTATTATGACTACGTTGATGAATGTATCTTAATAGCTGAAAAAGAAAACAACGTTGATATCCTGAATTCCCTGAAAATTTCAAAAGCTGCTTTACACATTCGTAAAGGAAAAAGTTTATCTGTTTTTACACTTGTTAATGAAGTACTGTCAACAGGTCGTCCCTTGGACCTTTATGACAGCCTCGATGCGTATGTTTTTTTAAGTAGTTCATGCCATAACCTGGGTTTATTTGAAAAGGAACTTCAGGTTTCACAAATAAAAAACAGGCTTGCCCGTATATTAAACCGGGATGATGTACTTGGTGAATGGTCCACTAATGTGGCAATGGTATATTACAAACTTAAAGTTTACAATCTTGCGGCCGATAATTTCAAACGTCTTGTTGATCAATACATTGCGGAAGAAAATTACTATATGGCTGCATCGCACTTTAACAATCTGGGTTTAACATATAAGAACTGGCATAAGACTGATAGTGCATTGATTTTCTATAATGAAGCAATTAAATATGTGAACATGCACTACAATATATCACCAAATGATATTGAAAGGGACTTCTTTACTGGAATGATCAAAGGTAATATTGCAGAGATATATTTTGAAAATGGTGAAACTACGAAAGGAATTGAACTCACTAAGTTGGATCTGGCTGCCAGTCGCAGAATAGGTAATCATGAAAATGCTGTAAGATCATGTCTTATGCTTGCCAATGCCTATCTGGAATTGAATAACAAATCTGCAGCCAGAAAATATCTCGACAGCGCTGAAATTTTGATTGAAACCGGAGAATCACATAAAATAGATCAAATTATATCTGTTGGAGAATTAAAGGCGGGAATCTTATTTGAACTAAAGGAGTTTGAAAAATCCGGAGAGATTTACCAAAAAGTAAACCACCTCAAAGACAGCTTGCTGAAGCAGGAGAACAACAGGGCTGCAATTATATCTAACAGTATTTACCAGGTTTATGAGAAAGAAAATGAACTTATACGGGAAAAGGCATCAATAGCAAAACTGGAATCAAAACGGCAGGTTGAAAAACAGCAGAAAAACATACTGTATATTATAGCTTTTGTATTATTGTTATTTATTGTCTTAATATACGTGGCACTTAAGAAAAAAGCGAAAAGTAATATCCAGCTATTGGCAAATAAGCAGGAAATAGAATCCCAAAAGTTGATGATCCAGAATAATCTTGAGGAGAAAGAAACCCTTTTGAAAGAAATTCAGCATCGTGTAAAAAATAACTTACAGGTAATCTCAGGTATGTTGCAGCTACAAGCAGGCAGCAGTGACCATCCGGAGATCGTACAGATAATGGATGAAGCCAATGACAGGATTAAAGCTATGGCAATAATTCATCAGCAGTTGTACCAGAATAGTGATAATCTGAGATATATTTCATTTAATGATTATCTAAATGAACTGTTGAGGCAGGTTTCCGGGACATATAAACGTATATCGGGAAAAGTTTCCATAAAAACCTTTGCCGAAAATATTCATTTTGATGTTGCCACTGCCATTCCTCTCGGGCTTATTATTAATGAGCTGACAACAAATGCTTTTAAATACGCATTTAATGGTATAAATAATGGCAAGCTATCAGTTAAAATAGTAAATGAGTACAAAAGCACCTATACACTAACAGTTAAAGACAATGGTGTTGGCTTACCAGAAAACTTTGACATCAACACATCTAAATCATTGGGACTAAAGCTTGTGAGAATCCTGAGCAAACAGCTTAAAGGTTCTTTTGAATATATCTCTAACACAGGAAGTTGTTTTATAGTTACTTTTAATGATAATATAGCAAAGTAATGGATAAAGTAAGAGTATTAATAGTAGAAGATGAAGCAATAACGGCAGAAAGCCTGAGTGAGGTATTATCACAACTGGGTTACATTACTTCAGGAATAGCAATTGATGCGCTGGAGGCGATTGATATATTAAATAAAGAAAACACAGATATTGCTATACTTGATATAAATATACAGGGTGACAAGGATGGAATATGGATTGCTGATCTTATTCATAAAAAATACAATATCCCGTTTGTATTTCTTACTGCCTATGAAGATGAGAAAATACTGGCACGGGCCATAAAAACCAACCCAGGAGCTTATCTTCTTAAACCATACACTAAAATTGACCTGAGTGCTGCAATACAACTGGCAATACAAAACTTTGCACTCAAACAGACGGCTTCATCAAGCCAGGACACAATAAACAATGAGAACACCGCTCCGATAAAGCTTTCGGAGGCCATTTTTATTAAAAATGACTATATGTTTAATAAGGTAGTAATAAATGAAATAATACTGCTTAAATCAGACGGTCATTACGTGGAGATACATACTACGGCGAAAAAATACCTTGTGAGAGCAAAACTTAGCGACTTCTCCTCCATACTACCAAATGAGCTATTTATAAGGGTAAACAGGTCTTACCTGGTTAACATAAACTGTATTGATAAATTTGGCACAACATTTCTGTATGTGAATAATACAGAAATTCATCTTGGAAAGGCATACCGTGAAGAATTAACCCAACGACTTAAAACTTTCCTGTAAAAAAGCATTTTTTCCCGGAAACAGATCATATCAATCATCAGGATGTTTAATGTTTTGTACATATCACTATCCGAATCACCGCCGGTATATCAGGTTTACTATTCTTCACCCATTGTCAGAACTATTCAAATCTGTCAAAAAACAGTTATTTCATGATATAAACTACCACGGTTTATGACTTTTTTTTTGTTAAAACAAGTAATCATTATTTCTTTGATTACTACTAACAATTAAGAAACTAAAACCGAAGGTAATGAAAACATCCGAATTTGTAATTTTAATAATCCTGATCGTATTGTCTTCAAACTTTGCAGTAAAGGCTCAGGTAGCAGTTAATGAAACAGCAGCAACTCCCGATGCATCATCCATGCTTGATGTGAGTTCCACAAACAAGGGATTGCTGATACCGAGAATGACAACAAGTCAACGAACTGCAATAAGTAGCCCGGCAACGGGGTTATTGGTTTATCAAACAGATGGATCCGCAGGATTTTATTATAATTCAGGCACACCTTCAACTCCTGACTGGTTACAATTATCATCAACACTTATTAACATGATCAGTGATACTGACAACGATACAAAAATAATGGTAGAAGAAAGTGCTGATGATGATGTTATACGTTTTGATATGTCAGGTACAGAATACTTCACCATGTCAAATGGAAGGATGGCAACTCTCAATACCGGAAAATCAGTTTTCATAGGAGAATCTGCAGGTGTAAATGATGATCTTACCAATAATTACAATGTATTTGTTGGTTATAACAGTGGTTATTCAAATACAACCGGGTTCAGAAACACAGCAGTAGGATATTGGTCTTTTGGTGCAAATACCAATGGAGATGAAAATACAGCATTAGGTCAGATGGCCCTCAGTTCAAATACCACCGGATCATCCAATACTGCAATTGGAGTAGGATCCTTAATATTTAACACAAATGGAGGAAATAATGTGGCAATTGGCAGGGCTGCTATGCAATCAAATATAGGAGGTGTTCAAAACACAGCAATTGGATCATCAGCACTATCCAGCGCCAATACCAATTATAATGTTGCTGTGGGTTCTTCAGCGCTAACATCAATTACTTCAGGGAACTATAATGTTGGAGTTGGGACTAATGCTGATTTATATAACACCACAGGCAGTAGAAATACTATTATTGGATATGAGGCAGGTAGAAATACATCAACAAATACTAAATCAGGAAATGTATTTCTGGGTTATCAGGCCGGATATAGTGAAGAAGGAAGTAACAAGCTCTACATTGCTAACTCAAATACAACTACGCCATTGATTTATGGTGACTTTGCCAGTAATTTGTTAAAAATTCATGGAACGTTAAATATAAATAATGCCTTTTCGTTTCCTGATAGTGACGGGTCTGTAGGTCAGGTATTAAGTACTAATGGTTCAGGGTCATTAAGTTGGTCTGATATGCCTTCAGGCAATAGCATTTCGGATAATGATGGTGATACAAAAATACAAGTGGAAGAAACTTCGGATGAAGATATTATTCGGTTTGATCTGGCCGGAACTGAATACTTCAGGATGTCTGGTGCTAGATTTGAAATTTTCAATTCAGGCGGATCAGTTTTTATTGGTGAAAATGCCGGGCTAAATGACGACCTTAGTTCCAATTTTAATGTGTTTATTGGTGCTGAATCAGGTAAGGCCACAACAACAGGTAATAACAACGTTTCAATTGGCAGAACCAGCTTTCAACTCAATACAACCGGCAGCTATAATACAGCAATGGGTTCGGGGACCCTGACTTCTAATACAACCGGTTATTTAAATACAGGAATAGGTTATCATACATTAAGCAGTAATACAAGTGGTTACTGGAATACAGCGATTGGCGCCCTTTCATTGCAACAAACCTCAACTGGTAGTGAGAATGTTGCGATGGGTAGCGATGCATTGAATCGTAATACCACCGGTAGTAAAAACACTGCTGTAGGGAGATATGCAGGACAATATCTTAAGCAGGGAAACAACAATGTATTTTTAGGGTATAATGCAGGAAGTTTTGATACATATCATTCGAAGTCCGGATGTATTTACATAGGTTATGAAGCAGGTTACAGTGATACCACAGATAATAAACTGTATATAGAAAACTCCAACTCTTTGACTCCTTTAATTTATGGTGAATTTGACAATGATATGTTAAGAATAAATGGATCTTTAGAAGTTAAAAAAGGAAGTTCAACCGCAGGTATGATAACTCTCTATGAGGGTGGTGGATACGATACAAATAAAGTGAGTATTCAATCGCCGGCATCGTTGGTGTCTGATTATATACTTACTCTCCCGACAACCGATGGCTCTTCAGGTCAGGTACTTACAACAAGTGGAAGTGGAATCCTGAGTTGGTCTGATAATATTGATACTGATGATCAGACTGTTGATATTTTTTCATTATCAGGTACTACATTGCAATTATCCCTTGAAGATGACGGACAGGCTACACAAACAGTTGATCTGTCTTCTATTCAGGACGGAACCGGCACCGATGATCAAACAATAGATGCGTTCTCTTTATCGGGAACCTCGCTGCAGTTATCTATTGAAAATGACGGACAGGCTACCCAATCTGTTGACCTGTCTTCTCTTCAGGATGGAACAGGCACTGATGACCAGACCATTGATGTCTTTTCTCTATCAGGTTCAATATTACAATTATCCCTGGAAGATGATGGTCAGTCTACACAAACAGTTGACCTGTCTACTCTTCCCTCAGGTTCTGGCACCGATGATCAAAACATATCCGGTTCGGGCCTTAGCGGTGATATATTAACCATTGGAATTGAAGACGGAACAAGTGAGGATGTCGATCTGAAAACACTTACACCAAAGTCGGTTTCAGATGACGATAACGACACAAGAATCCGTGTGGAGGCTACAACAGATGAAGATGTTATTCACTTCAACATTGGTGGAACAGAGAAATGGAAAATGATTGATTCCCGATTGGAAAGCTTAAACAGCGGACGCTCAGTGTTTATTGGATATAATGCCGGCAAGGAGGATAACCTTGGTAGTCATGAGCATGTATTCGTAGGGCACAATGCAGCAATATCATCAGTTTCAGGATTTGCAAACACTGCAATAGGAAGCTATTCATTCACTTATAATGTTGACGGTTCTTATAATACCTGTCTGGGAAACAGTAGCTTTTATTCTGCAACGTCGGGGAGTTATAATACAATGATAGGGAATTATACTGGTTACCTTCAAACTGGTGGCAGCAATAATACATTGATAGGCTACAATGCCGGCAGGGGTATAGGATCACACTCTAAATCAGGAAATATATTTCTTGGATATGAAGCCGGGTACTACGAGTCTGGTGATAATAAGCTATATATTGAAAACTCAAATAGTTCTGCACCACTGGTATTTGGTGATTTTAGCAATGATTATTTAACTGTAAATGGGAATCTTGGTATTGGGGGAACATCCTTTGGAAATGGAGGTAGTTGCCTGGCAATTTTTAACGGTACAATACCAACAGCATCTATCACAAATGGTATATTATTGTATACAGAAGATGTTTCTTCATCCAGCGAACTGAGAGTTAGAGACGAAGCAGGTAATACTACTACATTGTCACCACATAATTTTAGTCTCACCGAAAAAAGCGAAGACATGGCCTGGTCCTATTACAGTGAAAATAGTGAAACAGGCAAAGTGATCAATGTGGATATGTTGCGGGTAATTAGATTGTTGGAAAAAATTTCAGGAGAAAAACTGGTTTATATTAATAAACTTGATAATGGCACAGCAGATAACGAAACTTCAGATATAGCAACAGGTATTGTTAATCAACAACAGGAAGAGATAAACGAATTAAAACATCAAAACAAATTACTTAAAGAAAGACTTAAACAGCTTGAATCCGTAGTAAACTCAACCAGGTAAAATATAAATCAAAAGGTAGGATTTTTGGTTCAAAGGCTATCGGAGCGATCCGGTAGTCTTTATTGTAGAGGTGCTTTGAATTAAAGCAGGTCTCAGATATAATATGATACCTGGAATTTAATGGCTGAACTCAAAGTTGTAACGTGAATAAACGTCAAAAAATGCCAAAAAAGGTTAAAGTTTAACAATAATATTCTGAAAACTCTAATTTGCCTTCACAAATTGCTATTTGTAATAAAATAACCAGTTCTTTTATCAATTAGTTTAAATCAGAAATAATAATGAAGAAGAGTAATATAATACCGATATTGGTAATCGTGATTTCATGTGTATTATCATGCAATCCATCAAATGAAAATAAGATAACACAGGTACTTGTAGTTGGAACAACACATGCCCACGACAGAAACCCAAACTTTACATATTATGATCTGGTAAATATAATTGAGACCTACAATCCGGATGTAATTTGTGTTGAGATTCCTCCCTCCTACTTCAGAAAGAGGTCCTATCTATATGAGATGATGCTTGCTACCATCTACGGAATAGAAAATAACTGTAAAGTTTACCCTATTGATTCATGGGAAACAGCTTCAGGTGGAAATGACCGGGCTTTGCGAAGTGATTATATTAAAACAGATGAATACAAATTAAAGGAGACGCAATATTATAATATGGTGGATTCTAATTCAGTAATGCAGTCATTTATTAAGAAATATGGTAGTCTGAATGAGCTGTGGAACAGACACGACAAGGATTATGGTTTCTTTAATGGTAATGAATATAATGACTATATAAAAGAAATGTATGCGATAAATGTATCTGTGTTTGGCGATGGTTGCATGAATTTGTCATATCTGACAAGAAATAACAATATGCTTGAATTGATCAATACAGCTATTGAAGAAAACAAAGGTAGCCATGTGCTGGTACTAACCGGGGCAGAACATAAACACTACTTTGATATTGCACTTGCAAATCAGGATAGTATTAAAGTCTTGGATTTCAATGAGATACTCCCTATAAGGGAAAAGGAAATTTCTAAAAATATATCAGATTTTATTGAAAAAAAACTGGCCAGGGGATATTATGATGTATCAGATTCATCAGGAATCGATCTGATGTTCAGTGGTGCTTTGATTGAACTTATTCACGGAATGGGTATGGATGATGATCCTTCAATAATTCCGGCAGAGAACATTGAAAAAACAAAACCGGTTATTGAAGAATGGGAATCCATGTATTCGCATTCCATTCAGCTACAGTTTGAAAAAGGATGGATACTGTTTCTTGGCGGGGACTACGTATCAGCTATCACAGTAATGGAAAGCATTTCTAATAATCTCGATAAAATACCCGAATACAGTAAAAAGTTCGTAATACCATTCTACTATCGTAATCTTGGATTCTGTTATGATATGACAGGTGATCGTGAAAATGCTGTCGAATGCTATAAAAACTGTAGAGATGCCTGTGATGAATTGGGTATTAATGAATCATATGCAAAGACCATTTATAAAGATTATGAGATCCACCCTTACCATCGGCAGATCAATCAGTAACAATCAACTTAAACACCTTATAACCAACATTGTTTGCTGCTACACGAAAATATCTTAAATTCGGAATAATTAGACAATAAAATTTTCTTCATTTGCTGTAAGAATCCTAATATCAAAATTCAGAATTCACAATGACTAATTTCAAATAACTGACTTTCATTTACAAAGGCTTTAAGTTAAAGATATAGTTTTGTTATTAAATTAATATCTTTGGAAGAGCTATCGTATTAAGAATAAACAAATGACTAAATTCAAAAAAACCGCATTAATTGTACTGTTGATTTTAAATGCAATTGTTCTGTTGGGACAGTTGTGGCCTGAAGGGGCTCCTCCATTCGCAGGAACTGTGAATATTATTTTTCTGGTATTAAGTTTTCTCTTTTTTATTTCTCTCTTATTTAGCAAAAGATCCTAAAACATTAACCTGCTGATAACGATTAATGTAGCTTCTGAATACATACAAAACCAATGAATAATGTACTACATAGTATATTCCTGAATTTTTAATGTTGATTTTGATTTTTAATGTGCATCATATTTCAATGCAAATAGAAAGAGACATCTTAGTTTTGTATTCACAAATATTGGTACTATCACTTTAATAACTAAATGGTACCGGTCTGAAAAAACTATGTGAATCTATGACGGTAGTAAAACAAGAGTGTCCGTTCATCACACTATTGGCAAGTTAACATAATAATATTTACCAGATTACTTACAAACACGATAAACCATAAACTCATATGTAATATTTGTTAAATCAATACAGCCGGAAGTAAAAAAAATTGTAATATTTACAACTGGTTTTAAAAATATCCATAAGTCATATACTGGAACTAAAATATATAAAATGAAAAAAATATTTCTATATCTTTTTAACGGATTTTCTGACTGGGAGATAGCATTCCTGACACCTGAGATCAAAAAGAATAACGAGTTCAACCTGATTTATTTCTCAACTGACGGGCAACCTGTAGAATCAATGGGTGGATTAGTTGTCTCTCCTCATATTTCATTGGAAAAAGTAGTTACTCAGGAGGTAGACATGTTAATACTTCCGGGAGGTACTGCATGGGAAAAAGATGAAAATAAGGAAATTACAGATCTAACCTTAAGTATCCGAAAAGAAGGAAAACCAATTGCTGCAATTTGTGCTGCCACAATGTACCTTGGTCAGCTTGGAATATTGAATGAGATAAAACACACCAGCAACGATCTGAATTACTTAAAGGGTATTGCTCCAAATTACAAAGGAGAAGGGCATTACCAAAATAAATTGGCTGTTACTGATAATAATGTAATAACCGCAAACGGAATTGCACCAATCGAATTTGCCAGTGAAATATTTAAAGTGCTGGAATTATATGATGAAGAGAATATTGAAAAGTGGTTTCAGTTATTTAAAAACGGGGTTTGGAGCTGGTAACAGATAATACCAGCTGCCTGACAAATCTGTCAGGGATACAGAACTTCATCTTAAACAGAAACACTATGCAGAAAATTGTAAGTACGATTTGCCTTCTGTTAACTGCTGCAACGCTTTCTTACACACAGGAATTAACATTGAAGGAAAAAGCTCTTGATGAGTTTCAAAAAGAACACTATCATGAAGCAATTAAACTGCTCGAACGGGCGGTTAAAGATCATCCTGATGATGCTGAAATATATTATTACCTTGGCTGGTTCAGTCATTACAATGCATATGACAGCCGTCCTTTAAGTGGCTACGACTACTCTTATTCACAACAAATATTTGAATACCTTGATAAAGCACTGGAATTAAACCCTGACTACGGTGATGCAAAATATTTTTATGGTGCTGAGTGTAGTGGTAATGCTTTTACTGCCATGCAAAATTATGATGCAGAAAAGTTAAAATACTTCTATAAACTTGCGTATGAAAAAGGTGCTTATCCTGACTGGTTAATTGAGTTTGGAAAGAACATATTGATGTCATGCAACGAAAACGCAATCCTGTTTACAGGAGGAAATGCTGATTTTGATGTATGTGCATATCTTCAGCTCCTTGAGGATTTCAGGACGGATATAACCATAATTCCCCTTGGAAACATAGACAGACCCTGGTACGTAAAATTCTTAAAAGACGGATTAGCCGGATGCGTTAGAAACGTTAATATCAACCTTACTGATAACCAGATAATGGATATTCATCCTTTCAAGTGGGATACTACTAACATTTTCGTCAATATTTCGTCAGAAGACAGGATAAAATTCGGACTTGAAGAAGATCACGAGATCCAATGGACTATAGCACCTGACCTGACATCTTTAAGATTGCATTCAAAAATGAAAGGAGAAACCGCCAAACCCAGGACTTATCTCAGTCCCCAAAGAGCTGTCCTCCTGCAAATAATTGAGGATAACTTTTCCGATCGTCCGGTTTATTTCTCAAACTTTGCAGAACCAACATATTATGCAGGACTTAACAATAGGTTTCAGAACTGTGGTATTATCTCAAAGCTAACTCCAGTTGAAACAAAACAAACTGATCATGAGTTAGATATATCTGAATTTGAGAAGTTACTGACTGAAGAAAATCTGGTGAATTACAAAAATGTAAAGGACAATAACTTCCCCCGCATATCTGGGATGATTATGTCTGGTTATACGATCGCATTGGTGAACCTTGCAGGGGTTTACAAAAAAAACGGTGAAACGGTCAAGTTGAAAGAATTGACAGACCTTTATAAAAACCATCTCAAAACAGGCTTAAATCCTGATTTCGAGATGATGGTAGTTAATCGGTTGGAAAATTAAATAACAGAAAATTACCTGGAATTGTCACAAATACCCTGTGATTAATAATTATTCAGTCTGTTTCTACCAGCCCTTCAATTAGCACTTAAAAGAACCTGATTATCAGAATAAACTTGCAATAATCAAATTACCTGCTATTTGTTTATGTCAGGTAATATTCATTTGAAGCTGACCAACACAGGTTTCAGTGTTAATTTGAGATTAGCATAGCTATAAATTTTGTCAGGTTTATATATAACTTTTTAACTTCGAGCAATTTTGAAAAATAATTCAATTGTATTTCTATGTATTCATCAATGCATCTTTTCAGTTCACTGTAATCAAATACATTCCCTGTTATTTGCTTTTTCAGTTTTTTCTTAACTAATTGCTTTTTGATATTTAATTGCTGAACCAAATCAACATTCATTTGATAAAGTTTTCTGTTTTTATAATAATAAGACCTGGTTTCAGGGTTAACAGGTAAAACAATCGCTGTATCAAATACTGTAAAAGTAGTTTCAAATGGAGTAGAAAGAAAATAGTCTTTACTATTATCCAGTTGCAGATCATCGTATAAACTTGATTTGCATTTTGACAAATTTATCTGGTACTCAATAGCTTTGATCTCCATATCTGATATCAATGATTGGATATTGAGATTAATTTTCGTATTATCTCCAATTTTCAGGCAACTAAGTTCTTTAATGAAAAAATCTTTTGTATTTAGAATTGCATCATAACATTGTCTGTAATACAGGCATTCGAAATAACTGGAAGAAATTGAAGATAGTAATTCTGTTTCGCATTCAGCAATAGTATTTGAATCCTGTGATGATCCATAATTGTTTTTTATTGCCAGTTGCATTGCACTGTCTAAAGATAAAGTATCTGAAACAGTACCTGAATGTAAGGTGAATGATATCATACCGGTAAGAATAAATATTAAACTAAATTTTATCATGTGTTTAAGTATTAAGTAATTAAAATAGCTTTATGTCTGCAAACAGAAGAGCATAACCCACAACTTGTACAATTCATACCATGTTGGACAACTGCTTTGAGTTTTCTACGCCGAAAAAAACGGGATTTGTTAGTATCCTGATTTATATCCTTAAGTGCAAGTACATTTTGCTTGCAGACATCAATACATTTGTTGCAACCACTACATTTTCTATAATTGATTAAAGGTACATTTTGTACTTTCTCATTGATTTTGTTTTCTATATCCATCTTCTGACTTTTTTTTTATATATGAGATATCTTTTTCCAAAAGTTTGCTTCATCAATTTCTCTTCAGCAGGAATACATAAGAAGTTAATTGCCAGGAAAAACAAAAAGGGAAAAAGAAGTCCGGTTAAGTTACCCAATAGTAATGATAATCCGGTTAAAAAAATTAAAGCACCTAAATACATTGGGTTTCTTGAATACCTGAATAACTCTTTAATTACAAATACCGACGGTACCTCGAGATTAAATGTAGTGTTGTTACTGTGAAACAGATCTGAAGCCTTCCGTAATATTATATACCCTGTAATCAGAGGTATTGTTCCAGCAAGGTTAACTGGAAATTCAAGAATAATTGATATTGGGAAAAGGAAATAACTAATAATAGTTAATACCATGCAGCAAAAAAAATAAAATGGAGGATAAGTGATTGAACGTTTCATTTTAAACTTCTTTTTATATTTTAAATGGAATTTGATACTTTGATACAAGGATAATATCACAAATAATATACACTACCACCAGAAACAAATTCCGGTAAGTCCGGCTGGCACAATCGTGCTGCAAAAACCTCCGGGAATCAGACCCTTTTATAGAGAGTGTTTGCATCAATATGTTCTTTTCTTTCATTTCTCAATTAATTTAACCAACCGTACGGTTATTAAAAAAGCAAAAAAAATTTAAATTACATGTGTATCAAAGTGCGCTCTCTTAATAGCTGCAAAAAATGCATCAATAACCTGTTCTTCGCTAATACCAAAATATTTCCTGTATTTATCTTCAAGAACCACAAAAGAAAATATTGGTATAAAACCTGTAAAAAACTCATGCGCCAGAAACAGATTTTTCTTTTCCGGTGAATTTACAAGATTAATGATCCTGTTCTTTTCTCTGTTAATCTCAGATGAAGCTATTAAAAAAAGCGAATCGTCATCATTATTAGTTTTCATGGCCTCCATAAGTAATATGGAAACGATATCTTTTTTTTGCCTTAAAAAATCTACTTCCTTTTTGATATGATCCATAATATTTGAATCGGAAGAATTATTTTTAACTATTCTTTCTCTCATTTGCATGATCATATCTTCATACAACGCATGCAAAATACTGCGTTTATCGCTAAAGTGGTAATAAATAGTGGCCTTATTAATGCCTGCCAGCTTAGATATTGCACCAATACTTGCTGCATCATAACCCTGTTCAGAGAATAACGTTTCCGCCACCTGGAGAATCCTTTCTCTTGTCAAATATCCATCAGTTTTTGGCATAATTAAATTATTTTAACCAATCGTTCGGTTGACAAAAATATAAATTTTTTCTTAATCAGAAAATTATTTTGGTTTTCTGTCATCCATTTTTAATTATTCCTTAATTTGTACCTCTTGTATTTACTCTAAAATGTAAAGCACAATACAACTTGTATTCACACCACCGAAATTAATTCACTAAGGTCTGCTTACGTATTGTAATAATCATTGTAACAGATTGGCAGGCAAACTACACTACCTATGCAGTAGTTTAATGTTCAATCCCTTCTGTGCAGACCAACCTTCCTTATCGGTAAGACTTATAAAAAAATGGTAATCACCTTCATCATATAAGCCATCAGTATTACCTGCAGGTATTGAAATTGACATAACTGCATTATATTCCTTCAATCCTACAGGAATATCGTAATCATCGATGAAAACATACGGATTAACAGGATCTTTCTCAGGATCGGATTCACATTGAGTTATCTCTGTACTATGCGAATGACCATCAAAATTATTATGAATATCTATACTGAACGATCCCAGCTCATAATTATCTTTAAAAAGAGCATTGAAATTGAATGATTCACCAAAATACATCGTATCGCAATTAGCAGGAAATGCACCTGGAATTGTTAAATCAATATCAGGTTTTTCCGTATCGATATCATCATCCTTTTTACATGAATACAGTACAACTACTAAAAGTGTTACAATAAATAATATGTTAGAAGCTTTCATTTTATGATTTGTTTTTCAAAAAGTCCAATATACGACTTTACTTTAAATACTACATATTTAGTTCAGTCAGTTATTTCAAAGTCCGGTTTGTTATCATTTTCCCTTGCCAGTATAAAGACAAACCGGATAATGAGTTAGTATCAGATACTGTTACCGCAATGGATATTGTTCCATCCTTTGCAGTAACAGTACTATCTTCTGATGACGAACTTATCTTAATAACAGGTACCTCTTATTCAACAGGTTCAGCTATCGTAACTTCATCTTCTGCTGATGATTGATTACCTTCCATATCAGTCACAACAAAATGAAAATGATATTCACCCGGAACTGCATCATCAGGTATTTCAATATGTTCATGAAATGTAAGGTTTTTTAGTCCGGCAAATTCTGTAAACTCTACATGAATTTCCTCACCTTCGCCTTCTTCTGGATGCATTTCTATTTCTATCTTATCAATTTTTCCTTCGGCAACTACTTCTGCCTCAATATGGAATTCATCGCCTACATAGCCAATGTGACTGTTTTCAAGACCTAATTCCAACAATGTAATTACAGGTGCCGGGATTGGATCATCATCTTTTTTGCATGACGACATTACAACTGCCAGAGCTATAATTAATACTAATACTGTTAAACTTCTTTTTACTTTCATAATGTTTAAATTTTAGTTGATTATTATTTATTAATTGTTAATTCTTACCGAAAAGGGAATAGTAATATTTATGATAAAATTACGTCCCGGTTCCGGTATATTGATCAGCCTGTAATAGCTGGTATGATTAAAATATTTTGTATTGAGCAGATTTTGTATCTGCAACGACAATGATACTTTTTGGTTACCAATGGGTATATTTCCCCCAAAACCAAGATTTATAACCTGATAACCATCAGTTGGATCTTCAGGCGGTACTATATTGTTCTGTTGAGCAGTAATTCTGTAGTCAAAAGACACATACACATTGTTGAAGTTAATTAGTTTATCCTTCCTGAATTTTATATTAAAAATAGCTGAAGGAGGAGGGGAAAAAGGTAAAGTAAAGCCTTTCTTTTCTCCTGAAAGTTGTTCTGAATACACATACTCACCAATAACACCTAGCTGAAGGGATTTGAACAACTCGTAATGAGCATGCAGCTCAAAACCATATCGTATGACCTCACTTTCAGTATAGTAGAAAACCTGGTTTCCGTTACCATACAGTCTGTCGTGTTCAGAACTGGGATTCAGAAATATATAATTTGAAAAGTAATTTAAAAATGGTGTTGTACCAATCGCAAACCGTACATTTGAATACTCCACACCGATATCCAGCTGATATGATATTTCAGGTGAAAAATCCGGATCACCAACTTCATAGCTAAAATGATGATAATTAACACCATTCGCAGCCAGTTCTTTTGCCAAAGGCATCCTGAAACTTTTACCAATGTTAGCCTTATACGACCATTTTCCGGGATTGTAGTTGTATCCTGCCGACCATGAGATGTTTGAAAAACTCCTGTCAATATCCCCTGCCCTTTGCAAATACTGATACGTTGTGTCACCATTCTCAACAACAGGAGACGGAAACCAGTCATAATACTCAGTTGTATTAATGTGCCCGTAATCATAACGAATACCAAACTGGATCATACTGTTTTCAGTATTTGAATATTTAACCAGTGCATAAGCACCTGTATTAGTTTGTCTGTATGCCGGTATTATAAATCCCCTGCCATCGATCCGGTTATCCTGATATTCAACTACCAGCCCTGAGCTAAGCTGTATTTTCTCATTATACTGATAGTATGACCTGATATTTGCAGAGTAAACATACTTATCAAATTGTCGTTCCAGATCGGGATGAAAACTCAGAGTGTCAGGAAAAACAGGAGGCATATGACCATGGTCAACATAACTGCTCCATTCCTGTCTGAAGTTTCTCTGAAAACCCAGATCAGACTCAAGTTTCAGTCTTTCCCAATTGCGCTGACTTACATTAATAACCTTAAAATGATCTACCTTTTGATATGGATACTGGATATCCCTGTTTGACTTATCATGTAGTTCAGTATCTACATTTCTGGGTTCCAGACCATGTGCGTTGGCAAAAAAACCATTCTTCGAAGCAATGTTGCTCGAATAAAAAGTACTTTGAAACTGCTCTTGAATTAACCCGAAAGATAAATGCAGATTCCTCTCCTTCCCGGCTGTATTCCTTAAGTGATTATTATCCAAAGCAGCACGATATGAATAAATATCAACGCTGTCAGTGGGGACTTTATAATCACCATAATCAATAATAGTAGCTCTGAAATCAGCAAAGAAATTATTAATTCTGCCTGCCAGCGAAAACGATCCTCCCAGAAAATCGTTATTAGTTTTACCAGTGAGATCAATGGTTCCTGTTACAGTGTTTTCAACAGGAATATTTCTTCGCGACATATCAATAACTCCGCCAATGGCATCAGAACCATACATTAGTGAAGATGGCCCTTTAATTACCTCGATATTATCCACAGCATACTGATCTATTTCGAGTCCATGGTCGGCACCCCATTGCTGGGCTTCATGCTTGATATTATTTTCAACCACCACAACCCTGTTAAACCCGAGTCCGCGAATAACCGGCTTCGACTGACCCGAGCCAATATTTATAGCTGTTACACCAGGTAATCTTTCAAGCGAATTCATAATGCTGCCACCAAGGTTTTGTTTCAGATATTCTTCATTGACAACTTCAATGTTCAGCGATTCTTCATTTTTACGCGTTTCAGCATAGTCGTCGGATACAACCACCTCCTGCAGGCTAAGCGATGAAACCTTCAATGCTGCATTATAGGTCATATCTTTATAAATGGCAATTGTATCACTCAGAGTATTATAACCAATAAAATAAATTTTGAGCTTATAGTTGCCTGCTGGTAAGTTTTCAATAATAAAAGACCCGCCGGCATCTGTAACAGCACCTCTACTAACCGGGAACAGAAACACTGATGCACCTGTCAGGGGTTTACTGTTTTCATCAACAACAACACCGCTCAACTTATACATTGATTGTCCAAACAACGATCCAAATGAAAAACACATGCTTATCAGAAGCATGTAAAACTTACTCATAATCTGAAAATTGACATTAAACTACTTTAAAACAGACACCTGTAAATCAGACTGTTTGATGCGGAGGCGCTCTCGGTAATTTAACTGTATAAACGAATGTATTTTGTTGTTTTACAATATCCTGGTTATAAATCAGGGTATGTGCAGGTATAACTGATCTAAACAGAAAAACACCTGGCAGATCGTTTATCGAGAACTGGTACTCACATACCTGGCAATCATCAAAAGTTTGCGAAATAATTTCATTTTGAGATTTGGATCCGGCATGAAATGAACTTCCGTTATGATGATTATGATCACATAAAAATGTATGCGCATGATCGAAAACAACATGAGCAGATTGAAAAATGATTGGAAAAAAGAAAAGTCCAAACAAAATAGCTGCAATATGTTTTCTGTTGTTTTTCACTTAATTTCAGGTTTACTACAAATACCACAGGTTCCTTTAATCAAAACCTCAGTTTCATCATTGGAATAGCCATTTGGAAGTACATATTTTTGAACAGGAATATCATCCATACAAACAACTGAATGACATTCGTTGCAATAAAAATGAGCATGCTCAAAATTATGCGTAATGGAATTATCCGGCGCATACTTAACCAATTGATTATCTATCACTATTTTATGAATAATTTTATGTTGCACTAATGTTTTGAATGAACGATAAAAAGTAGTCCTATCGTAATTTCCTGTCAACCGGTTCCTGATCTCATTTTCAGAAAGAGCCTGGTTGGCTTTAAGAACTACTCCAATAATCCCTTCACGACAACTTGTTCGTTTCAAGTTATGCCTATTTAAAATCTCAACAGGATCCATAAATGCAAAGGCATTTCAAATGCAACAACGTTGCAAATATATTAGATAATGTTCAATAACCTGCGACAATTACAATACTTTAACATTAATTAAGTATTAAGCATATTAAATTGAATCATTACGCATTTATCATATACTTAACCGAATTAAGCAGCTCACCTTATAATAAAAAGATAAACTAAGATTCTGTAATGAATAATTATGCCCGGAAGCCCGAAACTGGCGTCCCAATCGAAATAGCAGAAAAACCAAAAATGGACGCCTGAAACACCAGATGAAATGAGCATAAATTTTCAGCATCCTAATATACCAACCGAGGATGATTAAAATTTTTGCGAAAGCGGAGATTTATCGGAGTGGTACCATGGGT
>JANQGJ010000095.1 GCA_028277395.1 Bacteroidales bacterium | reverse complement strand
TAAGTCCTGGTCGATGTACCTTAAAAATGCTTTGTATTGTTTGGGTTTATAATTTGCTTTATATAGTAGTACCGAAAGGATGCTGTATTTATACCATTTCTGATAACTATTTTTTTCAACTCGCAATATTTAGAACGAATCCAAATAAAGACCTCTGCCTTCTATCAGTGTAATCCTAATAAATTCAATAGCTTTTATTATGCATGTCTACTAATTTACAATATGGTAAGTATCTTATTTAAAAGATTATAGATTGTTATAATGAATGGATTTGATGCCCACACTAAACAATAAACAAAGTTAACTGTATTACTAAATGTAATACGTAAATTACTATTATCAACACTTGTCTAAAGCGGTTTTACCAAATCTTTAAGGTAGTTTTATACAACCCAGATCCTTCTACTTCTTAGTAATTAGAAACTGTAAAATAAAGAGATTTTCAAATTTTTACGTGTTTAGCCATTTTTTGACATACATCAAAACAAATAGTATCAATGTCAATTAGTTAACTAACAGGAAAAACCTTAAAGGCTGACTAATTTAATCGTGTTAATAAATGAATGAAAAAGATATATAATCTTATGGTATTTATTTAGTATTCCTCGCCTTCAGCCTGTCCTGCTTTATCACATATATAGCATCAATTCTTAACATTTCTTCAACACTTATTCCTCTTGATTGTGCTTTTTCAACTACAACATCATACCAGCTTTTACTCTTCTCAATCCTGCTTATAACATCGGCTATTTCTTCTTCACTGATTATCTCTTCTTCAGGTATCTCAGATTTCCGGTTAGTGTAAATATCGTATAAGTTATCGATAAACCCAAAGGTAAATCTGTTTAAAGTGGCTTCAGTCTGCATTATAAACACAACATCATTTTTTTCAATCTCACTTCTTATATCAATATCTGCAATATTCTGTTTTTCTTTACCTGGTACATTTGAAAATATCTCCTTATTATAGTACCAGAATTGTCCTTTGTTGAAAATGTCTCTTGAAAATCCTTCGTTATACATTTCCCAGTAATAACTGTCAGCCAATACCATTGCTTTCACATCCATATCAGCATCTTCATTTTCAAGCACCAGATTTGGATATGCCATCGCAAAAGTTGAATGTGGAAATAACAGGTTCATACCCTCACCTATATCATTATCCCTGTATTTAGGTAGTATTGAAACATCAATTCCGTCAACCCTGAATCGTGGTAGTACAACATCTCTGAGTTTTTCCACATAACTTATAATACTATCCATTGCATAATATTCACCATATTTGCTCCAGTGAATACCACCTTTTGTGAATAGCGGATAGTCGATAGTATCCTTCATTTTTACAAACCATCCGTTAAGATCAATATGGTTAATTTCCAATGAATCAAACGCCTGTACAAACGCTTCATAATTAGAAATGGTTTTAACACTATTCGACTCACTTTCAGGGAAATATTCGGGATAATAACTTGCTTTACCGGCTGCAATAAGAAATACAAGATCGATGCCCCTGCTTTTGAGAGAATCGCTAACGATTTTCAACTTGGTCATATTGCTTTTTATCTTGTCCTCTCCAAGATACAACCTGCCAAGGTATTCATTTATGTAATCCATCTCATAAAGAAAACCCTCTTTACCAATCAAAACACCTTTCGCATTTATTTTATCAAAAAGCCAGTAATCCAACTGATTATTAAGCCTTACAAACTCTGATCTGAATCCAAAATTACGGTTTATATATTCTTCATCTTTCAACTGGTATTCTCCGCTTAGCCAGTCATTCAGACTAAATTTTGGTCTTTCGGTGTTGGTTACAGCTCCCTTCAGCGGTACCACATATGCAAACTTTGTTACCTGCTGCATTAGCGGAATAGAAATCAATATCACGATCAGTATATATATGACCCTTTTTATTATAATATTTGAATCTCTACTCATACTAAAACCTGAAATATATAAACGGGTTAAAACCTGAAGATGTTACTGAGCTTAACGAGAGAGTAAATAACAATAGTGCAACAGGAATTAGCCAGTAATAAGTTTTTTGTGAATGATTACCGTTAGTAAACATAAAATTGCAAATCCTGTCACCTGCTCTGATAATAGTAAAAAACGATAAAATTACTGCCATTACAAAGAAGAACCTGAATGAAGTTATTGTATCAACTCCACCGGTATGCCAGCTGAACATCTTCCCAAGATAGGCAACAGCCAGATCGAACTGTTCGAGCCTGAAGAATACCCAGCCAACTACAACTATCAAAAATGTTATTGCAATACTTGGAAATTTTCCAATCCTATTGTATACCTTTAATAATACAAGTCGTTCAGCTACTAAAAAGAAACCATGATATGCTCCCCAAACTACAAAACTCCATGAAGCTCCATGCCACAATCCTGAGACAAGAAATACAAACCATAGATTGAAATAAAGCCTGCGTTTTGTACTTACTTTACTTCCTCCCAATGGAATATATAAGTAATCCCTCATCCATGCTCCAAGGGTTATATGCCATCTTCTCCAAAACTCAGTAATACTTTGTGATATATAAGGATTATTAAAATTCTCAGGAAATTTAAAACCCATCATTCTCCCCAAACCTATTGCCATATCAGAATATCCGGAGAAGTCGAAATATATTTGGAATGTATATGCCAGAATACCTATCCATGCTGTGGCTGTACTAATTCCGTTAATATCTCCATTCATTATCAGATCAGCCTGCTCTCCCATTACGTTGGCAATCAATACTTTCTTTGCCAATCCAATGGAAAACCTTATAAATCCGGTAAGTTTATCATCAACAATTTCTTCACGATCAACAATCTGATCAGCGATAGTGTTAAATCTTACAATGGGTCCGGCTATCATTTGGGGAAATGACATTATGTACAACAAATAATCGCTTGTTTTTTTTAGTGGTTTATGTACGTTCCGGTACACATCAACCGCATATGTCAATGTTTGAAATGTATAAAACGATATCCCAATTGGCAGCATCACTTTTGTCCATCCAACCTGTTCAACACCAAGTAAATTCAGAAATGAATTAACATTTTCGATAAAGAAATTGGCATATTTAAAATATAGAAGTAATCCAAGATTGATGGCTATTGACATTACTAAAAACAACCTTCTTCGTTTCCTTACTGTAGAGTTATGCATCAGTTTTACAAGGTAGAAGGTAATAATTGTTGAGCCTATCAGCACAAATACAAACTTAGGAGCTCCCCAGCTATAGAAGATAATACTGGCAATAAGTATTACCCAGTTTTTAAGTTTCTTTCCAACTAAACTGTATATAATAAGAAATACAGGCAGGAAAACTGTCAGAAACAAACTTGTACTAAATACCATCCTCTAAAAATTTGCGTGCAAATATCTGCAATTTTACTCAATTACTGATCAAAGCGGATATTTTAATTAGCTATAATAAAAGTACAAACGATCATGTTTCGGTTTATTGTACAACAACCAGTTAAATAATACATTAAATCACTAATGGATTTATTTACATTAGTTGAAAAAATCAAGTCCTGTACATGGAGTGAAAAAGTCATACGGATTTCGATCTCCGGACTTATGATCTACTAAAACATCATTAGCTTCAGGGACTTTACTTCAGATTTCCAACCATATTATTGATCATATCTCTGAATTTATCACCAATGCGAAATAATCATTACCAATATCAATAAAACCATGCTCATAAACGAAGTAGTATACCCTTCCATTTTTTGTTTTGTAAACATTAGTAAAGTATTTGAAGTTAAAACCCTGCAAAACGAGTTCCTGCTTTTTTACTTTGGATTTTCCAGGTGGATTAAGTGATTTAAGAATATTACGGTTTTTTCTCAGGATGGCATTAATATTCCGCATAAACTGTGAATCCTCCCTGTTTTCTTTGTTATGATAATTGTTTCTACACAGGTCATTACAAAATTTCTTGTCAACCCTGCCAGTAAGCCGGGTTCCGCAATCCAGACATTGGTTATCCATTGGGTTTATGTTTTAAAAAACTACAAACTAAATAATATGTAATTTTAAGTTAAACAATAATGTAGGTCGAGGGGTAATTATTGATACTTAAGCAATGCAAATTAATAAAAAATATTGTAACAGAATAGCAAAGTTCACTTTGACAAGTTCAAACATATGTTAATCACCAGTGTTTCAAGACATAACAACGAGATAATAATTCAATGCCATGAGTAAATCATATGGCATGAAATAGTAAGACCCCTCTTGACTGTGTTGTCAGGAGGGGCCTGGGAGAAATAATTAGTAGTAGTTAGATATTAAAGCATCAGAAAAAATTTATTTACTTAACAATTAGTCTTTTAGTTATGTTATTATCAAGATGTGAAACCCTGATAAAGTATAGTCCGGTTTCGTAGTCTGTAAGATCAATAATAGTTTTTGATGCTGAAGCTTCATTAATTTCAATTATACGACCTGAAATATCGTGTATTATATATGTTGACCCTTGCGGAGTTGTAATATTTACTGAGTTAACTGCAGGGTTTGGAAATACAGATACCTCATTTTCAAGGCTGTTGTCGGCTAAGCCATCAATTATGTCAACCACAAACCCGTTTTCGAGAACCAGGTCATCAACATAAACATCGTAGTTGCCGATTGCTATGTTCACAGGGATGTCAACATCTGCTGTTAACATGTTATCACCAGTTACCATAATTTGTGTCGCTTCAAATAAAACGCTGTTATCATCATGATATTTAAACATAACGTTGTCAACTCCTGATGTCCATTCAGTGTTTTCTCCGGTAATAGTTAATGTACCCATAAATCCCTGCTGTGCATGATCCGGATCAACACCAGTAATTTGTGGCATAGGTTGATACTGATTAACGGTAAGCTCAGTCGTATAGATCTGATCGCCATTCGTACTGCCATTTCCGTCTGCAGCATTGAATGCAGCATAAAACTTCACAACTTCAGGAGATGATGAAGGGGCAGTCCAATCCATAGTCCATGAATTGGAATTTCCTGTTGGTGTTGTCCCTCCGTTAGTATGTGTAACTGCATTGTTTGCATTTGCTTGTTTAGTTCGTGTAGGTTCAGTAATAGTGAAGGTTCCGACTTTGTCACCAAATGAATCTTCAGCAGTAAGCTCAAAACCAAACTTTACTACCCCACTATGCATTCCGGTTGCTGTTATTGTATATGTTTCGCCGGGCGTAAAACCCTGTGCAGGTATGTTTGTTGAAATCCAATCGCTTTGTGACTGCGATGTACCAGTATGACAATCGGTGCAGGTGTTTCCACCATCACCGATTGAACCCGTTTTTCCTCCGGGACTACCGCTACTATAACTATATAGTATTAAAATTGCCGGCAGTGTCAAAATTGCAAGTAGATTGTATATCTTTTTCATAATTAATTTTTATTTAGACTAATTTTAAATAACAAATTCTGACCGCGAATATATGACCTAAAATTCAAAAAACAATGCTTAAGCTATTTTTTAACACAAATTAACAAATTGAGGTACAATAATAAAGTACATTAAAGTTAGTATGAATGCTGTCTGGGAATTCAACAAAAAATGAACAGACAGGTTACAAAATCAATAGTTAACAATTCGTGAGTTGTTCCGATTTACTTAACTTTGTTCAGACTAAATATTAGATTAACAAACAACTACTGATAATTCTAACTAAATGAAGGTACTCTTAACAGGTGCTACCGGCTATATTGGAAAAAGACTTCTTCCGGTACTTGTACATCATGGTCATAAGGTAGTTTGTTGCGTTCGTGACAAAGACAGGTTTAACACTTCAGAATCATTATTATCATCAATTGATATAGTTGAAACCGATTTACTTATTCCCGAAACTCTTGACCACATCCCGGATGATATTGATGCAGCTTACTACCTTGTTCATTCAATGTCAACTTCAGCCGATTATCATGAGCTTGAAAAAACTTCGGCAATTAATTTCAGAAACAAAATAGAACAGACCAGAGCTAAACAGGTAATATATTTAAGCGGTATTGTAAACGATGATATATTGTCAAAACATCTTACATCAAGAAAAAATGTTGAGATGGAACTCTCTAAAGGAAATTACGCCTTAACCACATTAAGAGCCGGTATTATAATTGGATCAGGTAGTGCATCCTTTGAGATAATCAGAGACCTTGTTGAAAAAATCCCGATTATGATAGCGCCCCGCTGGTTGAACACCAGATGTCAGCCAATTGCAGTTTCCGATGTTATAAAAATGCTTAATCAGTCACTACTAACTGAAAGTACATATAATCAAAGTTTCGATATTTCTGGACCTGACATCATGACTTATAAAGAGATGCTTACCGGTTATGCCGACATACGAAACCTGAAACGAAAAATAATCACCCTTCCGGTAATGACTCCAAAACTTTCATCCTATTGGCTTTATTTTGTAACATCAACATCCTATAAACTTGCCACAGCTCTGGTTGAAAGCATGAAAACCGAGGTAGTTGCACGGGACAACAGGATAAACAGACTCCTTAATATAATTCCCATATCGTATTATGAGTCTCTTCGAAGGTCATTTATCAAAATAGAACAAAACGAAATTCTGTCAAGCTGGAAGGATTCATTTATCAGCGGAATGTCGTCGTACCATATTAGTGAGTACATATCAGTTCCTGTTTTTGGGTGCTACAATGATTCCAGACGTATGAAATTGGTTGATCGAAATAACAGTATCGAAAAGATTTGGCAAATCGGAGGAAATAATGGCTGGTATTATGCAGACCGTTTATGGCGATTACGCGGTTTCATAGACAAGCTCTTTGGTGGAGTTGGCTTGCGCAGGGGCAGAACAAACCATAATAAAATTTATACTGGCGACACAGTTGATTTCTGGAGGGTACTATTTGCCAGCAAAAAAATGGGTAGGTTGTTATTATTTGCTGAAATGAAATTACCAGGTGAGGCCTGGCTTGAATTTAATATTGAAGATGATTATCTGGTGCTAACGGCAACATTCCGACCCAGAGGTTTGTTGGGAAGATTGTACTGGTATGCAGTTTATCCGTTTCATGGTATTGTGTTTAACGGTATGCTTCGGAAATTAACAGATCAGGTGAAAATGTAATCAATATCTTTTGATAACAAACTAAACTTTACAAAATCAATTATCCGGCTATTTATATAGTTCAATAGTTTATTTTTGATAGGTTTACTACTTGTTTCAGACAGAAGTATTGCTTTGGATGGTGATTATTTTATTGATTATGAATTCTAAAAATCTGTAAGCAAAGATCAAATGACTGATATAAAGAAAAATAGCAATTACGATGGTAAGCCACCTCCGTGCGGAATATATTGTGGTACTTGTCCAAACTTTACAAGAGAGAAAAACAGGTGTGAAGGAGCTGAAATACATTGCAAGATAAGAAGATGCAAGGGTATTTATGTTTGTTGTGTGGAAAAAAAGGGACTTGATTTCTGTTATCAGTGTAGCTCGTATCCATGTAGCAGATTCAGAAAGTTCAGCGAAACCTGGCTCAAATACGGGCAGGATCTGTTACATAATCAGGAAATGATAAAAAATTCAGGATCAAAAGAATTCATCAAGAAAATGCAAAACAGTGAATGAAGTAATTCCCGTGTAATTTCTTCAATTATAATAACAGACTAAAAAAAAGCCCTTGCTATGATATAATAAACAAGGACTTTACTTATCCACTAATAAACTTACTCAACATACATCTTACATGTATTTACTTGTTCGTTCTCCATGTATATTTTTATAATGTACAACCCGGGCACAAGGTTCCCGGTTTCAACATTGATAGTTTTTTCTGATATTGGATTTATTTGTCTGACCAATACACCGGAAGAATTATATATTGCTACTTTTTCCGGTTTCGATTTCGACTCCAGACTAACAGAATTACCTGATTTGACCGGATTTGGGACTATCAGAATATCCTCTGATTCATTTTTATTATCAATTCCAACTGTGGTAGTATAACAACTAAATTCACCCTCTTTAATATATTTCAGTGAATCTGATTCATGAAAACAGATCAATTCCCAATCCGGACATATTAAGCATTCCCAATAATGTGTGTGTATAGGCCCATTTGTACTTCCTATTCCTTCAATCCAGTAGCTGCATCCACCCACATTCCACCTTTTACGTTTTTCACCAAAATACTCCACTGAATCTACGTCCATAATAATAACTTCAATATCAGAGCAAAAAAAGTTGTTGACATATGTAGTATCTCCTGTTTCAAGGTTAAAATCATAAAGTATTCCTTCATCTCTGTCCTCCGGCAAATAATAAACGATATTTGCTTCCTCTCTGAGTAATCCCTCGAATTTTATGGTCTCCAAAGAATCATAGGATGCATATAGTTTACTGTAAGTAATCGAATTAACAACTGAATCTCCATCAATAAAGAAAATATCTGTTGAAATAGATAGTGGGAAAAATGAAACTCTTACATTCCATTGATTATTTTCTGAAATAAAATTTTGACCGGTCAGAGAAATACCAACCCCCATGATCACTAAAATTGCTAATGCTTTTCTTATCATTGCTCTGCATTTTAAGTTTATAAATAATAGTAATTATGGTAGATCAGTTCACTGTTCATAAATAGGATGCACATTTTTGCAAAAGGTTGCATAGTTTACTTTAACCTAAATGAAATCTGTAATTATACAGTATTTTCTATGGTAGGTTCCGATTAAAAACAATCGTAGTTACCTAATCACATCCTACCCAATTCATTATCCAAAAACTACTTATTAATGTAGTACATCTCTGATTTTCAGACTTTAACAATTGGCGGTTTACGAAAAACAATTATATTTGTTCATGTGTAAACTGCTCAGGCAAATTGTTAAATTCAATTATAAAAAACGCAGGAACCACCACTGCTTTTCTGTGAAACCCTGCAGGTATTAACTTACCGGATTAATGAAAAAGTGAAACATATTGTTATGTGTTATGGTTTAAAACTGTACATACATGAAATTAATTATGCTTAATTTGTTGAAAACAACATTTATAAATTAAATAATCCGATTACTAATTAAACTTAAAACGAAATGGAACGAATTAGTGCTCATATTAGCTATACAGAAGCAACAAAAAGTGACATCGCTATACGTCACGGACTTAACAACACACCAAATGCCGATGAGCTTGAAAAAATGAAAATTGTAGCAGAAAAGCTGTTTGAGCCCATGAGAGCTGGACTTGGTGGTAAACCCATATATATAAGTTCATTCTTCAGGTCAGAAGAAGTAAATAAAAAAGTCGGAGGATCACCTACCAGTGGTCACAGACTTGGAAATGCAATTGACGCTGATGCTGATGTTTACAACGTAGCAGGATTAACCAACACCGATATATTTAATTACATACGCAAAAACCTTGAATTCGACCAGTTGATATGGGAATACGAAAATCCGGATGGCACACCTGCATGGGTACATATGAGCTACCGCGAAGACAACAACCGCAATCAGGTACTAAAAGCCAGGAAAGTTGATGGTAAGACTAAGTATGAGGTGATGTAAGTAATTTCAATAATAATTTCTCGGAAATTCAGATAGGTTATTCAATTCAATTGAAATCAGCAAGATAAATTAAAACAACAGTGGCTGCCAGACTTATTTCTGACAGCCCTGTTATTTTACACAGGCTGATTTACATCATACAAACTGCTACTTAACCTAGCGCGCATTTATAATGCGTGCTTCAATGCCATTACCTTTCTAAACCAGGTAAAAGTTACAAAAACATACTCCTACCTGATCACTAACTTATAAACTTCAGATTGATTGTTTAGTGTAATTATATTAATAACGTATAACCCGGGTTCAAGATTATCAGTCCCAATATTTATTCGATTGTCTGTAATGTTACTTACCTTTCTAACCAACACACCGGAAGTATTATAAAACTCTATGCTATGGGCAATGGTTTCGGTTTCAATATTAAACTCAAACCCTGAATTAACCGGGTTTGGTGCAATCCTTACATTATCAGCTGAAATCATATCATCAATTCCCACAGTTACATAACAACTTGTCTCCCCTTCTTTCATATATTTCAAAATACCCGACTCGTGATAACACAACAGATCCCATCGGTCTAAGGTGGTAATACAATAGCTGTAGTGTGAATTTACAGGACCACTTGTACTACCTATACCTTCAATCCAGTAATTGTTATACCCCAGCTCCCACCGTTTTCTATATTCACCAAAATATTCTACTGTATCAATGTTTGTTACTTCAATTGATATATTGGAGCATAAAAAATTGCATATAGTTGCCGTATCTCCTTCTGAGAGATTAAAATTATAGAGTACTCCTTCTTCACTGTTCATTTCAGGAGGTATATAATAAACTATATTTTCTTCCTCTCTTAAAAAACCACGGAAATGTAAGGATTCAAGAGAGTCATAGGACACAAACAGTTTTTTGTAGATGACTGAGTTAACAGCTGAATCTCCATCAAAATAGTAGATTTCGGTATGGTCAGGAAAATAATCCTGTCTGACGTTCCACTGTTTATCTTCAGAGATAAAATTCTGACCTGATAGTGAAATACATAACACTATCGTCATTAAAAATAAAGTAGGTTTTTTAATCATTATACAACATTTTAAGGTTATTAATAAAGCTACAATGATATATTAGTCACCGCTCATAATTTATGATGCAGAATTCGTAAGAAGGTTGCAGTCCAACAATGAATTATTACAAAAAATATTAGCTTTGCTATTCACTAACAAATTAAAAAGCAAACCGTTATGTTAAAATCACAACCAATTCCAAATTCTTATGTAAGTATTTTACTGATCTTATTTATTACCTTACTACTTACAAATTCATGTAAAAAAGATAACAACAACACTCCTGATTCAAACATAATAGGAACTGACGGCGGCGTTTACAAAATTGGAAACACTGAAATTTTCTTTCCTGCAGAATCGGTATCCGAAAAAATAATTATCGAAGGCAGTATTGAGGATACCTTAACAATACCAGAACATATTACATTACTAAGTGATATCCATAAAATTCAGATATCAAATCCTGATGCCTATGAAGCCAACTCCGCTACCATCAGTATAGTTCATAACGATGATCCTGAGATTTTGTCAATATTTGTTTCCAGTGACGGTATTAACTGGACAAACCTGAAAGGATATAAAAATGACCAGCATCTGGTTGCATCCATTCCACATTTCTCATATTTCTTTGCCGGAAATGCCACTTATACTATTTTTATAACTAATAATTCAGCCTACTCAGTTGGTGTAGTGCAATATCAGTATGATGAAAATATTTACAATGGATTGTTTTACCCAACTGTTATGAATTCTGGTCATCTTGAAACAGCTTACAAGATCTACTTTTCATGGAAGGAGAGTTTTATGTTCTGGTGGGCAAATAGCGGATATTTGGAAGAAGGAAAAATTCTAACTCCTGCATCAGTTGCTTATACAGACCAATCAACCAACAACCAGATCTCTCTGAATTATTCAGGAAGTACCTACCAGTTTTCAAATCAGATTGCAGGTCCGGTTGCAGGACCATTAACTATCGTTCAGGAAAGCTCAATCCCGTCAGGACAAGTATCTTGCGGGATAGGATTTGGTAATACTCCCACGTATGCAATACAGGCAACAGCAAACGTATCGTCAGTCTTTAATATTACAAATCACAAATACTTTATTGCAGTAGGAAGTGCATCTGTCGGTGAAGCAGTATATCCTAATGCGTTTATATCCAGTACCAGTATCGATTTTCCTGATGGGCACTACAATTCGGAAGCCAATATCAATGATGACCTGACTTTTACAGTGAACTATTACTAAATTGATCAATTCAGTGAAGTTTATGTAGTGTATTTTACTATGTGATATTATGGAAATTAACTATTAAAGTCATATCAAAATATGATCAGGGTTATACAGGTAGTATCTCTTACATTATAATTGAAAGTAACATACCAGTTTATATATTCACATTGTTATAATCTATTACGAAATTGAGTATTTTTATGACTGTATTGATATGTATTATTATAAGATAATTTTGCATTTATTAGTAGTACTTTTATTACTTTGTACCACAAATAAAAGTTTCGCTTACAGCAGGCATGAAGCAGGCATGAAGCAAGTTGGTAATAGTAAATTTCAACACAAATAACAAACTAATTTATTATATCTCAACCGGAAATTTTGCAGATCTTTAATGATATTCAATTGCTTGAGATATAACTATTTAGAGGAACAGGTAATTACAAACATAACGGATACTATTGTTGATAATCAGTCAATTTAAATACCGATCTTTATTAATTATAATATGTTTAATGTTGGTTAACCATGTACAATTTGCCCAGCAAAATTTCGCATATAATAACCTGAATGTTGAACATGGACTTGCAGCATCTGAAACATATACAATTGTTCAGGATAGTTTAGGATATATCTGGATTGGTACTGAATCTGGTATCAGCCGTTACGACGGATATAATTTCAAAAACTATATAAACCCGGATAAATCTGTGGACAATACTGTTTTAAGGTTATTTGTTGATCATAAAAACAGGGTTTGGTATTCTACATATAATGGATATTTTGGTTTTATTCAAAACGATAGTATGTTCAATCATCCCTTGGGAAGATCAATGAATAAACTGGATTTTAGTTTTATTTCCAACTCATATATTGATAGTAGCGAGAATATCTGGATGTATAACTATAGTTATGGCCTGATTAAAATAGATAAGCAAAACAAAATCCATAAATCACACCCTATCAACAACTCTGAAAAGATAAGGTTGCTACGTAAAATTCTAAACAACAACTTATTCAGGGTTAATCATCATCATAATAATTTAGAATTAAACAAAGATGCCACTATTCCTGATCCAAATAAGATAGCCCATCACCAAAATGCATTCTTCCTGTTAATAGATAAAGATGAATATTATTTTGCCAAAGGTTCCAGGGTTTATCATGTGAAAAATTATAGGATTGTTAATTCAAGAATTATAGATAAAGACAATCCCGTATATACACTAAACCTCGATAACCAAGATAACATTTGGGTAAATCTGGATTCAAAAGGTCTACATTTATTCCCTGCCAGGGATCTGGATGCAGAACCGGAGATTCTTCTGAAAAACTATGCTACATCATCCATTACACAAGACAGGGAGGGTAATTATTGGATAACGACTATGGAAAACGGTATATTTATGCTTCCATCCCTCAATTTTTATATACTCCCTGAAACCTATGGTAAAAAAATTCTAACCTTCGATTTTTCAGACAATCATATTTATTACCATTCCTATTTGGATGATATTGTAAAAACAAACCTCAAAACATATAATAATGTCAGGATAAAACTTCCCGGAAAATCAAGCCTTGTTCACTCATTATCAGTTACAGAAAATAAATCACTACTGGTTAGTTCCCTTTTCAACCTGTTAGTTGACACTACTGGAAATTCGTTATTACCGGCAACATTCAACAACCTAAATCATCGTTTAATCAATGATTCAGTTGCACTTACATCAGGGTTAAGATACTTTGGCAAATATGATATTAAGAATAAAGAGATTATTTCGATTACAAGAAATGATATGACAATAAATGATGCTTTCGAAGATATGTCAGGGGTAATATGGCTTGGTACATTAAACGGCCTGTACGTTTATAAAAGTGGAAAGATCAGGCACATTGATACATCAAACACATTTTTGCAATACAGGATGAATACAATAGAACCTTTTGGAGATTATCTGCTCCTGGGTACTAAGGCAGCTGGATTAGGAATTTACCATCCGGATGATAATAAAATTATTAGCATTATTGATGAAGATAATGGTCTTACAAGTAATAATATCAGGTCACTTTTTATTGAGAATGACTCCACAATCTGGATTGGTAGTGTAGCAGGTCTGAGTAAAATAATAATTACAAACAACAAACTCTTCAGTTTTCATATTTTCAATTACAACCAGGGTAATGGATTTCCTTCCCGTGAAGTTTATGAAATAAAGAAACATGACTCGATGCTTTACGTTGCCACTGACAACGGAATAATTCGTTTCAAACCTTCCTGCCAGCCACAAATTTGCCAACCTCCAACTCCACATATTGAAAACATAATAATCAATGACAAAGAGCATATTTACTCCCGAAATAAGGTTCAACTTAAATACTGGCAAAATACTTTGCTGATCCAGTACAAAGCTGTAGCTATAAGAAATCATGATGAACTCAACTATCGGTACAAACTTGAGAATTATGATTCCAAATGGATCAACAACAAGGAGTTAACAGCACGATACTCACATCTGCCTCCTGGAAATTATACATTCAGGATACAATCTACCTTAGACAATATAAATTACTCAGAAGAAACGAAAATATATTTAAGCATAAGTAAAAGTTACTATCAAACAACCATATTTAAAATTATTTGTGCAATTGTGATTATCAGCATACTATTGTTAATATACAAGTACCTGATTAGTTTGCAACGCAGAAAAGATGAGATGCGATACAGAATTTTCCAGTCAGAAAACAATGCTCTACGATCACAGCTTCATCCACACTTTATATACAATGCCTTGTGTTCAATGCATGATTATATACTTAGAGAGCAAACGAATAAAGCAGATTCGTATTTATCAGATTTTGCAAGACTGATACGGTTGAGTTTTGAAAATTCAAAACGCGACTTCATTCCACTACAACAGGAAATAGAAACAATCAGACTTTTTCTAAAACTTGAAGAAAGTAAATTCAATGACACCTTAGACTACTCAATAGATACTGACCCTTTGATTGATGCTGAAATATCACAGGTACCACCGTTACTAATTCAACCATTGCTTGAAAATGCACTGATACATGGCTTAACACTCAAAAAAGGACAAAAATTATTGAAAATCAGATTCGTAAAAGAAAAAAGATCAATGATTCTATGTGAAATTAAGGACAATGGAATTGGCAGGCAAAGAGCAGGAGTGATAAGTAAAAGTAAAAACAAGCATAAATACAGAGTTTCTTCAGGTCTGAGCAACATTAATAAACAAATTACATTGATCAATAAAATGTATAATACAAATATGGAACTTGAGATAACAGACCAGCCGGAAGGAGGAACACTGGTAAAACTCAGATTGTACAGTATTAAATAATAAAAAAAGAATCAAACTCAATGTTAAAGAAAATCAGAACAGTAATTATTGATGATAAAAAAAGTGTTATAAGTACCTTATCACATATACTAACAAATTATTGTAAGAATGTTGAAATTATCGGTACAGCAGAGAATGTTGAGAACGGTGTAATTTGTATTAATGAAACGAAACCAGACCTGATATTTACAGATATTGAAATGCCTGATGGTACCGGTTTCGATTTATTAAATCAAAGCCAGTCACGAAATGCAGAAATTGTATTTATAACCGCACATAATGAATATGCTATAAAAGCTTTTGAGTTCTCAGCAATTCATTATATACTGAAACCATTTAATCATGAAGATGTTGTAAAAGCTGTAAACAGGTTCGAATATATTCACCATGAAAGGAACACAGGGCAAAAAATAGATCTACTGAATCACAACCTGCAAAAAGATGACAAACGGATTGCCTTACCCACAAACGAATGTATCGAGATCATTGATATTAACAGTATTATTTATTGCGAATCAGTGAAAGACTACCTGATTTTCTATTTAAACAACAAAAAAGAGGTTACGATAACAAAGTCTATCAGCAGCTACGAAAAACTACTTTCTGGTTTCGGTTTTTACAGAATTCATCACAGTTATCTGGTTAACATGAAACACATTAAACGCTATACCCGCGGACGTGGCGGATATGTATTAATGTCGAACGGTGCTAAACTTGACGTTTCTGCAAGAAGAAAACAGGCATTTTTAATGGAGCTAAACCAACTATAATTGATCTCAAACAGGCCTGGTTTAAAGATCATAACTTAATATTATTTTAAAATATCTTACCTGAAATTGCAATCTTGTGATCAGGGCATGTAGTTACAGTAATATCGTTACAAAACCAACCCGATAACACACTTATTGAATTTTTCAACACACTTACAGACTTAAGCTGTAAAGCATTCATGGTACAACTAATTTTGGATTGAAATGAAATTCAAACAGTCCTTATGTCTTCAGTTAACAAAGACATTTTAGTTTCAGTTGAATCGTGACTATTGAATTTTGGGAAATACAAAGAACAAAACTATTCATACTAAATCAACAGGTAAAATTGAGTTTCTGACAATAAGGAACCTCAAATAATTAATAGAAGGTAGCCGAAAATTCTGTATCAGAGTAGGCATCAATTAATAAATTGCTTTATGAAAAATAAATATCTATTAATTACTTTGATCTGTTTAATGATCATATCGTTAAACACTAATGCACAATACCAAACCGTAGGAGATGCTTCTTCAATTCCGGAATTCTATTGTAATCCCGGAGATTGGTTTGAAATTACTCCAAGTAATGCGTGGAAATCTGGAGCTGTATGGAACGAAACACTTGTGGACCTGAATAATCCGTTTTCAATATGCTTTCATGCCTATTTTGGTATAAATGATGCAGCTGCCGATGGAATGGCCTTTGTGTTTCAAACCGATCCCAGGGGATCAGCTGCACTTGGTGGAAGAGGTGGCTACCTGGGTTATTCTGAAAGAAATCCTGATAATTTCAGTGATCCCGGTTACAAGATCAACCCATCACTCGCAGTTGAGTTCGACACATACGACAATGACGGTCAGCATAATTTAGTTGACTTTTACTATGACCATATATCAATTGTTCGTAATGGTGATCTAACAAACCAACCATTGATCACCGTACCTGCTCTATTTGGTAACGGAAACATTGAAGACGGCTTATGTCACAGCATCAGAATAACATGGAATCCCGATACTCAGGTATTATCAGTAAGTTTTGATGGCAGCCTGCGTGTTTATTATACGATCGATCTTATTAACAGCGTGTTCAGAGGGGAGAATGAAGTTATGTGGGGTATTACCGGAGCTACCGGAACATTCTTCAACCGACAGCTAGTTGGTATAGAAAATGTTTATAACTCGGATTCATATTCACTAGTTGGTAGCGCTATACCATATTGTTTTGATTGTGGAAGCGAATGTTTCAGGCTAACAGCTGAATCTGAAGATGCGGCAGGTGCAATATGGAACAATACAAAAGTTGATCTGACTAAATGCTTTAAGATTTGTTATAATGCGAATTTTGGCAGTAAAGACCATGATGGTGCCGATGGCATTACATTTGTACTACAAAATGATCCTGCAGGGGCCAATGCAATCGGAAATATAGGCGGAGGAATAGGATATCAGGGTATTAGTCCTTCAATTGCTGTTGAATTTGACACTTATTATAACCGATTTAATCCCTACTCAGATCCGGTAGAAGATCATGCCGAGATCATTATAAACGGAGAAATGGATAACAGGTCGGAGAGATATGTTCTCGACAACCTTGAAGATGATACATGCTACAATATTTGTGTTGACTGGAATCCAATCAGCCAGAGGTACAGAGTTATTTTTGAAGGTGATACTATTATCGACAAGAATATCGACCTGATCAATACAGTGTTTAATGGAGTAACGGATGTGTACTGGGGATTCACTGCCGCCACAGGAGATTATAATAACAGACATGTGGTTTGCATAGAAAGCTTTGAGAGTTTTGATTGTATGACAGATTGCTGCGAGGACTTCCACTTCCTTGTAGAATATGGTTGTACAGGCACTGCCTGGGCATATTTTGACGGAGATATGGAAAAATGCGACTTCCCATATGTCTCAATAGTAGGTTTTGATTATGAAGTAGTTCACTCAGATGTTCGTAAACAAGGATTTTTCAACCTAGCTCCGGGAGAAACACGAATTATTGAAGCATATCTCATAAGTTCAAACGGCGACACCTTATGCAAAGAATCGGGAACCGTCGACTGCAATCCCGAACCCATATGTTGTGATGGTTTGATTGTACAGGAATATCAATCTGCTACGCATCAAGGTTATTATGAACTGTACCTGCATCAAAATCCATACATTCCATGTTTAGTTTATGCAGTTAGGGTTAATGGTATTATTACGCTTGACGGTTATGGCTCTCCATTAACAATTCCTCTTCCATGGGATACAGGTTTGTTCATTGGAAACGTAAACCCGGTTCTATATCCGGTTACAAATGTTGAATTCCTTGATTACGAAGATTATGTCATATGCATGGAATCGTTAAATTTAGTACCAATCCTGCCAAAAACAGCAACCACTGCAAATAAAAACAAT
>JANQGJ010000012.1 GCA_028277395.1 Bacteroidales bacterium | reverse complement strand
CCCGGCCGAATCAGTAGCATAAGGATCCCAGACTGAACCATATTGAATATTAAAGTTTTTCCACAAGGTGGTTCTTCCCGACATTGTAATCATCGACATGTTAAGTGAATCTTTTGACAGGTCGTAATTACCTGAAATTGAAAAACTCTCAATAAGTTTTATTTTTCGAAGTCCGGTAACTGTATCTTTTTTTGATGGAACCTTTATCTCCAGGTTATTACCCAAAGAAAAGCCTATTCTTCCTGATTTTGCCGAGGGCGGACTTCCAAACAGACTACCTTCGAAATGTGAATATTTAATTTCATTTCCATCACCATCAATGTAGGTGCCATAATACCCGTGTTTCTCACTACCGAAATCAGGAGTATATGAAAAACTGATATTTGGAGTAAGCACATGTCTGATAGCTCTTACAGGTCCTTTTTTAAAGGAAACCATCCCAAATAATTTTGTCGACAGATTAGATGAAAAGTTATAATCAAATGCATGCCTGAACCCTGGAATTGTATCAGTTACAACACCTGGAAAGATAGTGTCGCTTCCAATAATGGTTGTATCATTATCCCATTCCCTTGTAATACTTTTACTATACATCCTGTCTGTGATGTTGATGGAATTGCTTAGCGTAAAGTATTTTAATACCTTCAATGGCAGGGTAATTGGTATTTTGTGAATTGCACCCGATTGCATATTGTTCTCGATAGTTGCCTGATCGAAAAGTACAGAATCATAAGTGCTAATTGTGTTTTTTGCGTTTAAGGTATATGAAACACTTAGGTCTTCATAGAATTTCTTCTTGCTACCTCCTGTTTTCTTTCGTAGCGGATAAAACCTGTTTACTGTAAACGTTAGCTCAGGCAAACTGACGTCCACTTTATGGGTTTTGGTATTTTGACGGTGACTTCCGTTCAATGTCAGAAAATATTTACCACCCCAGTTCTTTTGATAAGCAATACTCGACTGAAACTCATTTGAAAGATAATCCTGTGTTGAAACAACGTTGTATTTCACATAGTTGCTACTTACAATATTTACGTTGGCCGAGAATGTGCTGTTTGGTCGTGCCTTTGGGTCCTGTCTGTGCGACCACCTAATTTTGAAATCGGTGCTTTTGCTGTAATCGTCTGTACCTTTTGTCCCTACAACATTTTCGGCGTACCCAAAATTCAGATTCCCACTGTATTTGTATCTTTTTTTGTACCTGTAAGTAGGTTTAATACCCCAGCCACCCCTTGAATATATGTCACCCAGGATCTTTAAATCCATATACTCGTTAATAGCCCAGTAATATCCTCCGTCTTCAAGGTAAAATCCCCTGCTGCTGTATTCACCGAATGTTGGTATTACGATACCGGATGTTTGTCCGCTTTTATTGGGGAAAAAACCAAATGGTAATCCAATTGGAGTTGGCATTTCTTCAATCTCCATATATGCAGGACCGGTTATTATTTTTGAATCCGGTATCACTCTGGACTTTTTAAACCTGAAACCAAAATGAGGGTGCTCTTCATGGTTGCAGGTGGTGTACGTTCCCCTGAGGATATTCACTGTATTATCATCAAGCTTTTTAACCTTCTGGCCATGTAAAAAACCATTTCCATCCTCCGTTACAACTCTTGTTATAATTCCTTTTTTTGTATCGAAATTATAAGTCATTGTGTTGGACTTAAATGTCTGTTCACCCTGTGTGAATTCAGGTAAACCAATGTGGTTACCTGTTGAGTCTTCTGTTCCTGAGGCAAATACTGTATTTGTATTAAGATCCACCTCAATATAATTTGCTTTTAGGGTTATGTCCTCATAATTCACAACAGCTTCACCAAAAAGATATACTTTTCTTCCTGCAATGTCCTGTACAATTGAATCAACAGCAAATCGTTCTACTTTCGACTCAATCCTTGTCCTTTGCTCGTTCTCATTTATTACAGTGTCACCTGATACACTTGTGGATATAATAGTATCGCCAACTATGGTATCCTGGTAAACCAAAGTGTCATAAACAGGAACAGTGTCATTGGAGATAACCTGAGCAGTATCTGGTGGCAGGAATGGAATTCCCAAGTCTATTACACCTGAGATCAGATTATTAGGCAGAAGTATAGCAACCAGTACCCATAGCTTAATAAATGTGATAATGATTGAACTTCTGCTGAACAATTTCTATTATTTTATTTTGTTTAAAATACTATATTGAATGCAAATATAATTCCAAAAATCAGAAGCATAACACCTTCATGATATTTTGATTAATACATTGTGTAACGCATTAATATTAAAGATATTACAATAAAGGCAAAAAGATCTGTTATTCAATAATTTCAAGCATTACTTCATCAAGTCTGTTACCTGAAGATTTTAAGATGGTAAAACTGAATGATCCTATCTGAATTTTCTGATTATCAACAGGGATACTATTGTGATTGTGAATAATAAATCCGGCAAGTGTTTCATAGTCTTCCAATACTGGTAAATCTAATTTGTACTTTTCGTTTAAATAATCAATTTCCAGCCTTGCTGAAAGTATGAAAGTCTTGTCGTTTATTTTCTTTTCAATTTCCTTATCCTGATCATGTTCGTCTTCAATTTCACCGAAAATTTCCTCAATTACATCTTCCATGGTCACTATACCGGCAGTACCTCCAAATTCATCCAGTACGATTGCAATACTTTTGTGGTTTTCAATGAAATTTTTCAGTAATTCCTGTGCTGATGTAGTTTCCGGATAGGGATCAATTTCCCTTATAATATCACTGATCGAGCCCGGATTGCTGATAAGGTCGAAAACATGTATATACCCTACGATATGATCAATTGATTCTTTATAGATAAATATTTTTGAATGACCGGTTTCAACAAGCAGATTTCGGAATTCATCGATATCCTGATTAATTTCAAGTGCCTGTATTTCAGTTCTGGGGACCATGCACTCACGGAGTTTTACATGTTTGAACTCAATGGCATTCTGGATCATCTGAATTTCCTGATTAACATCATCCTGTTTTTCGTAATCGTAAAGTGAATCTTTAACGTATTCTTCAAAATCGTGTGCACTAAAGGTATAACTCTCCCTGGCAAGTTTTACCCTGAAAATACTACGCAGGATTACTTCAGAAATGCCAATGTATAAGAGTATTAAAGGATAAAATGCATAATAAAACATCCAGACAGGAACGGCAAAAGCCTTAAGAATGGCATTGGGGTTTATACGAAATAAGGCTTTTGGTATAAACTCAGCTACAATAAGTATCAATAATGTGGATATGATTGTTTGGATGAATAGTATAATATATTCTGAGGAAGCTGATACAGGTAATAAATCAACAATAACCGGCTTCAAAATGTTTGCTATGGCAATTCCGTAAATTACAAGTGCAATGTTGTTGCCCAGTAAAAGTGCACCTATAAATTTTGATGGGTTGTTATAAAATGGTGACAGGATACGGGCAGGGATAACTTTGCGTTTCATATCAAGTTCCTGCATCAGCCTGTTTGAGCTAACAAAAGCTATTTCCATTCCTGAGAAGAAACCGGAAAGTATAAGGGAGAATATTATTATAAGTCCGTTTGTACTCATATCAGCATATTACAAAAGTACTAATAATTAAAGTCCTGATATGATTGCCCTCCGATAATTTAATACTGGTTAAAATCAATTACTAACCAATGAATCTTCCTGAACCTCAAACTCACCTTTAATATTGAATATTTCATGTTCGGTAAATTCTTCATTGGCCCACATACTGTCTCCGAAAATAGTTTTATCAGGCATTACCAGTTTCACAAAGGTATTTGCTCTTATTAATTTCGATTTCTTATCCCAAATCAGGTTTTCCGTATAAAGCTCTTCACCTGTTTCATAATTTTTTATCACTACATCATTGCGCGCATTCATGTATTTTCTTTTCTGATAATCCACGCCATAATTTGCGGTAATAACAGAGGTTTCATTTCCGTCATTATCCAGGAAAACAATTTTAAAGCCTTCCGGGAACTCGTTATATTCATCATCGCCCACATATCTTTTCATAAGAGGACCGGAAAGAATTACCTGAACAAACCCAGAGTCGGATCTGCTATAAACAATGTCGTAAGTAGTTATGGCAGCCAGTGTGTCTTCAATATTTGTAATTTCAGATATTTTTGAGAGTGAGTTCTCACAGGAAAAAAGCATCATTCCGGCAATAGCCAGAACAATGCTTCTTATAAATTTTACAAACATTTTTATTTTTTAAAATAGCCTATTTAGCAGCTCTGACGGTTGTAACCTCGTTTATCCAGCATTCTACGGTATACTCATCCCCTTCATTCAGGTTATGGAAAAACAACAGTTCAGTTGCCGGGAAATACTTTTGATAAGAACCTATCCTTTTGTTCATGGATTCTGCCAGATCAGGTTCAACTGATCTTGCTTTTTTATATTTGTCAACAGCAGCCCAGTAAGCAACTTTTTTTGTTAACTCATCGTTACCACAATCTTTAGCACTGGCAGCATATAAATCACCAATAATAACATATGGTTTACCGGCATTTGGATTTAATTTAGCTGCTTTTCTGGCAACAGCCCTTGATTTGGTGTATTGTTTCAGTGACATGAAATCTTCGGCAAGGAAAATAAGAGCTTTGTACGCTCTTGTTTCGTTTTCCATTTTAATAGCTTCCTCAAGATATGGAACGGCCTCAGAATACTTCTCATCTTTAAGTAGCATTTTACCTATAAGGTATGCTGATTCTGGTGAAGGTTCCAGTTTATACAATCCTACAGTAGCATCAAAGTATAATTTTGAGTCCACACAACTCTTCTTATCCAGTAATTTTGTGATTTTCTTTAATAAATCAACATTTTCAGGAGTTGCATCATATTTTTTCTGGTAAATCCTTACCAGATCATCACAGTTTGCAAATGGTTCGAAAGTATTTTCAATATTACCCTTGATGTTATTATATTCTTCTTCTTTTTTCACATTGCCAGCTTTTTGATATTTGAGAATATTTGCATCAACATAATCACTGATCATATCATAAGCATCAACAACTGCTGCGGTATCAGTATCGCCCTTTTGAGCCATTTTTGTTATAGAACGGAAGTAATAAATATAAACCGGTCCTTTTGCTCTTTCTTTATCAAGTTCGATAGATTTCCCAAGTATTTCATATGCAGCAAGATAGTTTTTAGATGGTGAAAGCTTATATAAATCAACACCTTTTCTACCTAAAATCTGACCAACCTGAGATTTACCGGTTTTGTAATGATTTGGGAAATAGTGAATACGCATGTCATACAACATCATAAGTGTATCAATTAGTCCCTGTTTGGTATCTTTATCTTTCTCTTTTTTGATTTTATACCCAATCATTTTTACTCCATCAACATAAAGATTTTCGGTAGCTTTTGGGCAATTGTCAAGAACATATCTCCAATATTTTAGAGCATCATTTATAGTTTCACCTTTATAACCACTGGATTTCCATTGTTTGTACTCACCTCTGTATAGCGAAAGGTTTTTTACACATTCAACGCTATCGTTTCCATATTTTGGAATATCGTCTTTGTGTTCAAACGTGCTATTTTGCCCAATAACAACAATAGCAGAGCTTAAAAGTATTGTTAATGCTAATATTAATGATTTTAACTTCATAATACTATAATTATTGATTTTTACCTGTATTTTCGTTTTTGGAACCAATGTTCCTGTATTGAGATACCCAGTGAAAAGTTAAAGAAGTTTTCCTGGATTAAATTATCATTAGTAGTGCCTCTTCTTCCTATTTCCATTCCAAGGTCTATTCCTGTTTTTGAACTCTTCATAGGAAATGAAACTCCAAAACTTATGCCAAATTCACTGATCTGGTTACCATAAAAGTTCAAATATGACTGATTATACCTGAATCCTGCTCTGTACGTAAGGCGTTTAAAGAGCGACGAAATGTTTGTGTGTTTAGGTGTATATTCACCGCCAAGTGCAACTCTCCACGAATTAGATAATGAATCTTGTACATCGAATGCCGAAAAATCTTCCCACTTTTGCCATTCAAAATCAATTCCGACTAACCAATTGTTTGCTCTGTTAACAGCAAAACCAACACCTAGTCGTTCAGGTAAAATAATGTCGCCCTTTTCTTCAGGCGTAAATTCTACTGTATCTTTTACGTACTCTATTTCTCCCGGATTTCCTCCCAAAATAGTTTTTGATAAATTACTGTATTTAGAACTAAGATTAAACCTGTTGGCATAAATAAGGCCAACTGTTGCCTGTATTCTTTCGTTAATATCAAAATCGTATTGAACACCATAGTCAAAAACAAAATCAGCTGCTCTAACTGTTCTTTCAACAACCGTTCCGAAAATATAAATCGAATCCGGATAGTATATTTTGCTGACTCTGGTGGATTCACCAAAGAGATAAGTAATGTCAACACCGGCTCTCAGGTTGTTCGTTATATTAAATCCATTGCCCCAAAAAACTCTGTTTAATCCTCCACTGCCAGTAAATGAATGAACCACATCACTAAATTCAGGGACTTCAACAGTTACTTCAACATTATATCCAATTTTGCTGAAAGGCATAATACCTATACCTGACCTCCACCATCTTGTTATCGGGAAACCTGCAAAAATATAATTCAGTGTTGCATCATAACCGTTTTCTGATAAAGTTGTTGTTTTAAGGTTTGTAATATTTGCAGCTACTCCAACTTCAAAAAGAAAAGAAGCTGAATCCAATGAGCCATATGATGCAGGGTTTGATGGATTTAAGGCAGTTGGGTCATGCACTGCAATACCAAGTCCTCCCATTGATACCGAAACCGTGTTAAGGTTTTCTCCGTAAAGTTGTCCTAATCCATATCTTGAATAAGGAGAATTAATTCCTGTTTGAGCCTGAGTATTAGCAACTAAGACAACAAATATCAATATTAAATAAACACTATTTCTTCTCATTAAAATCAAGGATATTTTTTAATCCACGTACCACTATATTAGGGGTTGCAAATATGTTACTTTTTAATAATTTTTCAAAATATTTATAATCTCCGCCACTTATAATTGTTTTAAGGGGTGAAAATGACTTTTCGTATTGATTAATAGTACTTTCTATTTCACCTTTTAATCCAAAAATAACACCGGAAAGTATACTTGATTCAGTAGTATCTCCAAGGAGTTTAACATCGCTAAAATCCGGTGGTATTTCTACTAACGGCAATCGGTGAGTTAAATTATGTAATGCTTTAAATCTCATTTTTACTCCGGGACTTATACCGCCACCTAGATATTCACCTGCTGAAGTTACCAGGTCGTATGTAATACAGGTGCCCATATCAATTACAAGCACATTATTAGCAGGAAAAAGTTTAACTGCGGCAGCAGCAATGGCAATTCTGTCTTTACCAAGAGTTTCCGCTGAACTATAGTTATTTATAAAAGGGACACCGGTACTATGATGAAGTTCAAGAAACCTGCCTTTGCCAGATAGAAATTCCGGTATATCAGGATTCAACTTTCCTACACTGCTTAAAATAGACGAATTGATATTTGGGTATAGTTTATAAATTATTTCAAATTCTTTAATTACAGGATCTTTAACTAATTTTAGTTCAATGATTTCATCATTGTGAAAGACTGCAAGTTTGGTAAAAGAATTGCCTATGTCAACTACAAGTTTCAAATTGTCAACCGTATTAGAAGGCAAAAATAGTACTAAGCAATAATTGTGTTGTAAATTTTTATGATTTTTTTTGATAAATTGAAAAAATGTGTACTTTTGCCCCTCCAAAATTGATGGTACCATAGCTCAGTAGGTAGAGCAACGGACTGAAAATCCGTGTGTCCCTGGTTCGATCCCGGGTGGTACCACCACAATTTTTGAAGCTCTGACTGATGTTGGAGCTTTTTTTATGAATGATGACATTAAAAACAGGATCAGTAATCGGATCAATACTAATTTCCGGATCATTCAAAATTTCCAGGGATTTCCAAATTGTAAATAAATATTAGTCGGACTGTATGAATAACACGACATCTCCAATGTCCTTACATTAAGACCTTAACGTTTTAATCTTCATGGTAAAAGATTCTGAATAGGTTTTGTTCTGCTACTATCAACAAAGTAAACAATATCATCCGAAAAGACGAAAAACAAAATAACATTAACCTGTACAAAAACAATTACAATCGGGTGGAAAGAGCAACGGGTAAAACCAGAAAGTACAGGGTCGAAGTTAAACCTCAACCCTGTCTGATTAATTCATGGGAGCTAACTATTTTTTACCGAGCATTTGTATTTCATTAGCTACTACTTCAGTAATATACTTAGTATTACCGTCCTTATCTTCCCATGATCTGTATGTTAATTTTCCGGAAATAGCGATTTCCTTCCCTTTGTTAAGGAATTTCTCTGCAATCTCAGCTGTTTTACCGAATGTAATAATATTATGCCACTGGGTGTCTTCCTTACGCTCACCATCTTTGTCTGTATAGTAGTCAGAAGTTGCCAGTGAAAAGCGCACTTTTATTTTGTCGTTGCCAAGATTAATTAATTCAGGATCATTACCTAATCGTCCAATAAGTTTTACGGAGTTTCTTAAAGTTGTCATATTATAAAATTTTAGTTTATTAATATTTTATTATGTTTTCTTCTAGTCTGACAATACATGACCTGATAATTTTACCAGATGCATTGAGATGATAATTAACGAATTACATTGCAAACATATAGCGGGTATTTTTTGTAAGCCGTATATTAAGCGTTTACATACGTTTGTAAACGTTTAAAAACGGATATGTGTCACATAATCAAGGAAATAATGGTTTTGGTGAAGTTGACTTGAAAGAGTCAATCCGGGTTTAATTGAAGTAAAAAAGAATAACTTTGCACAATCAGGCTTAAATTAATGATTGCATTTTTTAGATTGATCGAATGAGCAGAAGGGTAAATATTATTACAGCTATTGTAACATTGTTAATAATTGCCGGATGGTATTTTGGTTTAATTTCCTTTAACTATATTATACCTGTTTTGTTGATCTACCTTACATGCAATATTATCGGGGCAACTGTTATTAATTTGAATTACTTTGTCAGGTCAACGTGTAGCATAGACACTTCTGAAAAAAAGATTGCAATATCATTTGATGATGGACCACATCCTGAGATCACTCCCAAATTACTTTCACTTCTTGATAAATATAATGTAGTTGCTACTTATTTTTGTGTTGGAAGACATGTGGCCGATAATCGGGATATCGCGGCAGATATTATTTCAAAAGGGCATATTATTGGAAATCATTCTTTCAGCCATTCCGGTTATTTTGATTTGTTTTCTTCGGCAAAAATGCACAACGAAATTGTTGATACCAATGATATTATTGAACGGGCAACAGGAGTGAAACCGCGTTTCTTCCGGCCACCTTATGGTGTTACTAACCCAATGCTTGGAAGAGCAATTCGTAAAGCCGGGATGAAATCAATTGGTTGGAGTTTACGGTCGTTTGACACAGTTTTAAAAACCGACAAGGTTATTTCGAAGTTGATAAATCATACTAAGCCTGGTGATATTGTTCTGTTTCATGATACACAAAGTGAAATAATTTCCATTATTGAAAGTTATTTAATTTGGCTTGAAAATAATGATTACAAGGTTGTAAGCCTTGATAGTTTGATAGAAGAATCAGCTTATGAAAATTAAATATTGTTTATTGATCGGATTCGTAATGCTGTTAGTGTCAGCAACATGCATTTCACAAAATAACGAATTTACAAAACCTGAGGATGTAAATCTGATAAGACAAAAGTTATTGGACCATGCCAGGAACACTAATACAATAGAAAGTAAGTTCATTCAGGAAAAGCATTTGTGGATGTTGAATGAGGTTATTATAAGTCATGGGGTTTTTCTGTTTAAAAAAGAAAATAGTGTCAGATGGCAATATGATACACCAATAGATTACACCATACTGATTTACAATGGGATCTTTACTATTGTAAACAATGGAAATGCAAATGATTTTGATATTGATTCCAATCCGCTTTTTCAGGAGATTAATAATATGATAGTAACGGCCATTAGAGGTGACTTCCTTGAAATGGATGATTTTGGTTCAGAGTTACTGCAAAACGATGATTATTATCTTGCAAGACTACTACCTGAAGATGAAAATGTGAGTTCAATGCTGACTTCTATTGACATCTATTTTAGTAAGAATAGTCTGGATGTGGAGAAGGTGATATTTTATGAACCAGGTGATGATTTTACTTCAATTCTGTTTCTGGATAAGAAAGTCAATGCTGAAATTCCCGATACACGATTTTTAATCGAGCAGAATGAGAAATAAACAATTCACCTCCGGTATTCTGGTTAATACAGTTTTTTTTGTGTTAATAATGATCATATCAGGGACTTCATGTTCGCATTCAGGATATAAAAAGCTGGAGGATTCTGATGAGTTTAGTATTTCAAGCATTTACATTTTTGGTGAGGGTTTCAGTTTAGCAAAATACAGGACAAACTTTAGTTTTTATGGCAGGAATATAAGTGGTATAACACTGATCAAGAAGCTCGATAACTCATATCGGGTTGTTTCGATGTCGGAACTGGGAATGAAGTATTTTGACTTTGAATTCCCGTTTGATGAGAATAAATCTGAAATCATTCACTACATTATGGAACCAATGAATAAAAAGTTGTTGGTTAAGATGCTTGTCAGAGATATTGGGATGTTGTTTTATTTACCGGAGGTTAATTCTTCAAAAGTCAGAATTAGTGATGACTCCATATATTCCCTTAAAAAAAATACATTGAATTATCTTTTTTGTAGCAAAGGTCAGGTATTTGAAATTACCCGGAATAGTAGACCGGTTTCATCAGGAAAAGTAATGGTCGTTTCTGGAAAAGCTGGTAATGATACACCGGTTAGTATTGCAATTGATAATGGAAAAACCGGTTGTGAATTTGATTTAATCGAAGATAAAAGAAGTAATAATAACCTGAAAAGTCTGTAGGACTTGGATTAACAGGGCTTGTCTGTTTGTTTAACCGCGAAGGACTCAAAGGGTTTCACGAAGGTGCACAAAGGAATAATATTTACAATTTTTTTACTTAGTGGAATTTAGTGTTGTACTTAGTTGTTCATGCCAAGGGGAGGCTTGGTGGTTTGTTTAACCACGAAGGACTCGAAGGGTTTCACGAAGGTGCACGAAGGAATAATCTCTACAATTTTTTTACTTAGTGGAATTTAGTGTTGTACTTAGTGGCTCATGCCAAAGGCAGGCTTGGTGGTTTATTTAACCACAAAGAACTCAAAGGGTTTCACGAAGGTGCTCGAAGGAATGATATCTACAATTTTTTTACTTAGTGGAATTTAGTGTTGTACTTAGTGGTTCATGCCAAAGGCAGGCTTGGTGGTTTATTTAACCACAAAGGACTCAAAGGATTTCACTAAGGTGCGCGAAGGAATAATATCTGCAATTTTTTTACTTAGTGGAATTTAGTGTTCTACTTAGTGACTCATGCTAATGGCAGGCTTGGTGGTTTATTTAACCACGAAGGACTCAAAGGTTTCACGAAGGTGCACAAAGGAATGATATCTATAAATTCTTTATTTAGTGAAACTTAGTGCCCCATACCAGAGGCAGACAGGCTTCATGGTTAAAAGCACAAGAGATAACCAGATTAACTTGATCTAATCTTTAACACACCTTACACTCAATGCACTGCCTTTTTCTTTTGGTCCGTATGCAATTGATCCCCTGTCATAATCAAGTTTTCTGTAGTATGCATCAATGTTGTCAACTGATGTTGCTGACCAGAAATAGGCATTTTCACCAAGATTCAGGAAATCTTCAGCCGGAGTTCTTAAGCCTCCGGGTAATGCTGAAAAATAGCTTTCATTTGTGGCGTTTGAGTTTGGAACTTTCCAATGAACCGGTCCGGATTCTTTAAGCTTTCCTCCGGCCTCACCGGCACCTCCAAGATGTGAAATTAAAGTCGACCACTCCTGATTTGACGGAAGATGCCAGCCATCAGGACATACATCGTTAGCTGTTTCCCAGTTGTAAAGACGGCCATATGTAGCACCGTAGATTGCACTGTTTTCATATTCCCAGCTACCTGATTCAGATTCGTATTCCAGGTTCTCTGCCATCCATATCTGGCTGCCAATTTGTATTGAATTATACGAAACATTATCCCGTGGATCAGTAAACTCAACGTACGGACTTTCAACAATATTAACATCAACGGTAGTACTTAATGAATTTGAAAGGTCGGTAACAGTAATTGTAGCACTTTCTCCGGGATTTCCTGTTGCAGTAATTGTAGCACTGCTATTGTCGTTAACGCTTGCTGTTACTGAAACAATGTCATTATCTGACGATTGCCAGCTATAGCTTGGATTGTTTACAGGTAAATAGGTTAATGCCGATAAATATGTACTGCCATCCTGAATAAGATCAAGTTCAGTTATTCCATTATTTACAACAACACCCTGTTGTACAGAATAAAACCCGCTACTGCTGAATTCACCAACTATATTTGCATTGGCAGAAAAGCTCACATTATCTTTAACGGAAAGTTTAAGGGAGTGAATATTATCACCTCTTTTAGGACTCATATAATACAGGTAATAGAAACTGTTTGCATATGAAATTATCTCATCCTGGATTTCCTTGAACTGATCTGACAATTCAGAGAAATTTTCAAGTGAGTAATAACCTGCGGTACCAAGTTGTTGAAGTGCATTCTCATCCTGTTCACTGCCTAACCCAACTGTATAAACTTTTTTATCACCAATTTCGTCAAGAGCACTTTGCAGTGTGCTTGATCCCTGGGTATCACTACCATCGGTAATAACGATCAGGAATCCCTGTTCAATTGCCTGTGTCGAGTAAAAATCATCCCACCTGCTAACACCTGTTTTAATACTGCCGTAAAGGTTTGTTGTGGCGTATCCCAGAGAAATGGAGTTTATGGCAGTTGTCAGAGTGTTTATGTCGCTTGTAAAATCCTGAAGCATTACAGCTTCTTCAGAAAAAACATAAATAGCAATTTCCTGCTGACTCACAATATTGTTTACAAGATTTATAGCAGATGATTTAATCTCATTGAGGTTGCTGCCAACACTGGCACTATTGTCGAGCATAAGAACAGTTTTTACCCTGTAGGCAATCCCATCCTTATTTTTCACTGTCATTGCCGATTCGGTTGGTGATACGGGCTGACCATCTTCCTCTACTATGAAATCGCTTGTTACAAGATTTGGAACACCTCTGCCATCGGAGTCGGTAACTTCAAACATTATATTTACGAAACAGGGAAGTTCTGTTTCCAGTAAATGTTTTGTGAGTGCGTATTTTTTATTTTCTCCAGATGGTGTAGAGTCATCCTTTTTACATGAATTATTTATCAGCATTATTACAAATGCCAGAAATATTGTCGTTGCCAAACGTGCTTTTTGCATGGTCTGAGATTTAATTTTTTGTAATATGTAACAATATCAGAACGGATATTATTACAATATAGTTTATCGGCTAAGGTACTTATTTAGTCGGACGGATCACTGCTGTATTATCTTGTTTTATTAACGCGTTACGGTTAATATCATTTCAGATGTAAACAAAATACTAGCAAGATCTATTGAATGTCGTGTCAGGTTGCAAAATATTGTTAACAGCTTGAAATAAAGTGTGCTTTCGAAAATGAAATTAATATCTTTGTAAGGTCATAATTATCTGTTTGAAAAGCATAATAATGAATACCGGAATAATTATGAATATTATAATCTAATAAACAATAATCAAATTAATAATATGGGATATTACATAGATTTAACAAACATAAGTCTTGAAACATACAGGCAAAAGCTGTTGAACTTTTATTTGCCACCAAGCAGGATGATCCTGAGGGAAACTATGGATGAGAGATTTGGCTATTTTTCTACCATTGGAATTAAAAATGTAGAAGAACTTTTCAGGTATCTAAAAAAGAAGGGTAATATAGAAAAGCTTTCTAAAGATAAAGGGGAATTATTTACAGAAGACTATTTAAAAATACTGTTAAGGGAGGTAAAAAGTATGTTGCCGTTACCAAACAGACTGAAAGATTTTGCTGATATTTCGGAAGTTACGGTACAAAAGCTTGAACAGATTGGAATAAAGAACACAAAAAAGCTGTATGACAGAATAGTCACTCCTGAAAAGCGTAAAGAGCTGGAAGAAGAAACAGGTATCAGCAATTCTGAGATAATGAAGTTAACAAGGTTAACGGATCTTTCGAGGATAAAATATGTGGGCTATACATTTGCGCATATGTTGTTGGGTGTTGGTATTGATACAGCTGAGAAAGCTGCGGAGGCAGATCCTGTTGAACTTCATGAGAAAATAAATCAGATCAACAGCGAAAAAGGATATTACAAAGGTCATATTGGGTTGAACGATATGAAAATATTTGTTGAGGCTGCAAGAGATATACAACTGGAGGTTGAGTATTAGTATCGCCTGACAGGAAAATAATTATGGTATGACAAACAGAATTACAGGAATAGATGTTGCCCGTGCACTGGCTGTAATCGGAATGATCATAGTAAATTTCAAAATTGTGCTGGGTGGTGAGGGAAATGAATGGCTTGCATCATTTGTACAAATATTTGATGGAAAAGCAGCTGCAACATTTGTGGTACTTGCAGGAATAGGTATTGCATTGATGACAAATGAAGCAGTAAGAAACAACGACAAAGCCAGACTCAGGCTGTCAATGAAAACAATAATCAGGCGTTCAGTATTTTTATTTGTAATCGGATTGTCGTACATAAGTATCTGGCCTGCGGATATACTTCATTTCTACGCCATCTACATGATAATAACTTTGTTTTTTATAAACTCAAAACCTGGGACAATAGTTTGGGGAGTTATAGTATTGATCATGCTATTCCCGGTAATGCTTATGTTATGGGATTATGAAACCGGATGGAATTTTGCAACTCTTGAATACAGTAATTTCTGGACTTTCAAAGGGTTTTTCCGTAACCTGTTTTACAACGGATTTCACCCGGTGATCCCCTGGGCAGCCTTTATGCTTGCCGGGTTATGGTTTGGCAGGCAGGATCTGAGCAACATAAAATTCGTAAAGACCTCATTATGGATAAGTATAATAGTATTTGTATTGGTGAACAATATAGTATCTGTTGGCCTTATAAGCTATTTTACAAGAAGCGGGTTTGACACTGTTGAAAATTTAAAGCCATTGTTTGGAACCGATCCGATGCCACCTATGCCATTGTACATGATAAATGGCGTATCTACCGCAATAATGGTAATATCGGCATGTATACTTCTTGCCCAAAAATATTCTGAAAACATAATAATAACAGCATTAAATAAAACCGGAAAGCTTGCGCTCACTTTTTATGTTGCACATGTGATAATTGGTATGGGTATAATTGAATTAGTGTATCCTCAGAAAATGGGCAGTCTTTCAATTGAATTTTCGCTTTTATACTCATTTGGTTTTAGCTTTGTATGTATTGTTTTTGCGGTGATCTGGTTGAAGTTCCATAAAAACGGCCCACTGGAGTGGGTATTGAGGAAGCTTTGTTAATATTCGGACAAAACACAAAACAGGTATATGATTTTCATAATTCCAAATAAGTAATGTATATACATTATTTTGCATTAATGTGCACGAATCAAAAGAACCTGAAAAATTTTCCGTGATATCACAAGTTGCAAACTGTTTTGAATGAAACCCGGCAGTTATATTAGATTTTCCGGTGATATGTTATTTATCATCAAAAAATCATAAACGCTTCATAAGCAGGATTATATAATTTTACAAAATCTCAAAAACTACATTTTAGTTAAGAAAAACCCCCTACACTTTACGGGTATTGACAAACGAAGTATTTGTTATTATGTTTGACATATTACAGGTAGATGAACCACTACACATTAATTAGATAACTAATACAAACATGGTTTTCCGGAAATGAAAACAAATGTAAGTGTATTATGAAAGTAAAGGTATCAGAAAAATGTGCTGTGGTATGTATCAACAGGTGTAATTACCCAAAAGAGTTACTTACAACCCATGTGAAATCACCTCAGCTGGTAATTGAAAAACTTAGAGTAAGTAATATATTTTCTATTAATTAAAACTAAAACAAAAAACTATGGTAATTGCACTATTTGAAGCAGGCCTTGAGGCCTACGAAACCGCTGAAGAGGTAATGGATTATGCAAATCTGATTTACGATACCGTAATAGGCGGAGAAGATGAACCTTCAATTGAGGATCATCTGGCAAAAATTGAAGATGAACTGGAATCGATCAACGAATCCATAAAAAAGCTGATAGCTTTTGAAAAGCTTAAGTATCTGCTTGAGCAAACACGTGAACAGGAGGAGTTCATAAGCAGTGAATATGCCGCATTGCAGAAATACGGTTCTTCAAAGATATATTCTAAAGATATTTACAGAAAGGATATTGAAGATTGGGCTGAAGCTGTAACCGACATTAACACCGGTGTTGAACGGGCAATTGATGCCATTGATCAGAAAATTCAGGATGGTTTAATACAACAATATGCCAAACTATATGAGTCTGATGGCACAAAATCTACCAGTGTACAGTTGTTTGCCAACCAGATCCTGCAATATTTTATAACAGTTCAAAAACGGGCATTGTACACTTATATAAATGCAAGTGTTTTCAAGTACAAAGGCGATAAAGGAGATGCACAGGTAACAACAGATACCATCTTGGGAAAGATCAAAAAGCAGATCAAGATGATAAACGATATGAAAACACTGTTTAGCAATTCATATCTGGGTGAAACCGGATCGCTGGATAAACATCTGCATACAGCTCAATATGATATAACAAATGGTGAGATAGGTGTGTCAAAACAAGGCAACGGCAAACTTGTAACCGGAATGCAACTGGTAAAAATATTTGCTGATTCATGGGGCGGACAATCGCAGGTTGGAATATTGTTATACCAATCTGAATTAGTAACAGGTACAGATGGTAATGGAAAATCTGAGGATAATATACCTGGCACATTGATAAATACAACCAAAACTACAAGAGATGACTATAAACGCGCTGATACCGATACTGATGTTGGTTCGTTTTCTGACAAAGTTGTAAATGTACCTCCGGGAACAGTTGTTGTTGGAGCCAGAATTAAAAACAGCAGTAATGAATATTCAACGTTTGTACTTGACTTGCAATATCAAAAGCTGGAAATCTCAAAAACCAAGGAAGGTTATGCATATAAACTTGTAGGTGATACAGGATGGGTTTCAGAAGAAAATCCAAGTACAATATTTGGAGGATGGGCTGACAACGGGCGATATACACAGGATATACTTCCAGAACCGCTAACACCAATAATTGGTGCCCGTTTAAGATTAGTAAATGATTACTTAACTCTTGAAGTCTACACAATGGACAACCTCAACATTGATCCTTACAAAGATGATACCTGGAAATAATATTTAAGATCAGGTTAAATGCATTTGCGATCCCCTGTGGGTTTTCTGTGGGGGATTTTTTTTGTTTGTAATACAAATTTCAATAATTCACAAGATTTATGAGTTGGGTAGAAAATTGTTCCATTTAATGCCAGATCTTCTAACCTTCACAAAAACAGCATAATATGATTTGAGGTATTTCTTAAAACTACATTATCAGGTAGTTTTTGCAACTACAGTTTTAGGGTATTGACTGGTGTTTGAATTGGTTGTATGTTTGATAGTTGAGAGGATAGAAGAGGGCATTTAGCATTAATTTTTAAAATAGTTTACGGTTAAGCTTTATTAGTAAAAGCTAATTATCAATTAAATGAGGAGTCCAAATTGGCACCGGGATGAAATTATTCTTGCTTTAGATTTGTATTTTACCATTGAATCAAAGGAGATTGATAGTAAGAATCCAAAGATTATAGGGTTATCTAGTTTACTAAATAAATTACCATTACATGATATCCGAGGCGATAATCTAAAATTTAGAAACCCTAATGGAGTAACTTTAAAACTAAGCAATTTTAGAGCTATTGATCCAAATTATAAGGGTAAAGGTATGGATAGATTCAGTAAGCTTGACAAAGAAGTTTTCTATGAGTTTTGGCAAAACAAACAGAAGCTGAAATCTATAGCGAATCAGATCAAACATACAGTATCATATTCAAACATTATCAATAAACTCTATAGAATTCAAGAGCAGGAATTAGTTAGTGTAAAAGAAGGTTCTGTGGTTTATAAATTACATAGATATAAAGAACGTGATTCAAGAATTACTAAAAAAAAGAAGGACAACTATTTTAAAAAAAATGGAAAACTAGATTGTGAGGTTTGTGGATTCAACTTCAATGAAGTTTACGGTGAATTAGGTTTTGGTTTTATTGAGGCTCATCATAAAATCCCATTAAACAGAATACAACATGAAGTAGAAACTACATTAGATGATTTAGCATTAGTTTGTTCTAATTGTCATAGGATGTTACACAGAGGATTAGACAATTTAAGCGTTTTATCATTAAGAAAAATGCTAAAAAATTAATTAATTGTAAAAAGTATTTATGATATTGGTTTTAATTTCAGCGATATTGTTATAATGTACAAAAGAAGGTGCTGAAAAATTTGAATGTGAAGTAGAAAACATCGGATAATTCAACATCACGAATACATCTGAGAATCCTTACAAGGTAAATATTGATGGGGTTTTTGTATTTAAAATGGATTGAAATACAATTATAGATGATTACGAAATATATGAATATATCATGTGTTTAAAGCCGAACAAGTTAGTGGATATCTTTTTTTCCCAACTATCAATGAAACTACAGATTATATAAGCCATTGTCAAAAAATTTTTTGGGTATTTCCTTAATCAAATCAATTGATCAGCTTTTATTGTTTTATGATTGAATTAAAATCATTATGTAGTTAGTGGTATAGTTTGAAAGGATTATTTATACTTTCTAGCTTATTTAAAGCTCAAAATTACCAAAAATAAAGCTCAAAATTCATAAAAATGAGCTATATTTGCATAAGTTGTGAGCTGCAAATTAAATCTTAAGTATGAAAAATCTCAAAAAAAAAGCAATTCTGGACTTTGTCAGAGACAATATAGTTGTTTCTTCAGGTGAAGTATTTGAAGGTGTTAATATTGATATAAGTTTAGCTACCATAAAGAGATTACTAACTCAGCTTATAAATGAAGAACTAATTATCTCCTCAGGAGCGGGTAAAGGAACAAAATACAAAATTTCCCCCGCATTTTCCTTATTCTACCCTATTGATGTTGAGCAGTACTTTCAAAAAGAAATTGATGAAAGAAAAATTATTGAACAGTTTAACCTTTCGCTTATCAATGATGTAATAGGAAATGTTAATTTATTCAATGAGGTAGAACTAAAAAAGCTATCTGAATTACAGAGCAAGTTCAACACAAACATATCATACCTTTCCGAAACTGAGTATAAAAAAGAAATGGAACGACTCGCCATTGACTTGAGCTGGAAATCATCACAGATTGAAGGTAATACATATTCGCTGCTTGAAACAGAAAGACTATTAAAAGAAAGAGAAACAGCGGAAGGAAAAACATGGGAAGATGCACAAATGTTGTTGAATCATAAAGATGCCCTGGATTTTATATCTGAAGAGACAGATTATTTAACTCCAATAACAATATCCGCCATTGAGGATATACATAGTTTACTGGTTAAGGATCTTGGTGTTGACAAGAACATCAGAAAACGAAAAGTTGGAATATCAGGAACTAACTATCAGCCACTTGATAATGAATATCAAATAAAAGAATCATTGGTTGCAATGTGCGATTTGATCAACCTTAAAGGATCAGTATTTGAAAAGAGCTTTCTGGCATTAGTTTTATTATCATACATTCAGGCTTTTGCAGATGGTAATAAACGTACCGCACGAATCGTCAGTAATGCAATCCTAATGTCAAATGGCTATTGTCCTCTGTCATTCAGAACTGTTGACTCCATCGACTACAAAAAAGCAATGCTGATCTTCTATGAGCAAAATAGCATAATTGCAATAAAAGATATATTCATAAATCAATTTGAGTTTGCTGTAAATACTTACTTTTAATAAAGCTCACCCGCACCCGACAAAAAGCTCAAAATCCCCTAAAAATGAGCCATATTTTCCCACAAAATGAGCCGCATTTAAAAACATCAGGCCCAAAACAACATCAAATTTCGCATTTTTGATGCTGCAATGAGCCTGAAAGAACTGGTGGTTCTATGTATCTTGTGCTATGGTGCTTCGTAGATCTTTGAATCGTCGCGGTAACCAGAGAGGTCTTTGTACCAGTCATCAAATGATGTACCTCCACTGGTTGCCCATACCGCGAACTTCAGATATGCCCATACAATCTGTTGTTTCTCTATGGGGTATTCAAACGATTCGTAAATATTAATTGCCCATGGCAGGTTATTTATAGTTTTATAATACTTACCTGAACCCGGATCGGTGTCATCATCAAGAGTACCGAACAGACTTTGATCAGCAAGTGCTGTTGGAGGATAATCGGATAGATGCACCTCTCTGCCACGTTCCTTGTCAACAAAGATAAACGGGTTAAAATTACTTATATCAAGCTGGGTATAAGTGTAAGTATCGTGAACAAACTCAATATTAATAACAATTGTATCGGGATTGACATAAGGTGCACTTTCCTCAGTATTAATACCAATACCACCACCCGGGTGTGTCATTTGCCCAAATGCGTTATCAAAAACAATAATAGTAGGAGTGGTTTGCCCTGATTCGGTACCATTACCATCTAAATTAATAAAGCTTTCGGTAAGCTGTGTACCGGTAACGGTAAGATCAGCAGGATCAATAGCTGAAGCAAGCTGGAAACCAAAACCATTCTGGAAATAAGCACCAACAGCTCTAATAACAAAGGTAGCCTCAATACTTTCAACATAATTGCTGACATTGGTTGTAATGTCAAACTGGTAATCGATAACAAGGTCGTTGAAATCGTAATCACCTTTGGCAGGCCACAGATCTTCAAAACCAAGAGTACCGAAACCGGTGGCAGGAAACAGGTTGTTAGTACCTGCAACCACCTGAACGGTAATGGTGGCAACGTCGCAAAGAGTGTTAAGGTCACAAACCTGGTAATCAATAGTAACTGTACCCGTAAAACCGTTAACAGGAGTAAAAGTAACCAGACCAGTACCACCATCAACAGTAAAGGTACCTTCGGTAGTTGGATTAGGTTCCGTACCTCCGACAAAAGTAACAGCTGCAGGATTCAATGCTGCTGTACCCGCTGTATCGTTAGCCAGAACGTTAATATCAACGGGAGTGTTAATAGCTGTAATGGCACTGTCGTCAACAGCTTCAGGGCCTACAGGATAGGTAATGGTAACCGTAGCCAGGTTTGAAGCATAGCCATCATCATCAAGAACGAAATACTCGATTGGAGTCGGGCTGCCTGAAAAACCGCCTTCAGGTGTAAAAGTAATGGCACCAGTTGTACCGTCAACCGACCATGTACCTTCTCCGGGAACTATCAAAGATGAACCGGCATTATTAGTGCCAGCAATTTGTACCGTAGTAGGATCAATAGGAGCATCGCCGGGAGTATCGTTGGCAAGAACATCAACTTCAACAGCATTACCGGGCATTCCCGAACCATTGTCATCATTGGCAGTAGGAGTTTCAATGGAAAGAAGCTCAACCCAGTCGCCCTGCAGAACCGGCGAACCAATTAACAGGGTGTGGTTGTCGTTTTCAAACTCTCCACCGTTACCCATGGCAAATTCAATTTCATCAAATGCCAATCCGGATGTTGAAACAAAATGCAGGAATGCATATGGTTCTCCGGAGTTTTGGCCTGTACCCGGCTTGCCATAATAATCATATGTTGAATAAAGTGATCCATTGATCGATGTTATGTAATTACTTGCATTTTTTGGAAGCAATGCTATTATATCAGATGTTTCGAATGTACCGATAACCTGTCCGTCTCGATAGACTTTTATATTATTCTGTCCGTCACCGGCAGGCCATGCAAAAGCAAAATATTCAACAGGGTTGTCGAAAATCAGTCTTACATCAGCACCTGTGCGGATCGACATGTATTTCCCGGTTCCAGCACCATACTGGTCGTCGTTTTTAACATACGACTGACCACCGGTTTGTTTGTAAGTTCCAACAGATGAATTAAAACCGTTGGGTAAAGGTGCCCAGTTGAAATTTGGGATACCTGTAAAACTGCTAAAATCCTCAGTTATAACTGTACCACCTGTTACATTGGATTGCATTACCGTTGGTGCACTGGTATAAACTCTAAGAAATTCCTGTGCCTGTACGTTAAAAAATAACAAAGAAAACAGTACTACAAGTATTGAAATCCAAAAAGAAACTGCTATTCTTTTATCAGCACTTTGGCTGATACTTATTGCTGTGTGGTTATTAGTTGGTTTCATCTCTCTGTTTATTGAAATTCATAATTAATGGTAGAATTGTTCAGTTCAAGGTTCACTTCTTTTCCCATGAAGCTGAGAATAACTGATTCCTCATAGGATGGAACAGTAAGTTTCATAGTGTAGGGAACATCGGCAGCCAAAAATGCCTTCTGGTATGATTTCCCTTCATCAGATTGTACATCAACAATATTACTTGCCCTGGCAGTAAGAGTAAGTTGTATGTCTTTGGTGGTTTTCCAGTCGAAACCCGATTTGATATCAAGGTCTTCCATATTCTGTGGTGGAACCGGATCAGGATCATTGGTAGTTTTTTTACTGCATGCTGTAGTTAGCACTAACAGACTAAACAACAGGATAATAAAGTTTTTCATTGTGGTGTATTTTGTTAGAGAAATATCAAGTCAAAACCTATGCCAAAGGTAGTGTAATATTTGTATGTTGCTTAAATTCAGGAGGATAAAAATTGCAGGATAATAACAGACTGTTATAAAAATTCCCGCATTTGGAAATTTGTACAAAAGTAAGACTGCGAGGTTCAGGGAGTTAGAGGGTAAATGAAGAGTCACGGTAGTTATCTTGAGAGAGGGGTTGTAGAGTGGAATTAATACCTGATTGTTTTTCTGCAGTCATGATCCAGGGATACTTTGAATTTGTTTGTGATGACGAAAGAAAATTACAAATGAGATATTTATTAAGAATAATACCAAATTCTCACAATAAACTGGTATTTCGACTATTGCATTATCTTTAGAACTGGATACGGTTCATTCAAAAATCAAGGTTGCATGTGATATTATGATATATTTCATAATATATTGATAATTAGAGAAATGAGGCAATTTATAACTCTTATAAATTACAAAAAGTTAACTTTCAGGTAACATAATTATATAATTTTATCCCATCAGGAATTGCAGATCTATTAAAGAAAATTATAATGAATAATACCGAACGTAAGATCATGGGATTATCAACATTAGTTGGAAATACCCCGTTACTTGAAATCAACTTTAAGTACAAAGGAGAGGAGAGGAAAATATATGCCAAAGCTGAAAACCTGAATATGACCGGTAGTATAAAAGATCGGATGGCCCTTCATATACTTGGAAATGCAATTAAGTCGGGAAAACTAAAGCCCGGAGCACGAATTGCCGAAGCTACCAGTGGCAATACAGGTATTTCAATCGCTGCAATTGGCAGGGCACTTGGCCACCCTGTTACTATTTTTATGCCCGACTGGATGAGCGATGAACGCAAAAACCTGATACGTAGTTTTGGTTCCGAAATCCGGCTTGTAAGCAAAGAAGAAGGTGGTTTTTTGGGTAGTATTAAAATGGCTGAAGATCTTGCCTGTGAATGTGAGAATACTTTCTTACCAAAACAATTTGTAAATAACGATAATATTGAAGCACACTATCTTACAACAGGCCCCGAACTATGGTGGCAGTTGAAATACAGATACATGGTACCAGATGCTTTTGTGGCCGGTGTTGGTACAGGTGGAACTGTTATGGGTGTAGGCAGGTTCCTGAAAGAAATGGATAGTAATATAAAAGTTCACCCCCTTGAACCCGAAAATTCACCAACAATTACAACCGGATATAAGGTAGGGAAGCACCGGATCCAGGGTATTTCCGATGAGTTCATCCCTGATATTGTAGATGTTAACAAACTGGACTCAATTATTCAGGTTGATGATGGTGATGCAATAGTTATGGCTCAGAAATTAGCAAGTATCCTAGGAATAGGTGTCGGAATATCATCCGGAGCAAACTTTATAGGTGCTCTGAAAGTCCAGAATGAACTGGGAAAAGATGCAGTGGTGGTAACAGTTTTTGCCGACAGTAATAAAAAATACCTGAGTACAGATCTGTTAAGAGATGAACCTGTTAAAGATGATTTTTATACTCCGCATATCGAACTGGATCATTTCCGAGCATTTAAAAGGGTTTGCCATACCTGCTGTGATCCGACAGACTGCGCAGAGGCAAAATATGAAGATGATTCGCATGATGTAATTCTGCCATATTGCCCGCGACGTAAATCTTTCAATTTTAAGGTTGATGTTGAAAAAGTTTAGCTGGTTGTAGTTGCTCAAACAGCAGGTCTGAGATCAGTAATATCAAGCGTCAATCAATCATTGACAAAACAAATAATGGTTATGTAATAACCTGAAAATCAAATTAAATTTCGTGTCATACAACCTTTTTATTGTTTGTTGACCCTTTGGTTTATATGTTTTAAATAAACCAATTTCAATTAATAATTAAGTAAAAAGGAATAGGCAATGAAAAGACTTTCATTATTCATCGTGTGCTTACTGACTATAAGTGCATATGCCCAGCATACAGCAAACGATCAATCACCAATGGCTGATCCTGTTGCCAATTCCGTAATGGACAGGGATACTTTTAATCTGGAATTCAGTTTTCCTCCCACTGCTTTTGTTGGCGACTATGGTATTGAATCCGATGGTACCGATCTGTTTGTTACACAATGGCTTGGTGATAGTCTTGCAAAATACGATCAAATTGGAAATATACTTGAAACATTCGTAATTCCCGGAGTGGAAAGAGTAAGAGACCTTGCATACGACGGACAATATTACTATGGTGGTAGAAGCTCAGAGTATTTTTTCAAAATGGATTTCGTGAATAAAGTTCTTGTTGATACAATTTTTACTTCATTCAATATCAGGGGAATGGCTTATGATCCTGTGGAAAATGTATTGTGGGCAAGCAGCAATTGGGAACCTGACTTTTATAAACTTGATATGCAGGGAAATGTTCTCGATTCATGGGTAGCATCAGGGCAAACCATGGATGGCATTAGCGGACTGGCTGTTGACAATGTTTCACCAGGTGGACCATTTTTGTGGGGATTTAGTCAGGACAGTACAGGTTCGGTTATTGTAAAATATGATATTGCCACACAATCACAAACCGGTAACATGATTGATATGTCAGCATTGCAAACAGGCGGTATTGCAGGAGGTTTATTTATCAACAATCTTGGGCCCAGATCAGGAGAAACACTCGGCGGCATGATTCAAAATGACATGGTATTTGCATTCGATCTTGCCTATGCAAATATGATGGTAGTTGGAATTGAAGATTATAGTATGGTTACTTCGCTGGATGTTTATCCAAATCCGGTAACTGATGTACTAAATATCAACATTGAAATTAATAATAAAGATGAGCTAACCTGTAAAATTGTAAATATGGTTGGTCAGGTTGTTCATCATGAAGATATTCTGGCAGATTCAACAACGACTATTAGCATTAACACGAGCGAATTTAAAGTGGGTACTTATTTCGTTCAGTTATCTAGTAATAAAGGATACTCTATTGCGAAAAAATTTATCATAGTAGAGTAATTTGTTGATTAATAAAACTAGGCTACCTTGTTTACAGGCTACGTAACCTGTGAATCTGGTAGCCTTTTATTTTATAATCTGTTAACATTTTCTTAATTAACAATTTTAATAAATCACAGAAATAGCAAAAAAGGTATATTTGCAGACTTAACTATAGGGTGATGATTAACAGAATTACAGCAATTGTAGTTGTTTTGTTTGCTAATGTTGTATTATTGGCCAATATTGTTATTCCGCATCATCATCATTCTGAAAGTGAAATGTGTATTATTGGTTCTCATTGTGATTCTGATAGCCATGATCATGATAAGAAAACCGATGATCACCACCACAGCCACAGCCCAAATTCAAATTCGGGACATTGCGCATTAAACCAGGTTTACTTAATACCTGCCGATAATGTAAAACAGGATCTGGGAATTTCAATCTTTGTATGTGACAAATACAGGTTTCCAAATATCCTTGCTTTGATTTTTAATGAAGAAGCTCGTGATGTTGCCCCTGTGATATCCAACAGACATATTTTCTTCAATTATTATACATATTTTGAATATGTTGTAGAAAGTAAGGGGCTTAGAGCACCTCCTCTGGTTTAAATCTCATATTATTAATAGTATGTAGTGCAGTAGTTATTATTACTGTTGATTACATTATTTATTCAAAGCAGATTTAAACGAAATATATAAATGAAAATAAAATATTTAGTACCTGCATTGCTTGTAATAATATTTACAGGATGCAAACAAAAAAGTGAAAATGTAACAGCTGATCACGATCATTTAACCGGTGCGGTTGATGATAATCATAGTCATGATGAGGAAGTTAAACTTCAGTACACTGCATATAGTGATAAGTTTGAAGCATTTGTTGAAGTAGATCCCCTGGTACTGGGACAAAAAGCAGGAATTCTTGCTCACTTCACATCATTACCGGATTTTACAGCAATGAAAGAGGGCACCGTGACCTCAAGACTTGTAATATTTGGAAAAGAAACAAGCCAGACAGTTTCAAAACCACAGAAAAAAGGTATTTATAAATTTGAACTGGTGCCTGAAGATATTGGTCATGGAGAATTGATCTTTGATATTCATACAAATGACGGAGATTATCATATCACAATCCCCGAAGTCAGAATTTACTCAAATGAACATGATGCCATGCATGCCGCTGAGGCAAAGCAAATTGACAATGCCAATGGTGTGTTTTTCACAAAAGAACAGTCATGGAAAATAGATTTTGAAACCACAAAGGTTAAGCGTGAACCCATGGGTCAGGTTATTAGTACAACTGCACAAATTCAATCAGCTCCAAACGATGAGATGATTGTAACAGCTGCAACTAACGGGGTTGTATTTCTTTCGGAATATGATATTCTTGAAGGAAAGGAAGTAAAAAAAGGACAACTCCTGTTTGGTATTTCGGGTAGCTCACTTGCTGAAAATAATTCCCAGGTACGGTACCTCGAAGCGAAAAATAACTTAGAGCTATCGGAGGCTAACTACTTGCGCAAAAAGGAACTTGCACAGGATAAAATTGTTTCCGAGAGCGATTTGCTGGAAGCCAGAACACAATATGAAAATGCCAGGGTTGTTTTCAGTAATATACAAGGTACGTTTAGTTCTGACGGGCAATCAGTAACAAGTCCAAAAGACGGGTATATAAAACAATTGCTGGTTAAAAACGGACAATATGTTGAAATAGGTCAGCCAATTGTAAGTATTACGCAAAATAAATCATTGTTCTTGCATGCTGATGTCAGACAGAAGTTTCATTCAATACTTGATAATATTGTGTCAGCTACTATCAGAACTCCGTTTGATAACGAGATCTATACATTTGATCAGTTAAATGGTAAAATAATATCCTACGGACGATCGACAAATAATCATAATTTCCTGATCCCCATAAATCTGGAAATCGATTACATTGAAGGATTTATGCCCGGAAGTTTTGTGGAGTTAAAACTCATCGCTTCTACTAACCAAAATACTTTGACAATCCCGGTAGGTGCGTTGCTGGAAAATCAGGGAAACTATTTCGTTTTTGTGCAACATACTCCCGAATTGTTTGAAATGAGAGAGGTCAAAATAGGTGTAACTGACGGACTTCGTACGGAAGTACTAAAAGGATTAACTGATGATGACCGGGTAGTATCAAAGGGAGCAGTTCACATAAAACTTGCCCGATCAACAGGTTCATTGGACGCACATTCAGGACATGTTCATTAGAGATTCTTAATGTTGAATATGAATTGTCTATAATGCTTCATCTGTAATTTCTGAAAAGGATAACATAACAAAAATGTCCACACTTCAAAAAAAACCACAGCAACCATAGCAACAATAGAGGCCATAGAAGCAATAGATACCATAGCAACAATAGAATCCACAGCAACAATAGCAACCACAGAAACAATAGAAGCAATAGACACCACAGCAACAATAGAAGCAATAGCAACCACAGCAACAATAGAAAAAAAATGAAAAAACCAGATATAAATACAAACGATTATACAGATCATAAGACAGTTCTAATTAACAACTTAACACCAATTATCAACCATTATCCATTAACCACAAATCATTTCAGTAATGTTAAATAATATTATAAAGTTCTCATTAAAGAATAAGTACTTCGTATTACTGTGTTCAGTAGTACTCATAGTAGTTGGAACCAGGACAGCGTTAAATATGGATGTTGATGTATTCCCGGATTTAACGGCACCAACAGTCGTTGTTATGACAGACGCTCATGGCATGGCATCTGAAGAAGTTGAAAGGCTTGTAACATTTCCCATTGAAACTGCGGTAAACGGAGCTGCTGATGTAAGAAGGGTAAGGTCTTCTTCGGCACATGGTTTTTCGTTTGTTTGGGTTGAGTTTGATTGGGGTACCGATATTTTCAAAGCCAGACAGATTGTAAGCGAGAAGTTGATCAGCGTTTCAGCAAATATGCCAATCGGGGTTGAACAGCCTACGCTTGCACCACAGTCGAGTGTTATGGGTGAGATATTCTTTATCGGAATGCAGGCTGATAGTACAAGTATGATGGAGTTACGTACCATAGCAGAATGGAATGTAAAACCTCTTATTCTCGCCACAGGCGGAGTATCGCAGGTTACAATAATTGGTGGCGATTTCAAACAATACCAGGTATTGGCAAATCCTAAACTCATGGCATTTCATGGGGTATCAATGTCGGAATTAGCAAATGTTTGTAGTTCAATTAGCCAGAATTCTACAGGTGGTGTAGTGCGTCAATATGGCAATGAATATGTTGTTCGCGGTATTGCCAGGACATCAAATCTTGAAGAGCTGGGAAATACCTGGATTAAATCAAATAATGGCAAACCTGTAAAGATACGTGATGTTGCAGAAGTGGTAATCGGAAGTGCCATAAAAATGGGGCATGCTTCAGAGAATGCAAAACCGGCAATTATCATTTCCGTATCAAAACAACCTAACACAAATACACTGAATGTTACCGAGCTGATTGAGAAAAATCTGGAAGTACTCAAAACAACATTACCACCCGATGTTGTACTTGATACTGAGATATTTCGCCAGGCAAACTTCATAGAAACATCAGTAAATAATGTTTTGAAAGCCCTAATTGAAGGAGGGATATTCGTTGTGATAATCCTTTTTATATTCCTTGGTAGTTTTCGTACAACACTTATTTCATTACTCGCTATTCCATTGTCATTGCTTGGCGCAATTCTGGTGTTGAAAGTCCTTGGTTTAAATATTAATACCATGAGCCTTGGAGGAATGGCAATTGCAATTGGTTCGCTAGTTGATGATGCAATTATCGATGTTGAAAATGTGTATAAACGGTTGAGGCAAAACCATCAGAAGCCTCTGAATGACCGATTATCGGCATTCACAGTAGTATACGAAGCATCAAAAGAAATACGATCCTCAATATTCAATGCCACATTGATAATTATGGTGGCATTTTTACCATTGTTTTTCCTTTCGGGAATGGAAGGGCGAATGCTTCAACCTTTGGGAATATCATTTATAGTATCCTTGTTTGTCTCGCTGATTGTTGCAATGACACTTACTCCGCTACTTTCAAAAATGATGTTGTCCAATAAGAAGTACCTTACAAGAAATGTGAAAGAGAAATGGCTGGTGAGGAAATTAACATCGAATTACAGGACATCACTTGCCTGGGCTCTCAAACATGGCAGGTTAATTTTGATTGGCACAATTTTGTTATTTGTAGTTTCGATCATCGCATTCCTGTCATTGGGACGTAGTTTCTTGCCAGAGTTCAACGAAGGTTCGTTAACACTTTCAGTTGTAACTCAGCCCGGAACATCACTTGAAGAAAGCAATAAACTTGGAAATCTTGTGGAAACAGAACTGTTGGCAATTCCTGAGATAACCAGTACCGCAAGAAGAACCGGAAGAGGTGAGCTTGATGAACATTCACAAACCACAAACAGTGCCGAGGTTGATGTTAACTTCACACTTGATGAACGCACTCAGGAAGAATTCATACATGATGTACGTGAAACAATGTCAGGAATTCCCGGTATAGCTTTTACAGTGGGTCAGCCGTTGGGTCACAGGATCGACCATATGCTTTCAGGTACAAGGGCTAATATAGCAATTAAGCTTTTTGGAAATGAGTTGAACAGGATGTTTGCCCTGGGCAATCAGATAAAATCTTCAATAATCGAAATTGAAGGCCTGGTTGATGTAAATGTTGACCAGCAAATAGAGATACCACAAATTCAGATTAAGGCAAAAAGAGACATGCTTGCAAACTATGGTATAAGCATTGAACAGTTTAACGAATATGTGGATATAGCTTTTGGTGGAGAAAAATTGTCGGATATTTATGAAGGTCAGAGAAGTTTCGATCTGATATTAAGGTTAAACAAGGATTACACAGAAACCATGGAAGGGTTGAAATCAGCATTGATTGAGGCAGAGGATGGCAAAAAGGTTCCCCTTGAACAAATTGCTGAGGTTGTTTCAGTTACCGGACCCAGTTCCATCAGCCGGGAGAATGTGGTTCGTAAAATTGTAATATCTGCGAATGTTGCCGGACGTGACCTCAGAAGTGTTGTCAGGGATATTCAAAATAATATTGATGAAGATATTACTTTGCCTGAAGGTTACAGGATTGAATACGGAGGACAATTTGAAAGTGAATCAAAGGCATCAAGGACATTGTTGCTGACATCAATCTTTGCTATTTTGATAATATTCCTGCTGCTGTTCCAGGAGTTCAGAAATTTCAGGCTAGCGGCGATAATACTCCTAAACCTGCCACTGGCATTGATCGGAGGGGTGTTCTCAATTTATTTTACATCAGGAATACTGAGCATTCCGGCAATTATCGGGTTTATAACCCTGTTTGGAATAGCAACACGAAACGGGATATTGTTAATATCAAATTATCAAAAACTTGGTACAAGTGGAAAAAGTCTGAAAGAGATAGTTGTTTCAGGTTCGGCTGACAGGTTGAATGCAATTTTAATGACTGCCTTAACAGCTGCTTTGGCTTTAATTCCATTGGCCCTGAATGGAAATCTATCGGGAAATGAGATACAAAGCCCTATGGCAAAGGTAATCCTGGGAGGATTACTTTCTTCAACACTTCTGAATATTTACATTGTCCCGATTGTATATAAAATATTGAATAATAGAGGAATTATTAAAATAAAACAACAGGAAACATGAATCGAACAATAGTAATAACAGTCATTGTATTATCGTCATTTTGTGTATTCTCTCAAAATACAATAAACGATTTTCTGGCCGAAATAGAGAAAAATAATTCCAAACTTGTTGCATTAAGAAGTAGTTTAAAGGCTCAGAAATTGGAAAACAGAACCGGAAATTATTTACAGAATCCCGAGGTGGAATTTCATTATTTATGGGGAAATCCTGCTTCAATGGGAAATCGTACAGATATCAGTATTAAACAATCTTTTGACTTTCCATCTGCCTACAGGTATAAAAATCAGATATCTGATATCAAAGATCTCCAGATGGATATTGAATATAACAGGCAATATCGTGATTTGATGTTTAAAGCAAGAATAATCTGTCTGGAACTGATCTATATAAATGCAGTGATAGTTGAGCACAATAGCAGGTTGGAGCATGCTGAGAGTATTGCTAATTCAGAGAAACGGAAGTATGACAATGGTGAATCCAATGTGCTGGAATATAATAAAACACAACTCAATCTGCTCAATGTTAAAAATAGTCTTGAAACATTAACCATCGAAAAAGAGAGTATGATGGCAGAATTAGCAGGTTTAAACGGAGGCAAAAGTATAAAGATAGATAATGATGATTTTCCTGTTGTGGAATTACCTCTTGATTTTGATCAGTGGTATTCAATGGCAGAAACCAGTAACCCCGTACTAAACTGGGTTAAAAAAGAAATAGAACTAAATCAGAGACAGGAGAAATATCAACGAGCCATGAGTCTGCCAAAAATTGAAGCCGGTTATATGAGCGAAAAGGTTGTAGGTGAGCAATTTCAGGGTGTAATGATTGGTATGACAATACCTCTGTGGGAAAATAAAAACACTGTGAAGCATGCCAAAGAGAATATCATAGCTTATCAGGATATTGAGGCAGATACCAAACTTCAGTTTTATAGCCATCTTAGTACACTTCACAGAAAAGCTTTGAGTTTACAGAGTAGTTTAAACAAATACAGAAATGAGTTAAAGCTGTATAGTAATTCTGAACTATTACACAAAGCACTAAGCGGAGGTGAAATTTCAATAATAGAATACATGTTTGAGGTTTCTATCTATTATGAGAGCATTGAAAAACTGATGGAACTGGAACTGGAACTAAATAAAACTGTAGCTGAACTAAACCAGTATGCGATTTGGTAATAATTCATCTACAAAAAAACATTTTACAACAGGTGGAGTAACTGTTTATTAAATCGGAAACTTCACCTGCATGTTTATGCAAACGATTGTTCTGAGATTATAGTGCCTTGTATGTAAAGTCTTAAAATTAATTTGTGAGTATAACAATGTGAGAGTCAGTTTTCTGCCTTGAATCAATTATCTTTGTTACAAACTGAAACGAACATAAATTATCATCATTTCAAATTAAACAGCAGGGATGATTAGAATTTATGCGGATTCCTGGAAGTATTTAATTTTTAAGAATTCTCAGGAATTAATAAAATTTATACAGATGAAATGAGCATAAATTTTCAGCATCCTAATATACCAACCGGGGATGATTAAAATTTTTGCGAAAGCGGAGATTTATCGGAGTGGTACCATGGGTGCGAGAATTTTTTATTTAATTCATTATCAATAAAATAAAAAATTATTAACACATGAAAATATCAAAAAATACAGCAGCAAAAGTTGCATATAAAATCCAGATAAATAATAGGGAAGGTGAGATGATTGAATTTGCAGACAGGAGTAATCCAAGGTTGCTCATTTTTGGTAACAACTCATTAATTCCGGGATTTGAAGTTTATATGAATGGTTTGGGTGCAGGAGATGATTTTGATTTTAAACTTACGCCTGAAGAATCGTTTGGAGTTTATCGGAATGACCTCGTTGTTGATGTACCTAAAACTGCTTTTGTAATTGACGGGCAATTAAAAGAAGAGTTACTTTATATCGAGAATGAGATTTCCATGTTGGATAATAACGGTAACGTAGTATCAGGAAGAGTTGTAAACATTGATTCAGACAAAGTTAAAATGGATTTTAATCATAAACTGGCCGGTAAGCATCTATTTGTTTCAGGAAGCATTGAGCATATCAGAGAAGTTACTGATGATGATCTGAGACCGTCTGGTGGATGTGGTTCAGGTTGTGGTTGTGCAAGTAAAAGTGATCAGACTGATTCATGTGGAACAACTGATGCCAGAGAGCATGAGCATGTATATGATGAGGATTGTCCAAGTTGTGGGAACCCTGCTGAGCTCAGGGGAAAAGGACATGGAAACTGCGGTTGCGCCTGATTAATTTATTAATATCCAAATTGATCTTAGGTTCATTTATTTCATAATTTTACCATTTGATACAAGTTACTTTCTCTGGTAGTTAATTTGTACAATAACATGTATTTATGAAATAATGATCTTATGTCAAATGAATCATATAATCCGTTTGCCATAGCGCAAACTCAATTCGATAAGGTTGCCGAAATGCTGGATCTTGATCAGGCAACCAGAGATTTATTAAGAAATCCCTTAAGAGAATATCATTTTTCTATTCCTGTTGCTCTGGATGATGGTGAAATAAAAATTTTTAAAGGTTACAGAATCCAGCACAACGATGCCCGAGGTCCGGCTAAAGGAGGACTTAGATTCCATCCGGAAGAAACTGCTGATACTGTTAGGGCGTTATCTATGTGGATGTCTTGGAAAACAGCTGTAGCAGATTTACCGTTGGGTGGTGCACAGGGAGGGGTTATTTGTGATCCTCACAATTTAAGTGATAGTGAACAGGAAAGGTTATGCAGGGGCTGGGTACGTCAGGTGTTTAATTTTATTGGACCGGAAATTGATATTCCTGATCCTGATCTAATGACAAACCCTAAACATATGTTATGGATGCTCGATGAGTATGAAGTGTTGGCAGGGAAGAAGGCACCTGGTTCATTTGCCGGAAAACCTGTTGGTATGGGAGGCTCAATGGGGAGGGCTGAAGCAACCGGATATGGCGTTGTTATTAACATACATGAGGCCTTGAAAGAACTCAACCTGTCACCTGCAAATACAACTGCTTCAATTCAGGGATTTGGAAATGTATCTCAATTTGCTATTGAATTATTTAATCAGATGGGTGGAACTGTTATTAGTGTTTCTTCATGGAATCAGACTGATAATGATAGTTATACATTCCGTAAAGAATCAGGTGTTCAGCTGGATGAACTTAGATCAGTTACAGATAGCTTTGGTGGTATTAATAAAGAAAAAGCTATTGATCTTGGTTATGAGGTACTTACCGGTGATGCATGGATCGAACAGGAGGTAGATATCCTGATTCCTGCAGCCATCGGGAATCAGATTAATAAAGATAATGTTGGTAGAATATCAGACAGAGTTAAGATAATTGCTGAAGGAGCCAATGGTCCAACAACTCCTGAGGCTGATACTGTTATCAATGAGCGAAATATTTTCGTGATCCCTGATTTTTTGGCAAATGCCGGAGGTGTAACAAGTAGTTATTTTGAGCAGGTTCAGAGCAATATGAATTATTACTGGGAAAAGGAAGAAGTGCTTAGTAAACTTGATGTTAAACTAAGGTCTGCATTTATATCAATTAGTGATTTCGCTAAAGATAATAACCTGACTATGCGTGATGCAGCTTTTGTGATTTCCATCGACAGGGTTGCAAAGGCATGCCACGACAGGGGATGGGTTTAAGGTTTTATTGTATAAACGGAATTTTTATTATTCAAATTGTAACAGAAGATGAATGCAATTAATAATATAGAAACGATTGGTACCGGATCGTTGGGAGGTAAAGCACAGGGATTGGTTGATATTCACAATGTACTACTTTCAAAGATTGATCCTTTGGAATTTCCCGGTCTTGAGTTTGGAATACCAGGGATGACGGTTATCAAAACGGATGTGTTTGATAGTTTTATGAAAATGAACAAACTGCATGAAATTGCATTTTCAGATATGCCGGATGACAGGATTGCACATGCATTTCAGAAAGCTACACTACCATTTGATGTATTGGGAGATTTACGCAGGCTGATATCCAAAATAACAACACCACTTGCCATAAGGTCATCAAGTATGCTTGAAGATTCTCAACATGAACCCTTTGCCGGGATTTACGGGACAAAAATGACACCTAATAACCAGGCTGATACCACCACACGGTTTAATAAACTAATTGAAGCGATAAAATATGTTTACGCTTCAACATATTTTAAAGCTGCAAAGGATTATATGAAGGCTACCAGTCATAATACTTCAGATGAAAAAATGGCTGTTATAATACAGGAGGTTATTGGTTCACGACATAATGAGCGGTATTATCCTGAAGTTTCAGGTGTTGCCCGATCATATAATTTTTATGCTTTTGGAAATGCAAGTCCTGAAGATGGTATTGTTAGTTTAGCATTAGGGCTTGGGAAAACTATAGTAGATGGAGGGTGTTCTTGGTCATTTTCTCCTAAGTTTCCCAGATCAGAACCTCCATTTGGTTCCATCAGTGATATGATGAAAAACACTCAAAAAGATTTTTGGGCAGTGAATATGGCAAAGGCTCCGGTTTACGATCCAGTAAATGAAGCGGAGTATATGGAATTAAGTAGTATTGATTTTGCAGATAAGGATAATGCACTTTCCAATATTGCTTCCACACTGGATTCCAAATCTGGAAGGGTTGTGATGGGGACAGGTAAAAAAGGTCCAAGAATACTAACTTTTGCACCACTTTTAAGACTAAACGAAATACCACTGGTAGGTTTCGTAAGTAAACTACTCAAAGTTTGCGAAGAATCGGTTGGAGCTGCAGTTGAGATAGAGTTCGCAATGAATTTCCATAATGACAAACCGCATAGTTTTGGTTTTCTACAGGTTCGTCCAATGGTTGTTTCGACTGAAGAAGTAGAAGTTAATGAAGAAGAACTCCAGAATGAAAACTTGTTGTGTTCATCAAATATTGTACTTGGAAATGGAACAGACAGTTCGATAAGTGATATTGTATTCGTTAAAGTTAACAAGTTTGATGCCTCAATTACCTATAATATAGCATCGGAAATTGAGAAGATCAATGAGAAACTTATCAGTCAGAGTAAAAAATATATTCTTATTGGATTCGGAAGATGGGGAACATCAGACCCATGGGCAGGAATACCTGTAAACTGGGGACAAATCTCAGGAGCCAAAGTTATTGTTGAAGCACCACTTGATGGTATGAACTCTGAGTTGAGCCAGGGATCTCATTTTTTTCATAATGTTACCGGTTTCGGAGTGTTTTATTTTTCAATACCTTATTCCGGTATTTATCCCATTGACTGGGATTGGCTTGAAAAACAGGAAAGCGAATATGATTCTGAGTTAATAAGGCACGTGAAACTGGAAAAACCATTAAGTACGAAAGTAGATGGTAAAAGTGGTAATGGTATAGTTTCAATAATATAGTCTACGGTCATGAGTGATAATAAACCATTGGATAAAATAATTGTTGAGCTTAGAGAAAGAGCAAAGGAGTTGAACTGTTTATATACAGTCCAGGAACTTCTTAACATTACTCATAATCTGAATAAAGAAATTTGTGAAAAAATTATTGAAGCAATACCTCCAGGTTTTCAATATCCTGATATTTGTGTTGTAAAAATTGTTTGTCCAAATGGCGAGTTTCAATCGAAAGAATTTATTGAAACCCCATGGGTACTTAAGGCAAACATATACGTTCAGGATGAAATGGTTGGTAACATACAGGTTTATTATACTGAAGAACGCCCTTTTATTGATGAGGGACCATTTTTAAAAGAAGAACGACGATTAATTGATAATATAGTTGAACGCATCGGACTCCAGATTATGCACTTTCAGCTTAAAAATGTTTTTGAGAAACAGAAGTTGAGTGATCAGAAAAGCGAATGGTGGGTTGTTCTGGAAATGCTTAAACAAACTGATCCACAGCTATTGCTTAGACTATCAAGAAAGATGGTCAATTACCTGTGCTGGAATGGTGTACATGAGGCTGATAGTTTGATGGACAGGTTTAATCCTATTGTTAAAAGTGCAGGAGGAAAGTTTTTATCTGAAGTAAATAAACCGTATAAAAAGCAGGCAGATAATAACGGGATAAATCTATCCTATGAAATATTTGAACTGGCTGCGAAACATTTGGATGAACAACAGATTCTTGAGATTATTCAAAAATGGACCAAGGAAGACAAATCTGGATTTCTGACCGAAGTGCTGGAAAACTCCGGCTCAACCTTATCAAATATAAGCTCAGCCATTGAAAGATACCATCACCTGATACCCAATATGATTGTTCTGTCAGAGCCAAGAGAGAGAAGCCTGAAAGTAGCACTTATAAGACGAGTACTGACTGATCAGTCAGATTTTATTGAAATTGCAAAAGACTATATCGAAATAGATAGTTTCAACGAACTATTACACCGGACGATCTATCCTTCAAAGAGCCATGGGAGATTGGGAGGCAAAAGTGCAGGCTTATTTCTTGCTAAACATATACTGTCTGATTCTTCTGACGAAAGTGAATCATTGAAAAATATTAAAACTCCAAAAACGTGGTATCTCACTTCGGATGGACTGCTTAATTTCATGAGCCATAATAATCTTGAAGATATTATGGAACAAAAATATAAGGAGAGTGGTAGAGTAAGGCAGGAATATCCATATATAATACAGGTCTTTAAAAATTCTTCATTTTCACCGGAAATTGTAAAAGGGTTGTTAATGGCTCTTGAGGATTTTGGAAATGTTCCATTGGTAGTAAGGAGTTCAAGTTTGCTGGAAGACAGGATTGGTGCCGTTTTTGCAGGCAAGTATAAAAGCTTGTTTATTGCTAACCAGGGAGGCAAGGAAGAACGATTATCCGAGTTAATGGATGCCATTGCAGAAGTATATGCCTCAACTTTTGGCCCCGAAGCAATTAATTACCGTGTTCAAAACAACCTGATTGATTACCATGAAGAAATGGGAATAATGATACAGGAAGTGGTAGGTGCCAAAGCGGGCCCGTATTTTTTCCCTTCGTTTGCAGGTGTGGCATTTAGTAGAAATGAGTACCGGTGGTCTAAAAGAATTAAACCTGAAGATGGACTGGTAAGGATTGTTCCGGGTCTTGGAACGAGAGCTGTTGACAGGTTAAGTAATGATTATCCATTGTTAATTTCACCGGGACAACCCGGATTAGGTATTAATGTTACTATTGATGAAATAATAAGATATTCACCAAAGTACATTGATGTAATTAATTTGGAAACTGGTACCTTTGAAACAATTGAAATTGACTTGTTGTTAAAACGATATGGTCGTGAGTATCCTGCAATTAGCAGGGTTGTTTCAGTACTTAAGCAAAATCACATCCAACCTGCCAGACCTCTGGGAATGAATTTTGGGAAAGATAGCTTTGTTGTAAACTTTGAAGGACTTATTAAAAGAACCTCCTTTTTAAAGGAAATACGACAAATGCTTTCAATACTTGAAAAGAAATATGGACACCCTGTTGATATTGAATTCGCTCATAACGGGAAGGATCTATACATATTACAATGCCGTTCACAAAGTTACAGGGCTCAGAGCAGACCAGCAGTTATTCCGGCTGATATTAATAAAACGAATATCCTGTTCTCGGCTGATAAGTATATTTCAAACGGAACAATTTCAGGAATAGAATACGTTGTTTATATTGATCCTGTAGAATATGGTAATCTAACAGACAAATCCCATATGCTTGAAATCGCAAACACAGTAGGATTATTAAACGACAAACTTCCTTTAAAAAAGTACATTCTTGTTGGTCCTGGTCGTTGGGGAAGCAGAGGAGATATAAGGCTTGGGGTTAGTGTTACATTTTCAGAAATCAATAAAACGGCTTTATTGATTGAGATAGCAAAAAAAAGACGAAATTATGTTCCTGATTTATCATTTGGAACACACTTTTTTCAGGATATGGTAGAAGCCAACATAAAATATATGCCACTTTATCCCGATGATACATCAACATTTAATGAAGATACATTAAATAGTTCTAAGAATATACTACCCGATATTATCCCTGAAGCCAAAAACTTACAGAATGTAATTAAAGTGATTCAGGTGTCTGATAATAACACAAAAGAGTTGAATGTTTACATGAATGCTGATCGTGGGCAGGCGGTTGGAATTATTGAGAATTTGTAAATATAGTACAGGTTAATTATCTGTTTATTGAAATAATGTTCCAATAACTTCCAGATTTTTAATAGATTTGTAACGTTGCTTATTACAAACCTGTTAATGAAAAAATCATTTTTCAATATAGAAATCCTGAAGAACTATATTCTTTTGATTTTTATATTTGGTTGGATAAGTACTTTTGCTGCTAACAACAATAAGGCAAACCATAGTGACTCAATATTTTCTTTAAAGCTTTGTGATTCAGCAATTAATTTTTTACCTGATACAAAAGTAGCTTTTAAACTGCTTAATGATGCAGAAATTACTGCAAGCTCATCGGAATGTAAGAATTGTATTGCTGAAGTTAACTACACATATGGAGTTATTTATTATCAGGAGTCAGATTACGACAGTGCTATAAAATATTTTGACAGGGCTCTGAACGATTATGCACAACTGGCTAACTATCAGCGGTTAATCGATGCAAACGAATATATTGGATATGCATACAAAGGATTATATGATTTCTCAAAATGTCTGAAGTTTGCGAAAACAGGTTTACGAATAGCAGATTCACTTGGAGAAAACCATAAAGCCGCTAACCTGAACTTCTTACTTGGAGTTTGTTACAGTGATATGGGAATGAACGATAAGTCAGCAATATCGTTGATGAATGCACTGAAAGGTTTTGAAAAAGAACATGATAGTAGCGGAATCAGTAATACTCTTATCAGTCTTGGATTGATTTTCTCAAATGATTACAATTATGTTGATGCGTATAACTACACATTACGGGCATTTGAAATATGTGAAAAACAAGATGATAAGTTGGGCATGTCAGCATGTATGAATAACATTGGAGAGATATATTATTCCCGCGAAGATTATGTAACAGCTCTGGGCTACTTTAAAAACTCCCTGGAGATCGATAAGGAAATTGATGATTTATATGGAATAGCAATAGGACTTAATAATATAGGGGATACTTACCTGCGGTTAAAAGATACGGTTCTGGCATTGAGCTATTATCAGAAAGCACTTGAGATAGGGGAACAGAATGATTTTACTGTCGTTTCTGTAGTCTTATCTAATTTTGGCGAGGTTAAATTGGCCAGAAATGATTATGAAAGTGCATTACGCTACTTTACAGAAAGCCTTAAAATTGCCAAATCTACAGGCGATATTGAACAGATTATTCATTGTTATAATTTACTTGGTAAAGTCTACTCAAATCTAGGTGATTACAATAATGCTTATAATTATTTTGTTAAATATCACCGTTTACATGATAGTATAAATTCTGTTCACAAGATCAGGGTAATCCAGGAAATGAAAGCAAAGTATAATGATGAGAGACAACGCACGGAGATTGATTCATTGAAAGATAAAAGTTCAAGTGAATCAGTTTACAGAAGATATCTGATACTAGTCATTGTCATCATAACAGTTTTGATCATAGCGTTATTGGTAATCAATAGTATCAGCCGCAGGTCAAGACGATTAGTAAAAAAGCATAAGCTTTATTATGAGAAGCTATTGGAAAGGTCGGAGGATTTTATTTTTGTGATAAGTGAAGAAGGTATAACAAAGTATATAAGCCCGTCGTATGAACGTAGAATTGGCAGAGAAATAACCACACGTATTGGTAAAAGTGCTTTCGAGTTCATACATCACGATGATTTGCCTTTTGTGAAGCAGGAGTTTCATGGCCTGCTTAAAGATAAAAAACCCCGCAATATCGATTTTAGATTGAAAACTGCCTTTGGTCAATGGATGTCAGTTTATGCTTATGGACAAAATCTGCTTGAAGACGAAACAATCAACGGTATTGTCGTTAATTTCTGGGATATAACTGACAGAAAGAATAATGAAGAGTTAATCCGTAATAATGAGCTTAAGTTCAGACAGATATTTAATGCATTTCCTGATATTTATTTTCAGGCTGATACAAAAGGTGTTATTACTGAAGTTAGCCCGTCAGTTCAAAAAATTACAGGTTATACACGTGAAGAAGTTATTGGAGTAAGTTCAAAGGAGTATTATCACTTTGTTAGCGACTGGAAGAAAATTGCTGCTCGTTTTGAAACAAGCTTTGCTGTAAACGATCATGATACCAAAATAAAAAGAAAAGATGGAAGTATTGTTCATTGTTCTTTTACAGCAGAACTTATTTTTGATGATGATAATAAGCCAATAGGCATAAAAGGGGTTCTGAGAGATATAAGCAGCAGGATAAAGAATCAAAGGAAACTGCATGAATCCCAGATGGAGTTAAAGGAAGCAAACAGTGCAAAGGAAAAGATATTTTCAATAATAGCACATGATCTGATAGGGCCAATAGGAACCAATAAGTCTATTGTAGATTTGATTGTTAGCCAGGTTGATGAACTTTCACATGATGAGATATTGACATTGATCACATCATTAAAACCATCACTTGATTCAACATACTCTCTGATAGAAAATCTATTGTCATGGGCCAGGATTCAGCAAAACAGACTAAAACCTAATTTTGAAGTAATATCCGTTAGCTCAATTGTTGATGCTGTTGTCAATCAGCTGGAAGGTCAGGCAAGTAGAAAGTCAATTAGGCTTGAAGTTGACATTGATAAGGATGTTAACATTTTTGCAGATAAGAACCAGATGGATATTGTTTTGAGAAACATTGTGTCAAATGCAATCAAATTCTCCAATTTAGGAAGCGATGTGCTTATTCAAATAACTTCAACCGGTACAAATGCTGAAATATGCATTACTGATAATGGAATAGGGATCTCTCAGGAGCAAATTGACAGTATCGTTACCGGAAAAGGTAGTAATGAAATACGCAGAGGTACAGACAATGAAAAAGGAACAGGATTTGGACTTGTTATTGTGAATGAATTTGTAAGAAATAATTTCGGAAAAGTAAATATCTCCAGTAATCCCGGTGTTGGAACTACTTTTAGAATATCAATACCAATTAAGAAGTAGATTGCAATGTTTTTGTAGGTACATAATAATGATTTCATCTACCACTCAAAACCATTAACTACCATGGGATTTTAGCATTCTAACTCACTATTTTCTGATTAGATAGTACACATATTGTAATTGCTTATTTTTGTATCCAAAAATCAAAATATGTTTTCATCAAAAGCAGATGTACTAAGCCAGAACTATTATTTTAATGAAACTCCGTTTATAAACCTCATGAAGAAGCGGATTTATCAGGTTCTTCTTGTGTCGAGCGTTTACGATGCATTTATGCTTGAGGAAGACGGAAGAATAGATGAGCAGATATTTCATGAATATACATCCCTGAATCTTCGATATCCACCGCAGTTTATTAAAGCTACAAATGAAGAAGAGGCTCTCAAAATACTTAAAGAAGAAAATATCGATCTTGTAATATCAATGTTAAGTGCAGAGAAGGCATCAACTTTTGAGTTTACGGATCATATTAAAAACGAGTATCCTGATATTCCGATTGTTATGCTTACACCTTTTTCAAGGGAAGTAAGTATGAAGCTTGAAAAAATGGACCTGAGAGGTATCGATTATATCTTCAGCTGGCTTGGTAATGCAGATATTTTGCTTGCTATTATAAAGCTAATAGAAGATAATATGAATGTTGATAATGATGTTGAAGAAGTAGGCGTACAAACAATAATACTTGTAGAGGACAATATCAGATTCTATTCAAGTTATTTGCCTATTATGTATAAAATCATTTTCAAGCAGTCTAAATCATTTGTTAATGAAGGATTAAATGAACATCAGCGGATGATGAGGTTAAGAGGTCGTCCAAAAGTATTATTGGCAACAAACTATGAAGATGCCTTAAAATTTTACAATAAATATAAAAAGAATTTATTGGGAGTAATCTCGGATATAACTTACGCAAGAAATGGTGTGATCAACAAAAACGCTGGCATTGAATTGTGTACAATAATAAAAAAAGACAATCCTTATACACCATTATTACTTCAGTCATCCGACCAGATAAATTATAAAAAAGCAAAAGAGTTGAGAGTTGGCTTTCTTGATAAAAACTCCAAAACGCTAACATTCGACCTGCGGGAGTTCATTAAAGAATATTTTGCATTTGGAGATTTCGTTTTTAAAGATCCAAATTTAGGTATCGTTGTAGCACGGGCAAGTGATCTGAAAGACTTACAGGATAAGATATTTGATTTACCTTCAAACTCTCTGAGATACCATATTCAAAGAAATCACTTTTCTAAATGGCTTAGAGCCAGGGCACTATTTCCCCTGGCAGAACTGTTTAGATATTTTACCAGTGATGATTTCAAAGATCTGAACGAGGTAAGGTCGTTTATTCATAATGCTATTTCCCAGTTTAGAATTTCCAAAGCACGTGGAGTTATTTCATCCTTTAATCGAAATACTTTTGATAAGTATTTTAGTATCACTCGTATAGGGCAGGGATCTATTGGAGGTAAGGCCAGGGGACTTGCATTTCTTGATACTCTTATTAAGAGAAATAATCTGTACAATTATTTTGATAAAGTTGAAATTACCATTCCAAAAACAGTTGTTATAGGTACTGATATTTTTGACGAGTTTATGGATCAGAATAAGCTGCATGCAATTGCCTTGTCTGACAATCATAGTGATGAAGAGATCCTGAATCATTTCTTAAATGCAAATCTTCCTGAACACACCGATGCTGATATTTTCAAAATTGCCAGCTCCATTGAAAGCCCGTTGGCAATACGATCATCCAGTTTGCTTGAGGATTCACATTATCAGCCTTTTGCAGGTATTTATAATACTTACATGATCCCCTACAAAGCAGGAAATCCTGATGCTGTGTTCGACATGATGTGTACGGCAATTAAAGCCGTATATGCTTCTGCATATTATGCTGATAGTAAGGCTTATATGCAGGCTACATCAAACGTAATTGATGAAGAAAAAATGGCAATTGTTATTCAGGAAGTTGTAGGGAGTACCTACGGACAAAGATATTATCCCACAGTATCAGGTGTTGGCAGGTCGATTGATTATTATCCACTTGAGCCTGGTGTGCCGGAAGACGGTACTGTTAGCCTGGCACTTGGATTGGGTAAATATGTTGTTGATGGTGGACTTTCGCTAAGGTTCTGCCCAAGATATCCTAAAAATGTTCTTCAAACATCAACACCGGAAATGGCCCTAAAGGAAACACAAAAGCATTTTTATGCATTAGATATGAGTGATCATAAGTTTACGGTACAACCAAATGATGGCGAATGTTTACTGAAACTCAGAATAAAAGACGCAGAGAATGATGACTCTATCCGAAATATCGCTTCCACATACCTGTTACATGAGAATGTAATCAGGGATGGGTATAATTATAAAGGTAAGAAGTTGATCACATTCTCCAATATATTAAAGCATAACACATATCCATTGGCAGAAGTAATTAGTAAAATCCTGAAATTAGGTGAAGAGGAGATGGGCAATCCTGTGGAAATTGAATTTGCCGTAGATATGAAAGTGCCAGCTGATGATAAAATATCATTTAAGCTTCTGCAAATCAGGCCCGTTGCTTCAAAAGATGAAAGTGTAAATATTGAAGAAGAGGAATTCGATGACCCTAATACATTAATCGTTTCGAAATCAGCGTTGGGGAATGGAATTATCGACAATATTTTTGATATTGTTTATGTGCGCCCTCAGAATTTTGACCCGGCTAAAACAAACGAGATTGTTGAATATATTGATGAATTAAATAAACTATTTATTCAGGATGATCGCAATTATATTTTGGTTGGTCCGGGAAGATGGGGGTCAAGCGATCCATGGTTGGGTATTCCTGTTAACTGGTCACAGATATCAGCTGCAAGGCTTATTGTTGAATCTGGTCTGGAAAATTACAGAATAGACCCAAGTCAGGGTACACATTTCTTTCAAAATCTTACCTCATTCAGGGTTGGTTATTTTACTGTTAATCCTTTTATAAATGATGGTTCATATGATATTGATTTTCTTGATGGTCAATCGGCAGTTTATGAAAATGATTTTGTAAGACATGTAAGGTTTGACAAAAGTGTAACTGTTAAGATTGATGGAAAGAAAAATAGCGGGATTGTTTTAAAACCTGTTGAATAAAACAATCATCAGGTGAAACTATTTCGAAAGTTCTTTTGTCTCAACGATATTAATTCATTAAAAGTAACTCTGTAATTATGAAAAAAACTCTACTTTTTACACTTATGATCTTGTTAATGGTTTGGTGCGCTGAACCAGTTTTTACCCAGCATAGTGAATGGAGCACACCTGTTTCGCTAACCGATTCTGTATCAAATAATGTTAACGCACAGATTCATTTTATAAAGCTGGATCATCATGCATTTTATGCTTTCTGGGAGAAGTCGTTCGATGACCAGGCTACATCCATTTATTATAAGAATTTTTATAGTAATGATGATCCTGAAGTTTTTATACAAGAGGATAATGTTCACATTACAAACCTCCAACTGATAAGCTTATATTCTCAAAACCCAAATTCTGATACATCGTTTTATGCTTTCTATGAATCAGACAAAAGTGGTATTAACAGGATATATTATCGTACTTACTCTGTTGATGGTTTGCAGGACGAAAAAGAGCTTACATCATCAACCAATGAACAATCAGATCTACAGTGTAATAATAATGGAAGAATAGTCTGGATGGAACAGGATAAGGTTATGCACATGTTGTTGGATATTGAAAATCTGATTTTTGATACACCTGTTGTAATCGATTCCGGAAATTGTTCTTTTCCATGTATCCAAAGGCCCGGTGAAGAATGGTGGTGGGGAGGAGGATTTCCTGCTGTTTCATGGATAAAGGAAGAAAACAATAATTCATATGTTAAGATAAGTAATTATGATAATGAACTTGGATGGCTGGATCCGCTTACACTTTTCATGGGAACTGAATGTACAAACCTTACTTATTGTAACGGAATAGGTCCTTTGTCGATTTTAACATGGGATTATTATAATGATACAGCCTGGAGAGTTGTTACTTACGATCTTGAATCCTCTCAGGCCTATCAGTCAGGTTATAGTAGTAACAACACAATGTTCCCGCAGTTCTTATCTGGTTTTCTGATGGTTAAGAGTTTATATTTTGATGTAGGTATTAGCAGTATCATCTACGAAGAAGATGGTAACGAGAATATCTTTTCAGCACCTTTTAACTTCGGGCCATTGGCTGATATTACAAGTTATGAGAATGTATCTCAAACAGATAATCAGGTTAGAAATACAGCACTGCATATTGGTGAGGTAGTTGGATGTAATCACTATTTCATAAATACATGGGAAGAAGAAGTAAACGGCAACTGGCAGGTTAAGTACTCCATATCAAGTGCATGCCTGAGTGATGTTGCATCATATGATGATGAAAAGGAAATCGATTTGTCAATTACACCAAATCCAGTAAAGGATATTGCAACAGTATCTTTTAATCTGGAAGAGAAATCAGGTGTCTCTGTTTTCGTATACAACATGAACGGAAAACTTGTTGATATTGTCGAAAAAGGAGAAATGCCAAAAGGTAAAAATCAACTCAATGTAAATTGTAGTGATCTTAAGTCAGGTGTTTATATTTTCAAGCTAAAATCAAATCTGAGTAATATCACCAGAAAAGTTTTGGTAAAGAATTAAGAACATCAATAGTATTCAGTTGATAAGAGCTTCTTATTATTGATTTATAATTTTGTAACTATTTAGCAGCAGGTTTGATGTGAGGCATGAGTGTATTGGCAGAATCCCGATAATATCACCAATAGCTATTTCTTCAATGTATGAATCAGGAAGTTTAATTACTCCATGCTCCTGCGATATTGATGTTAAGTATGCACCTGGTATTGGGTTAGACCATCCTCCATCATTATAACTAACAACATATCCGTAAAGATTAAAGTCATTATCTGCGGTAATTCTGTCTTTTGATAAATGTACAGCACCACCATAAATCACCATTTCATTTCGTGAGAGGTGCTTTGCTACCACAGGACATGCTACAGTAACAGCAATATCATCTAGTGAGCAACTGCCTATGTGGTATTGCATAACATCATTATAAACAAAATTACCAGGTCTGATCTCATCAAGATCTTTAAAATCATCAGCAATTTGACAAGAAGGAGTATCGCCATAAGAGATGCTGATATCTGGAAAATCTATAATAAATTTCTGCTTTAAATCCTTTAAAATATTTTTACATGTTTCCATAATTTTAAGGATCTCTGCACTACCTTTCGCACTGTAGGTATGGCCGGCATGAGTTAAAAACCCATGTAATGATAATTGCCTGCATTTACTACAATAATCAACTATTTTCTCAATAACAGGGTCATCATGAACTAATCCGGTTCTGTTGTAGCCTGTGTCTATTTTAATAAATATACCAACCGGGTTTATAAGGTGTCTGGACAAAAAATCCAATGATTCAATCGATTCAACAAGCAGGTTTATTTTGATGTTTTCGGTAAGAGAATTGATATCATCAATTTCTCTGATATTTACGGGAAAAGCAATCGTAATATCATTCCAGCCCGCATTTGCAAACATCTTGGCCATTGAAACAGACGATACAGTTATTTTATCAATACCATAATTTCGAAACAAAGATCCTATCTCCGGTAATTGATGAGTTTTAAAATGAGGCCGAAAGACTGTTTCAGATGCATTTAATTTACTTTGCATCCTCTTAATGTTATCGCAAACTTTCTTTTTGTCAATAATTAATGTTGGTTTATTAATATTCATTATAAATCTGATAATAAAAGTTTTTTTGTGCCCGAACCCTGATTTGTGATTACTGTTATAAAATATATACCTGGTGTTAGTCCGGCTGTTATTATTTTTAGGATTCCTGACTCCTGAGTATTGAAATTGTTCGAATAAACTACTCTGCCAAAAGTGTCGGACATGTACACCAGTGCATTGCTTTCAGGTTCATGTTTAAATTTGAGGTTTAAAACATTGCGTGTCGGGACAGGCCATATGCTGAAATCAGTATATGCCTCAAAACTGTTATAATGATAGTCTGTGATCAAACTGTCAGGACAAACCGTAAACTCAGTAAATCCATTATATCTTAACCTTGCAGGAATTGTTCCGTCACCTAAGGTATTTGGTAGTCCGATTGGAGGCCAGTTTATATTATTGGTCCAGAATCCCGGTGCTGATATTAAATAATAACTGGAATCAGGAAGATCATGTGTTCCGGGAGGAGTTACAACTCCTATAATGTTATTACCATATTCAAAATGGTCTTCACCGGTTAAATTGTATAAACCATGTAAGAATTCTGTATTTGTGGTTTCGTTACCCACAAAATTCTGTGTATTTGTTTCCTGAATATCGTTTGAAGTCATAATAATGCCATAGTTTTCTGCACGATTCCTGAAAAGTGTGTTATATGGGCCGGATGGTCCCCAATAATGGTCGATTACTATATTTTGAACAATATTGCCCTCCCACAGGTTTGAAAATGCATAGTGACCATGAAATGAAATATCTCCCGAGGCATCGGGAACAGGCTCGGTTCTGAGTGGTTCAATAGAATAATTATAAGAAAATATATTACCATTTGACCCGGTTTTAATCATCATGGCATGGCGTAATTTTCGAAAGATATTATTTGTTATTAAACACTCACTTGTGTGGTTACTAAGTGCAATACCATATCCTCTCATCCCTTCACCATCGTATTTGAAAGAGTGATGGAAATAACTACCGTCAACAAGAATATTCAGCCCTGAAAAAACCGATAAATGAGCACTGTTACTTAAGTCACTCTCAACACCACGGACATAGCAATCCACAGCCATATTCATATAAATGTTAAAACCTGCACTTTCTTCAGGTTCATCAACCCTGCGGATTTTTATACACTGCAATCCGGCGTTTGTTATTGGAACAACAGGCCTTACTTCCGGTTCAAGGTCTGAATAGTAATCAATCCTTAATTCGCTTTCTAAAAAAATCTCATTATCAATAATTGTATCAACTCTTGTCATTTGACCTACAGAATAGTCTGCCCATGAAATAGGAACGACATCCCAGTCTCCGTTTTTCTGTCTTATTTCAATTATATCTCCTTGTTTGAACTCTTGAACATCACTCACCGTAATCGAATTGCTCCCTTTTTGTAATCCTCCAGTTATAGCAACAAAATCGGAAGTTTGGGATTTTGATATTGTAATGCAATGAGCCGCTTCATTTCCCAGATCAAAAGTAAGGACAGAATTATCACTGCCATCACCCTTAAGGATACAACTGTCAGGAAGAATTATAGTTCCGTTAACCAAATAGTCTCCTGCTGGAAAATAGATAAATCCGTAATAACCATTCAGATTCTCAATAGCTGACATAATAGCTGGATAATCATTGGTAATACCATCTCCTGTTGCACCAAAATCCTGTACATTCAATTGAATTAAAGGCTGTTTGTATTGGATATTGTTTCGTATTGTTTTCCAGTCAACCACCCTTTCACCAGGTATTGTCTGAGAGGATATTTCCATTGATAAAATAAGAAATACAGAAACGATGAAAAAAAACAAAAACTTCATTTTTACGTTATAACAGGATATAAAAATACTTTTTTTACTTTTGAGGTAAACATTATTGACTATGAAATATTCATTGAACCTATTATTCCTCTTTACTATTGTTTTGCTTACTGGTTGTCAGAATTCAGGAAAGGAGGTGGTTACTGAAAAGATACAATACGATGTAAATATTAAAAGTCCTGATCCGGATTATGACTGGTGGATACAAAATCTTGTAGGCCCGCAACGTGATAAACTTGTTAATATAATTGTTGATGGTGCTAAATCAGGTAAATGGCAGGCATATGATTATTTCAATGATCCCATAAGTAAATATGAGGTTCAGGCAATATTCTCCGATACTATGGTAGTAACAATGATGAAAGAGGAACCTCCATACGAATTATTTGATACAACTATAATTTATGATATTCTTAAAGAAGATATTATCAGGTTGAGATTTATGGAAGAATGGAGAATGAATCCTGAAAATTTAATGTTTGAGAAGAAGATAATGGGCTTAGCACCGGTTGCAAGAAGGCTTGATTTTAACGGCATTGAAAGGTGGCAACCTCTTTTCTGGATCTATACAGATGATGATTTCATTAAGGGTATGAAAAATAGCAGGTAATTAATACTCCTGATAATATTTATACAAACTCTAACTTAACTATTTTTGCAGATAACAAACATGCTCAGGATGTAAAGAAATAAGGGGTCATTATTTCTTTGATAAACTATAATAATTTTTACTGAAGAAACAACATTAGTTTACAAACAGTTACTGCAATTAAAACTATACTAATATGAAAATTATTTCACTTAACAACACTCCTAAAAAAGAAGTGGATATGAAAGGAGCTGTTGGTGCTTCAAAGCAGGTTCCACTTTCGGCAACTGACGGCGCTCCGGTTTACTCCTACAGAGTATTTACTATGAAACCCGGTGGTAATACACCTTATCATCAACATAATTATGAGCATATGAATTATGTAATTGAAGGTGAGGGTTATCTGATTAATGAGGATGGTGAAAAACTTCCCATTAAAACCGGTGATTTTGCCCTGGTACTTCCAAATGAAAAACACCAGTATCGAAATGCATCACTTGAAAACGATTTTGTTATGATTTGTGGAGTCCCGAAGGAGTTCGAATAGAGTAATTGCCTATGGAGAAGATTTTTCTCTTGAACTTCTACTAAAAAGAACTTCCTTTCCTTCTACTTTGTAGCTGGTTAATTCACCGCTGTTGTCATAAGTTTTTGAAGTATATGTTTCACTACCGGTAATTGTATTGAATACTAATATTCCTTTATCAATAAGTTTTACATAAGTTGGATCAGGAGACTCAGAGTTCCTTTTTTTCTTTTCATCTCTTTTAAACAAGGAAGCTAATTTATTTACCTGATTATTAATAATACTTGATACAATACCCGGTTTCTTATCTTTAACAGTTTCATCATCTCCGGCAACAGTATGTGTTATTGTAGTCAGATCAGTTTCATAAATTTCATTGGTCTTAACAATAATACCTGCAAATTCAGCATTATCATATACAGCAAGGGTTTCCTGTTTGATTGATAGTTTCGCGATAGTTATATTTGTACGATTAACTTCGGGTTCTTCAACATACTCCTCATCAATAATATGAACAAAGTCATCATTATGGTCATATAGCTCAGCCCTGGTATCTATGTTGGTAAACAGTTTTTCACTTGTTTTTGGTTCAAGCTGTTTAATATAGGCAATATCAGTTTTAATACTGTTTGTATTACCTGACGGTAAAAACCACAATGAGATAAGTACTAGTATAGATGCTGCAGCAGCTACTGTATTCCAGACCGGTATATATGATCTCTTTTTCTTTAAGGATTCTTTATCACCATACATAATACTGTGGTCATCTGATAGCTTTAGTTTATCATGTAAATTGAATTCGTTTTTCAGATGAGTATTTTGTGCTAAGAACAAACCAACAGAGTCCCTATGAGTTTCTGTCAGGTCATTTTCATAATAAGCAATAAAGAAATCTTCGTAATTTGTTTCATTAATTCCATCGTATGGAACAATTATATCTTTTTTTAAACTATCCTTATTTATACAGATATCATTATCAGCAGGTAATTTAACCATCTTTAATTCTGATACTTCTTCATTTATGTCCGGGTTATCATTCAGAAATGAAAGTAAGCATTCGAGTTCATCCTGACTCAGATTGTTGTCAAGATAATCGATTACGAACAATTCGTAATTAGATCTGTTTATGTTTAATTTACTGTTCATTACTTAAATAACCAACTCAGGACTAACAATATATTTCTTTAAAAAGAGTCTGGCTCTGTAAATATAAACTTTAACCTGAGACTCATTTAACCCTGTTATGGTACCTATTTCCTCATATGAGTAACCTTCATAATCACGTAGCATAATAACCGATCTTTGTACTTCAGGAAGTTTTTCAACTGCCGCATTTAAAACCTCTTTTATGTCTGAATAACTTTCATTTGATTCAAAATTACCTATATCGGAGTTTTCCAAAGAAGTATTACGTTTATTCTTCCTGATATAATCAATTAATGTATGATATGCCGTTGTATATAAATATGACTTAATCTTTTTCTTATCAACTTTCTTACGTTTGATCCACAGTTTCATAAATGAATCCTGTACAATATCGTGCGATACTTCAGTGTCTCTAAGATTTTTTAATACAAACCTGTAGATACCATCAGAAAAACTGTCAACACAGCTGTTGTACTCACTTATTGTCATTCTTTTACGCGTAGATTTCTCTCATATTTTATTGTGAGACGATGATGTCCTGCAAAAAGTTACATTCAGAAATGATTTATTCTAAAAAGTAGTTATGTAGAAAGACTCACTTAGCAATAATTATTTTGGATAATTACCATCTTCATCAGTTTTAACAACAGTTATTTTATCTGATGAAGAATCTTCTTTTGCAAATATCATACCACCATTGCAGGCAGATTTGATGATATTGCAATAAACGATTTGGTGCCAAACCAGTTCTCCCTGGTCATTATATTTTTTTATAAATCTGTGGGTATCATCATAACCATGTACAAATATTTCTTCTCTGTTCGAGTTCGTTGAGATTTGAATTACATCCGAAAACTGTGTTCTTTCCCACTCTATTTCGTTTAATTCAGAATTATATTTTAGTAGATAATTATATTTTGATTGCTGATCAAATACATTGCCGAAGAAAACATTATCAGTACTATTTACTTTTTCCATAAAATACGTCCAATTGGCCTGGAAGTTATATTTTGGTTGGAATGAAGTCAAAATCTCACCAGTAAGTGAAAGTTCAAATGTATTGTTTAAGGTATTTACATAAATCCTGTCATTATTTTGTGTGATTGACTGCTGAAAGAACTTAACCATCGGAGCTTCAAAGCTTACATTAAATATATTTTCAATTTCTGTTTCCCATATGATGTCACCATTGTTGTTAATTTTATAAACTGTTCTGTTATTTTCATCATTAGGATGATCAATAGTATCAATGTGTCCATCATAAATTATAAACTCAAAATAAGGACCATAAAATTCAGATGTTAGCATTAAAAAATTGTCATTATCAATTTTATAAAACGAATTGCCATTGCATGCATCACCATCAAATTCTTTTGTCAATAATAATTCTCCCTCAGAACTTATTTTATTTAATGTTGTAAGGTTTGTATATTCAGTTCTTAGTTTTGGTTGAATAGTACCTGTCAATTCATAAGTTGGTATATAATTGTTTCCTGAGTCCAGTATAAAACCATTTTTGATCCATATATCACCAACAATAACCGGATCTTCATATTTATATTGACTAGTACTGGTTTTTACAAAAAAGGAATTTTCGTCAATTATAACCAATCCTTGTTCCAACCCTGTTAGTTCATCATATTTTTTAAACCAAAGTTTTTCACCAATGTCATTTACTTTTAATACACTGATAATACTATCGCTTCTTCCCAGTACGTAAATATTGCCTTCACTGTCTTCCTCAATATATTTTGGATCAAATTCGATATCGAAAGTGCTGAAAAAACTGGTATTACTACATTCCGGTTCTTCATGTGAATCCTCATCTTTTTTGCATCCGTATATGATTAAAAAAAAGGTGATAATAAGCAGAAAAATTGTGCTGGATTTTTTCATGATCAGGATACTATGTTAGTTGTCATTTAGTTTCAAAACTACCAGGAATGCCTGTTGTGGTACTTCTACATTACCTACCTGACGCATTCTTTTCTTACCTTTTTTCTGTTTTTCCAGAAGTTTCCTTTTACGGGTTATATCACCTCCGTAACATTTCGCTGTAACATCTTTTCTTACAGCTTTAATGGTTTCACGTGCAATAATTTTAGCTCCAATTGCTGCCTGTATGGCGATATCATATTGTTGTCTTGGAATCAGATCTTTGAGTTTTACACAGATCCTTCTTCCAAGATCGTAAGCATTATCAACATGAATAAGCGATGAAAGGGCATCTACAGGTTCACTATTCAGCAATATGTCCAGTTTAATTAGTTTCGCTGGTTTATATCCGCTAACATGATAGTCGAATGAGGCATATCCCTTTGAGATACTTTTGAGTTTGTCGTAGAAATCAAAAACGATCTCACCCAAAGGCATATCTACAGTTAATTCAACCCTACTGGTTGTGAGATAAACCTGGTTTTTTAATTCACCTCTTTTATCAAGACATAATTTTATTATCGGGCCGATATAATCACTTCTTGTAATTACCTGAGCTTTAATATAAGGTTCTTCAATGTGATCAATGAACTTCTGTTCTGGGAGTCCTGAAGGATTATGAACCTCAATTATTTCAGATTTATTTGTTATTACCCTGTATGAAACGTTGGGCATCGTGGTAATCACATTCATATTGAATTCACGGTCAAGTCTTTCCTGGATTATCTCCATGTGGAGAAGACCTAAAAATCCGCATCTGAATCCAAAACCCAGAGCCATTGATGATTCGGGTTCAAATGTAAGAGAGGCATCATTTAGCTGTAACTTCTCAATGGAAGTTCTTAATTCTTCGTATTCATCCGGATCAGTGGGGTATATTCCGGCAAATACCATTGGTTTAACATCTTCGAAACCTTCTATGGCACTTTCACAAGGTTCAGCAAGGTGTGTGATTGTATCACCTACTTTTACTTCTTTTGAGGTTTTAATTCCTGAAATAATATATCCAACATCACCGGTTTTAAGAACATCACGTGATTCCTGTTTAAGCCTTAGGACTCCTATCTCGTTGGCTTCATACTCTTTACCGGTATTTACAAATTTTACTTTATCGCCTTTTTTAATTTCTCCGTTAAAAATTCGGAAATATGCTATTATCCCACGAAATGAATTAAAAACCGAATCAAATATTAACGCCTGGAGCGGAGATTCAGGGTCACCCTTTGGTGGAGGAACTTTATCAATTATAGCATTTAGTATATTGTCAACACCATATCCGGTTTTTCCACTTGCTTCAATTATATCATCATAATCACATCCAATCATATCAACGATCTGATCTTTAACTTCATCAGGCATGGCATTGTCCAGATCCATTTTGTTAAGAACAGGGATAATTTCCAGATCATTTTCAATAGCAAGGTATAAGTTTGAAATAGTTTGAGCCTGAATTCCCTGGGTAGCATCAATTATAAGCAATGCTCCTTCACAGGCTGCTATGGATCTTGAAACTTCATATGAAAAGTCAACGTGTCCCGGAGTATCAATCAGATTCAAAACATATTTTTCATTGTTATGAACATAATCCATCTGAATCGCATGACTTTTTATAGTTATCCCACGTTCCCTTTCAATATCCATATCATCCAGAACCTGGGCCTGCAAATCTCTTTGAGATACAGTCTCGGTATATTCTAGTAACCTGTCGGCTAAAGTACTCTTGCCGTGATCAATGTGAGCAATAATACAGAAATTTCTTATTTCTTTCATAGCTGACAAAAATAAGAACATTTCTTGTTTTTTATGTATGTTTATTATTAACAGGTGAACCTTGTTGGTAAAATTTTTTCCGAATGGATTAAAATGCTTGTTAATAATCTATTACAGGTGATCTTCTGTTGCAATGAATCAGCAATTCATAAGAATCGAATTAGTTGTATAGCAGGAAAATATTAAGATATTATGAATCCTGTTGCTGGTTCATTAACTGATTGTTGATATTATATAAATTAACCTTAAATTCGCGAAAGTTTATTTAGATATTATTAGGTTGGAATAATTATTGATATCTGATTTCTTTAAAATTGAGAAATAATTATGTTAAGTGTACTTAAGAAAGTTTTTGGGGATAAGTCGAAGAAAGACTTAAAAGAAATAAATCCATATGTAAACAAAGTCAAAGAAGCATACGATCAAATTCAAGAATTGAGTAATGATGAATTACGGGGTAAAACAGTTGAGTTTAAAAAGCGTATTGCCGACCATATAATTGATGAGGAAACAGAAATTGCTGCCTTAAAAGAGAAGATGGCCGCAAATCCTGATATTGAGGTTGATGAAAAAGAACAGTATTACAACACTATTGATAAATTATCGAAGAAGAGTTATGATAAAACGCAGGATATTTTGAATGAGATACTTCCTGAAGCGTTTGCCGTAATGAAGGAAACCGCACGCAGGTTTGCTGAGAATGAGGTTGTTGAAGTAACTGCAAATGAATTTGACGGGGAGTTAAGTGCTACTCTCGATAGCGTTAATGTATCGGGAGGAAAGGCTTATTACAGTAATACCTGGCAGGCCGGAGGTAATGCAATTACATGGGATATGGTACATTATGATGTACAGTTAATTGGTGGTACCGTATTGCATCAGGGTAAAATAGCTGAGATGGCAACAGGAGAAGGTAAAACCCTTGTTGCAACTTTACCTGTTTATCTTAATGCACTTCCTGGTAAAGGTGTTCATATGGTTACTGTGAATGACTACCTTGCAAAACGTGACTCCCAGTGGATGGGAATGCTTTATATGTTTCACGGATTAAAGGTTGATTGTATTGATAATCACCAGCCAAATACACATGAAAGAAGACAGGCATATCTGGCTGATATTACGTTTGGTACGAACAATGAGTTTGGATTTGACTATTTACGTGACAACATGACAGGAAATCCTGATGAACTTGTACAAAGGGAACATAATTATGTAATTGTTGATGAGGTGGATTCAGTTTTAATTGATGATGCCAGGACTCCGCTAATTATTTCAGGTCCAACACCAAAAGGAGACATCCATGAGTTTGATGAGCTGAAAGCCGATGTTCAGAAACTTTACAATGCTCAAAAAAGTCTTGTTTCAAAGATTCTTGTTGAAGCTAAAAATCATTTAAAAGAGAAAAATGATAATGAGCAGGTTAAAAAAGCAGGTGATGCCTTACTTCGTGCATACCACGGTCTTCCAAAGAATAAGGCACTGATAAAACTGCTGAGCGAAGAAGGAAACAAGCAGTTAATGCAGAAAACCGAAAGTTTTTACCTTCAGGAACAGGCTAAAAACATGCATATTATTGATGATGAATTGTTTTTCGTTAATGATGAGAAAAATAATTCGGTTGACCTTACTGAAAAAGGAATTGATTTATTAACTAAGTCATACGATGATCCTGAATTCTTTGTAATGCCTGATATCGGTGCACGTGTTGCAGAACTTGAATCTCAAAATCTTTCTGAAAAGAAGATGCTTGAACTGAAAAGTAAAATGATTCAGGATTATTCGGTTAAATCAGAACGTATACATACTGTAACGCAATTGCTTAAAGCATACACTCTTTTTGAAAAGGATGTGGAGTATGTTATTATGGATAACAAAATAAAGATTGTAGATGAACAAACCGGTCGTGTTATGGAGGGAAGACGTTATTCTGACGGTTTACATCAGGCAATTGAAGCCAAGGAGAACCTAAAAGTAGAAGCTGCCACTCAGACATATGCAACAATTACATTGCAGAATTACTTCCGAATGTATAAGAAGCTTGCAGGTATGACAGGTACAGCTGAAACAGAAGCGGGGGAGTTTTGGGATATTTATAAACTTGATGTTGTAGTTATTCCTACAAATAAACCAATACTCAGGGATGACAGGCAGGATCTTGTTTATAAAACCAAAAGGGAGAAGTATAATGCTGTAATTGATGAAATTGAAAGACTGGTTGAAGAAGAACGCCCTGTTCTTGTTGGTACAACTTCAGTAGAGACTTCAGAGCTATTGAGCAAAATGCTAAACAGAAAACGTATCTCACATAATGTTCTTAATGCAAAACTTCACCAGCGTGAGGCACAGGTTGTTAAAGAGGCGGGACAACCAGGAATGGTTACTATAGCCACTAATATGGCTGGTCGTGGTACCGATATTAAGCTTGGAACAGGTGTGGTTAAAGCGGGAGGGTTAGCAATTATAGGTACAGAAAGGCATGACTCCCGTCGTGTTGACAGACAGTTAAGAGGTAGAGCAGGAAGACAGGGTGATCCGGGAAGTTCACAGTTTTTTGTTTCTCTTGAAGATGACCTGATGAGAATGTTTGGATCAGGAAGGATTGCCGGTATTATGGACCGCTTGGGACTTGAAGAAGGTGAAGTTATCCAGCATTCAATGATCACAAAGTCAATTGAACGAGCTCAAAAGAAAGTAGAGGAAAATAACTTTGGAGTTCGTAAAAGACTGTTGGAATATGATGATGTAATGAATTCTCAAAGAGAAGTAATCTATCGTCGTCGTCGTCATGCATTGTTTGGTGAAAGATTGTCAGTCGATATTTCTAATATGATCTATGATTTGTGTGAACAAATAGCTCAGGATTATCAGGCAGATAATGATTATGAAGGGTTTAGTATGGAGGTTTTAAGAAGCCTGGCAATTGAATCACCGGTTAATGAAAAGGAGTTTTTATCTATAGATGGAGGTGATCTAACCCAGCGTCTGATGGATGAGGTGTTTGCAAAATATCTTGATAAAAGAGTTCGTCTTGCAGAAAATACACTCCCTGTAATTAAGGATGTCTATGAAAATCAAAGTCAATACGAAAATATAGCCATACCATTTTATGATGGTAAAAAACAGGTACAGATTGTTGCTAATCTGAAAAAATCTGTGGAGTCTGAAGGAGCCGAGGTACCAATAGCTTTCGAAAAAAGCATTACATTATCAACGATTGATGATTTATGGAAGGAGCAACTTCGTGAAATGGATGAACTTAAGCAATCTGTTCAAAACGCTTCATATGAGCAAAAAGATCCGTTATTGATTTATAAGTTTGAGTCTTTTGAACTGTTTAAAAAGATGATACAGAAGATAAATAAGGACGTTGGCTCATACCTTATAAAAGGAGATGTTTATATGAAGAGCGATGATGGTCTTCGTGAAGCTAAAACTCCCCGTGGACTTGACAGGTCACAGATGAAAGAAGAAAGAGGCGATATGTTATCACAGGCTCATAGTGACACACAGGAAAACCAGAAACCACAACCAATAAAAGTTGAGAAAAGAGTCGGCAGGAATGATCCATGTCCTTGCGGAAGTGGCAGGAAATACAAACATTGTCATGGGAAAAATTAGTATATTAGCAAAAATCCGTATTATGAAAAGAGTATTTCTGTATATATCATTGATTGTTTTATCATTTATATTTTTACAAAACACTGGGTGTAAAACAAATAACCCTGATCCAACTTTCCCCATATATAGCAGTAATGATTCCATTGTAAATCCACCTGATGTTTTTCAGGTAGTTTACAATACCAGTTATATGGGCGACAGAATTGCGTACATTACTTTTGGAGAAGACGCAGTCTGGCTGGTTGAGAAATTGGGTGACAGCAGAATTTATTATTGGGCTGATAACGGAATAACTTCCCTGGTAATTGAGATATCTGATACTCTTGCTATGCAGGCAAATTACCGTTATAAATTTGTTGCTAATAACAATAATTATCCTGAGATAAAGAATTTCTTCACACAGTTTAATAAACTGGATGTGGATTATGATACTTATGAACCAAAGTTTTAAACATTTTTCGACTTATTGATTTCTGAAATCAATTGGTTTAATCAGGTTTGAAGTTTGTAAATCTTATATTTTTGATTGTATAACCGGTACTGACCATATCAGAGTTAATCTTTTTCCGCCTATATTTGTATCAGTTTAACTTTACGGCATTGGCTCATGTTTAAAAGACGGAAAACGGTTTATTTGAGTATTGCAATGTTACTGTTGTTCTGCAATATTTCCTTTTCAGAAAACTACGATCAACCAAGTAAGAATAAACGCTCCAAAATAGGTTTGGTACTTAGTGGAGGAGGTGCAAAAGGTTTTGCATATATTGGAATGCTAAAAGTTTTTCAGGAAGTTGGACTGCCCATTGATTATATTGGTGGAACAAGTATCGGGAGTATAATGGGAGGCCTTTATGCTATTGGTTATAGTCCTGATGAGATTCAAAAAATGGTAGAAAAACAGGACTGGGAGCCTTTGTTACGGGATGAAATTCCCAGAAAGTTTATTGCCTATGAAGAAAAGGAATTTCTTGAGAATGCAATAGTTTCACTTCCAATTAAAAAGCGGAAAATCGGACTGAAAAGATCTATGTATAAAGGGCAGCAGATAAATCTATTGCTCAACAGATATTTCTCCCCTGCCTGGAATATTACAGATTTTAGCAAATTGCAAATACCTTTTTTATGTGTTGGTACCGATCTGTTTAATGGAAATGCTGAGGTTCTGACAGAAGGTTACCTTCCTATGGCAGTACGGGCCAGCATGTCAATTCCAGGTTATTTTTCACCAACTTATTACAATGGTAAATACCTAGTTGATGGTGGAATTGTTAATAATTATCCTGCTGTTCCCGTAAAAAACGCCGGTGCGGAATTCCTTATAGGTGGAGATGTCCAGTCAGGCTTAAGAGATGATATTTCTCAGCTTAGTTCTCTTACAGAAATAATAAATCAGATAGTGTTTTTTCATGCTGAGGATGCCAATAAAAAGGCAGATAGTTTAATAAACATAAATATCCATTTTAGAGTTCCTGCAGGCATGATGGATTTTACCAAATATGATACAATAATTGCATATGGAGAGAGTGTTGCCAGACAATACTATGATGAACTCAAAACTTTAGCTGATTCGTTAAATGCAATTGAGCATGTTCCTGCCAGACCACATGTTACCGTTCCTCTCGATTCCATTGATATAGCAAATGTAATTTATAAGGGAAATAAAGATATGTCAACTATTTTTCTGGATAATTATTTCGGAAGATTTAAAAATTCCAGGATTTCCTTAATCGATCTTGAAGATGTAATAACTACCGTATATGGTACAAGATTTTTTAAGTTCATATTTTATGAATTGAAACCGGTGGATGGAGGAAAAAAAGCGAATCTCGTCTTAAATATGGAAGAAGCCTCACCAGGCTATTTATCGGCATCGATACATTACGATTTTGATTATCATGGCAGCATTCGTGTTAATGGTATTTTCAGGAATGTATTTGGGAACAGAAGTAAACTATTTGGTGAACTTGTTATGGGTACAAACCCACGGTTAAGAGCTCTCTATCTTATTTCCAACGGTGCAAAACCCGGATTTGGGGTTGAAGTTGACATGTATGACTTTACATTTGATTATTATGAAGGCTATAATAAGATCAACAAACTATCAATAAACAATCTTAAGGCGGCAATATTTGTCACATCTACTTTGAATAATTTATATAGCATCAGGACAGGTTTTGAGTATGAATACTTTAAATTTAAACAAAGTCTGGATATAAACCCTGATTTTAAAGAGTACGAAAATTTCAATAGTTACGGTAATGTATTTGTGAAGTTTAGAGCAGATACCAGAGATAAATCATATTTTTCAACAACAGGGTTCGATGCAGAATTCAAAATACTGTATGCCATGACATTCTCAAGTGGTTGGGTAGATACAGCATTTAGTAATTCAGCTGTAATGTACGTTAAATTTAACAACAACGTAAAACTATCACCTAAACTGACACTCAAACCAGGATTGTTTGCTGGGTGGACATTTAAGCAAAAAGATCCTCCAATACAACACTGGTTTGGAACAGGAGGTTTAAATGATATTAACTATGTTAGTAGTTTTGTGCCGTTTACAGGGGTTAATTTTGTGCAGAAACTTGGTTTGTATTCAGGTATATTAAGGTTAAAACTGCAATATAATGTATATGGTAAATTGTATTTTACTTTGAGGTCAGATTTTGGTGCAACTGAAGAACAATTTGAGGAAATTGCAAAACCGAAAAACACTATGTTTGGTTATGGATTAACGTCATCATATAATAGTTTTATTGGTCCGATTGAGTTTACAGTGATGGGATCAAACATTAACCCGTCAGTTTCGTTTTTCGTAAATGTAGGATTTAGTTTTTAATATAAAGATATGTATAATAGAGTATTATTAAAATTGAGTGGTGAGGCACTTATGGGAGGTCAGAGTTATGGAATTAATCCGGTTACTCTTTCAGATTATTGTGAAGATATAAAACAGGTGGTTCGTAAAGATGTACAGGTAGCCATTGTTATCGGAGGAGGAAATATTTATCGTGGATTACAGGGTGCTGCTAAAGGAATGGACAGGGTTCAGGGTGATTATATGGGAATGCTTGCTACTGTTATAAATTCGATGGCATTACAGGCCGAACTTGAAAAGCAGGGAGTTAAAGCAAAATTATTGTCAGGATTATTTATTGATCCTATAGCTGAGACAATGAGCGGAAGGAAGGCTAAAGAATACCTGGAAGATGGATATGTAGTTATTATTTCGGGTGGAACGGGAAATCCGTTTTTTACAACTGACACAGCATCAGCCTTACGTGCAGTTGAAATAAATGCTGATATCCTGTTAAAAGGAACCAGGGTTGACGGTGTTTATACAGCTGATCCTGAAAAAGACCCGGAAGCTGTAAAATTCAAATCTGTTTCATTTGATGAAGCTTACGAAAAGAATTTGAAAATCATGGATATGACAGCCTTCACATTATGTAAAGAAAACAATCTTCCTATTATGGTATTTGATATGAATACACAGGGAAACCTGTTGAAAGTAATAAGTGGTGAGGAAATAGGAACAATAGTTGGCAGTGTTTCAGATTGATAGTTGTAAATCGATTTCTATACACATAATACCGGAGTAATAAAAAGTTTGAAAACGTAATTTATTTTGGATAGAAATATTAAATTTGTTCGAAATAAAAATCACAGATAATGGAAGACGAAGCAATATTGTGCATTGAGGAAGTAACGGAAAGTATGGACGATGCGATTACGCATCTGAACAAAGAGTTTCTAAAGGTTAGGGCCGGTAAAGCAACACCAGCCATGCTGGCAGGAGTGAGGGTAGAGTTTTATGGAGTTCTGACTCCCCTTGAGCAGACTTCAAATGTTAATACCCCTGATGCACGCCAGATTATAATCCAGCCTTTCGATCGTACAACAATTCACGAAATTGAAAAGGCAATATTAAATGCTAACTTAGGGTTTAATCCTCAAAATGAGGGTGATATCATCAGGATCAATGTACCTCCTTTAACCGAAGAGAGAAGACTTGAATTAGTTAAGAAAGCAAAAGCTATTGCTGAAGATACAAAAGTAGGGATTCGAAATGCACGTCGTCAGGGTAATGATGAGGTTAAAAAACTTGAAAAAGACGGCTTACCTGAAGATGAAGCAAAACGATTAATGGATGATATCCAAAAACTGACAGATAAGTATTCTGAAAAAGTTGATAAACTGTTTGCTGAAAAAGAAAAAGATATACTTACAGTATAATTATCTGATAAGAATTAAATAGAAATTATCTATTTCTTCTTCCGGTTTTTCTTAAGAAGTTCCTTTTCTTCCTTTATCTCTTTTTTTCTCTTTTTTCGTTGAGAGAACCATCTGAACTTTCTGAAAAGTGCATACGTAAATCTGGCTATGTTTGAAGTTGTTACTATTGATCCATAGGCTTTACCAACAATATTCTGGATTATATTAGAGATAGTGAGGTTTTTTTCCAGATATTTAATCCTTGTATTTAAAGATTCTTTTTGCTTTATAATTTTTTTGTGAATCTTTAAAATATTTTCTGCATGCGCTTTCTCGCTGGCAAAGGAAAATTCTTCATTGGATGAAACTCCACTGCCAAATAGCATATCTCCAAAAAATCTTCTAATGGGATTGAATAATAGTTTATCGCGAAAAGCAAAAACGAGTATTCCAAGTAATATATGTAAAAATGCTACCAAGAGGTATCCTGCACCAATACCCCAACCGGTTATCTGACCAAACCATCCTGCAAATGCAAATGATAGAAATAGTAAAACAAATCCGCTGATACCAAACAATAAAACTAGTAAAATCAGGTATGAAGACAATTCTCCTGCTCCCCTGATAAATACAAGTTTGTTGTAAGTTATAAGGTTTTCGATATATTCTTTAAACTCCTCTAAAGTTTCCTTCAAAGGAGTTCCAAGGTTCTCGTATTCCATAAAATACGCTAATTAAACTTATTTAGCTTTATCTTTTACTTCGTCAATTAAGGCACTTGTACTTTTTTTTACAGACTCCAAAGTTTCTGCTGTTCCCTGTTTAACGTCTTCGAGAACATCTGTCATAGATTCCTTAAAGTCATCAAATTTGTCATATAGGTCATCAGCAAGGTCTTTTGACTTTTCTGCTAATTTCTTTCTGGTTTCTTCTCCTGTTTCCGGTGCAAAAAGCAAACCAGCTAAAGCTCCAACTGCGGCACCAACTACTAATCCTGCTACAAAAGCAAATCCTGAACTTGAATTTTTATCACTCATATCTCTTATTTTTAAGGGTTAATGCGTATTATATTATATTGAAAAATTATCAAAAGGTTACATTCTGCTGGTAAAATATTTCACTAGTTTCATTTGTTGCATAAATTGTCGTGCTATTACTTTTACAATCGTTAGTGTAGGAATAGCAAGGATCATGCCAGCAATACCGGCTACTTTCCCCCCAACAATGATTGCAAGGAATACCTCAACTGGGTGAGCTTTTACACTCTTCGAATATATCTGAGGTTGCAGAATGAAATTGTCAATCATATTGGAAATACCGAATACACCAACTACACTAAAAAAAGTAAATAAAATCATATCATATTCTCCAGCACTTATAATTGAAAGTACAGCAAGGATCACTCCGATTGACATACCAATGATCGGGCCAAGGTATGGTATTACATTCATCAATCCGCCAATAAAGCCTATTAACAGTGCATTAGGTACACCCATTATCAATAGACCTATGGTTTCCAAAGTCATCATAATTATTACTTCTACAAGAATTCCATGAAAATATCTTACGAGCAGGTATTTTGAATCCCTTAGCGATTTTTCCAGGTCATCAACATATTTTTCAGGTGACAGTATTAGTACAAAGTTCTTGCTAAGCTTGTCATCAACCAAAAAATAGTAGGTAAGGAAAATTACAATGAATGTACCCATAAATAATGATCCTGTTGTACTTACCAGGTTTGTGAAAAAATTAGTAAACCTGGTAACACTAATTAATTCAACAATCTGACTTTGAAGATAAACTGCAAGGGTTTCATCAGTGTTGATTATATTATATTGAACCAGAAAGGCATTAAGGCTATCCATAGGTTCTTTATAATAATCAATAATATCGTTTACATTTATACCTGATATGATATTTGCCTGTCTGATTATCAATGGAACAATCAATACCATAAATAAACTGAAAACCAGGATCATTACAAAAAGAGCTAATATTGCACTTAACTTATGTGGTAGTTTCCTACCAAATACTTCTATTTTGTCCAGACTTTTGACCAGCGGGGTTCCCATCATGGATAAAAAGGTTGCAACCAGAATGTAGGCAACAACATCCAGAAAATACCAACCCATAAAAATTATTATGCTGAAACCAACAACAGGACGAATATATTGAACCAGATTATCTTTCACTTGGTTTTATTTTGTAGTGTTCGTTCGTAAATGTAGTTAAAATATTTGAAGAATCAGTTAATTAAACGTATAGTTACTGATATCATTATGTAAAAAAGATTAAAAGGAATAATACAGACTGAATTTATATGCCAGATTTTTCGATGCAGAATTGTAACCATTTGGACCATACCGATATAACACTCCTGCACCCAGATCATACAATTGAAGGTTAAGTAGTTTTCTGATAATTAAACCAGATTCATAATATCCTTTTTCCAGTGTATTAAATTCAACATTTTGATGATTATCCTTATTACTCAATGATCCGAAAGTTAAATTGGTAACAACCACAAATTCCGGTTGGAAACCACCAATACTAAACAATAAATTTTTGAAATTATGCTGGTAATACAAAGAAACATATCTGTCAGAATAAAACTCATTGGCTCCCATCGTACCAAAACTTTTTGGGGCATATATTGTAAACCTGCTGAATGAACCTACTCCTCTGTACAAATTCGATAAAGGTATTTGTCCTGATATTAATCCTCCTGATATTGTTATGTCGCTTTCTCCCAGGTATTTAAAGTAATGTGTGTAGTTTACTTTTACGTCGATCCTGTCATAATCAAACTCTCCATCCAGGAAATTTTCAAATCCCTTTGTATAATTGATCCATACGATTGGATATTTTGATCCCAATGAAACATGCCCTCTGGTCGTTTGCAATATCTTTTCTCTGTATGCAAAACGAAATCCTGCAGAAATATCAAATGTGTTAAATGTTCTTATTTCTTCGCTCTGATCATTTGTCCATTTCAGGAAATAATAGCTCTCATATGGAGATTTCTTCTGAATGCGACTTGAAATTCTCCATTTAAAATCCCTTAGTGGTCTCATTCGGAATTTATAATCAAATTCGCCTCCTTTTGTATTATTCATATCCCGGTAAAAGAATCTGTAAAAATACTCTGGTTGCCACATCTGATTATTATCTCCAAAAAGGTCGGTTTCACCGCTAACAATAACCTTATTATAGGCTTTTAAACTCACTACCGACTCAGAACGACGGTGTAACCTGACAGAAATATCTCCACCATATTTCGCTGATTTATCTCTGAAACCATAACCCCAGTATCCGCCCAGTGTAACAATTTCCGAGATTTTGTGATTTGTATGTGCCCCGATCCCAAGATACAAACCTTCATATTCATTGTAATGGATAAATTTATCCATATCAAAATTCAAGAATTTGAATGGTATCTGACCAGTGATTAATGTCTGGAAAGTTGACGCATATTTATCAAAGTTGTTTGCTTTTCCAATTGAGTCAATCACTCTGTAAGTTTCCAGCTCCTTTTGAGTTAGGCTGTCAACTCTATATTCTTTCCAGTACTCACTTTTTCTTGATCCGGCACCTTCTTCTATTTCAACTTCATGATATCCAAACTCGCTTTTTTTTATGTCAGGATTTATTTTTACGTCTTTTATATATGTTTTTCCGATTCCTGTTAATGGATAGCTGTTTTGTCCATCAGAGGCAGTTGCCATGTTAAAAATAATATCAGTATTCAACTGAGTGGGAAACCACTGATCCTGAACAAACTCATATCCTTGTTGTATTTTTATTCTGATCCCGGTAGAATCGTTTTGAGGTTCAGCTTTTACATTTTGAATAGCCCACCTGTTCGTATTAATATGCAGGAAACCCTTTAATCCATCGAACCTGGTATTTACTTTTGGTCTGAATGAAATTATATATGTTGAATCATTATTTCCTGAAATAATGGTGTCTTCTATTAAAAAGAAATACTTGTTGGTACTACCTTTACTAACAGGGTTTATATAATCGTTACCAGCAATCTGAATTAACTCATCATAGAAGGAGGTAGACTGGATTTGAGATATCATAAAAGCCATTACAGGGTCGTTCAACCCTGAAACCCTCGTTGCCAGTACGTTTTCCTGGTTTAGCCCAGGTGATTTGTACTTTCTTTCAGTAACAGACTCCATTATAAAGATATGCTGTTTATCAAAAAAATTCCTTACTTTGAGCTGGTTTGTATCCAGTAAAGATGTGTCCGTTTTCATAACTGAATCAGCATCAATTGTGAATATCATTTTATCATAAGAAGTATATGAGAATGAATTTAACTTTTCAGGATTGTTATTATCCCTGTTTGCCACAACATTTCTGATTATTCTGTGTGCAGGGTTTTCTCCCGGAAAAATTATTACTTCTTCCAGATCAAATATTTTGGGTGTCAGGCTTATTTGTTGTTCTTTCAAAGTATTGTCTATGGTATATCTGTACTCTTCATATCCAATATAGGAAAGGTTAATACAACAATTGTCATTGTTTGTCATAAAACTAAATTTACCATCAATATCAGTTATTGTTCCGCTACCATCATCTGAAACAATATTGACGAAGGCAAGCGGTTCGTCACTGGTTTTATCAAACACTTTTCCGGAAACCAATACCTGTTGTGCTGATAATGATGCAGGTATCAGCATTAACAGAATAGCAGATTTTATAAATAAATACCTTAACATATTTGTAATTATCAGTAGTAAGTTTGAAATCTGGATTAATCCAAACCAGAACAACTTAATAAACGGTTATAATTTTAATTTTTCATTATTTCTGTGACGGTCAATATCCCTTGTTTCTTTTTTCTTAAGATTTTTAATCAGGGCTTTGTCGAGATCTATTCCTGTTTGATTGGCAATGCATATCAAAACAAAAAGTACATCTGCTAACTCATCGTCAAGATTGTATGCTTTATCAGATTCTTTGAATGATTGTTCTCCGTATTTTCTTGAGATTATCCTTGCTACCTCACCAACTTCTTCAGTTAAAATAGCCATATTGGTGAGTTCATTGAAATACCTGATTCCTGTAGAATTAATCCAATTGTCAACCTTTTGCTGTGCTTCTTTTATTGTCATTTCTTTAAATTTGATAATATGCTTGGGAACATGCTAAAATAGTTAATTTTGTCAACCATATGGAAGCAATTAAAGAATTTAGGTCAGGAATGGATTTTACTGCAAAAACGTTTGCCGGAATGGAAGGAATACTGGCAAATGAACTTAAAGAACTGGGTGCTGAAGATGTTGAAGAAATAAAACGCGGTTGTACATTCCGCGGAGATGAATCGTTGCTGTATAAAGTTAATTATTTATCACGACTGGCTGTCAGGATACTAAAACCCATAGGAGTGTTTGAAGTAAGAAGTGAAGAGCAGTTGTACGAAAAAGTGAGGAAGATTGACTGGATGAATGTTTTTAACCTAAATCAAACCTTTTCTGTAGATGCTAATTTGTTTTATTCTGAACTGGATCATTCACAATATGTGGCTCTTAAAACCAAAGATGCAATTGTAGACCAGTTCAGGGATGCAACAGGCAAAAGACCATGGGTATCAACAGAAAACCCCAATATTTATATTGATGTTCATATAAGTCATAATATATGTACAATTTCACTTGACAGTTCTGGTGAATCTTTACATAAACGGGGTTATAAAACCGGCTCTGACAAAGCACCAATTAATGAAGTTCTTGCTGCAGGAATGATAAGGCTGGCAGGTTGGAATGGCGAGAGGGATCTTTATGATCCGATGTGTGGTTCAGGAACTATTCCAATGGAGGCTGCTATGGTAGCAATGAATATACCTGCCGGATATTATCGCAGGGAATTTGCATTTATGAATTGGGATGGATATAATGAAGATCTGTGGAAAAGTATAAAGGAGGAAGCAGATAATAATCTTAAAGAGCATGATTGTCAGATATTTGCTTCCGACAGATCCGAAAAGGCAATAGGTATTGCAAAAAGAAATCTCAAACATGCAGGTTTGCATAAGGACATAGAAATAAAGGTTGGATATTTTGATAGTATTTTACCGGAAAAGAATGGGATCATAATAATGAATCCACCATATGGCATACGACTTGAAGAACGGGGTGAATTGAAAGATCTGTACCGGGGAATTGGTGATGTACTAAAAAACAATTTCACAGGATTCGATGCCTGGATAATTAGTCCGAATTTTGATTCTGCAAAATTTATTGGATTACGTCCTTCACAGAAGATCACATTGTTTAACGGACCTGTGGAAACAAGATACCTTAAGTTCGAGATTTATGAAGGTACCAGAAGGTATGGAGAAGGACATGGTAATAAGAAGAAGTATGATGGTAAAAAGGATGCTTTCAAAGATAACAGAAACCGTAAAGGAGTAGATGGAAAATATGAGTCAAAACCTGATACTTCAATTTTAGAATCTGACAATAAAGCGAATGATAAACCTGATACAGGCAAAAGAAAATTTGAGCGCAGCAGTATTGATAAAAATGCATTAACCTACAGGAAGAAGGAAAAGAAAAAAGAAGGTGGTAAAACTGGCTCAGAAAGCAGACGTGAATTAATCAGTAAGCGCTCACGTGACTTTGACCGACATATGGAATCATTAAGACGTTTTACAAAGTCTGACAAAAAAGAAACCGATAGAACAAAATCACCAAGAAAAAGGATACGAACAAGAATAAAACCTGATGATGAAGATAAATAGTTCTTAATCTCATCCGGACGATGCCGTAACTGTTGTGATGTATTCCTTAAAAACCAAAACATATTAAATCCGTATTCAACTCTGTGGATTTGCCGGATCATTTCCCGAACAGATATAAAAAAATGCCCTCTGTATTTGAATTACAACACAAAGGGCACAATTATTAATGAAATATAATTTATTTTCTATTTTTTCATTTCTTCAGCGAAGTATTGGTAGAACCATGTAATAGTTTCAATACCATTATAAAAATTATTAACAGGATAATTTTCATTTGGAGAATGAATAGCATCAGATTCCAGTCCAAATCCCATTAATACAGATTTTATACCAAGTTTTTCTTCAAATGTTGAAATAATAGGGATACTACCCCCACTTCGCATAGGAACAGGAGTTTTATCATATATTTTTTCAAAAGCTTTTTCGGCTGCTTTGTAAGCAGGAAGATCAATTGGACACACATATGCTTGTCCGCCGTGAAGAGACTCTACTTTTACCTTTACCGATTTAGGTGCAATACCTGCAAAGTATTCCTCGAACATTTTGGCGATCTTTTCATTATTTTGATCAGGTACAAGACGTGTTGAGATTTTTGCATAAGCTTTTGAAGGGAGAACTGTTTTTGCTCCTTCTCCTGTATAACCTCCCCAGATTCCGCAAACATCGAAAGACGGACGAATACCGGTTCTTTCAATAGTTGTGTATCCTGCTTCGCCATCAAGTTCTTCTACATCAATTGCTTTTTTGTACTCATCAACGCTAAAAGGTGCCTTGTTCAACATCTCTCTTTCTTTATCTGATGCTATTAATACATCATCATAGAAACCCGGCATTGTAACTTTACCTTCCTCATCTGTCATTGATGCAATCATCTTTGCCAGTACATTAACAGGGTTGGCTACGGCGCCTCCGAAAAGTCCTGAATGAAGATCCCTGTTAGGGCCTGTAACTTCAACCTGCCAGTAGGCTAATCCTCTTAAACCGGTTGTAATAGATGGAATATCCTCTGCAATCATACCAGTATCAGAAACAAGTATTACATCAGCCTGAAGCATTTCTTTATGTTTGTCACAAAATGCACCAAGACTCACTGAACCTATTTCTTCTTCTCCCTCAATCATAAACTTTACATTTGTAGTAAGCTTATCATTTTTTACAAGTGCTTCAAACGCTTTAATATGCATAAACCCCTGTCCCTTATCATCATCGGCTCCGCGAGCGTAGATTTTTCCATCGCGTATTTCAGGTTCAAAAGGAGGTGTGTCCCATAGTTCAAGAGGGTCAACAGGCATTACATCATAATGTGCATATACCAAAACTGTAGGTAGCGATTCATCTATGATCTTTTCTCCATAAACTACAGGATTACCATCAGTTGGCATAACTTCAGCTTTATCAACACCGGCATTTAATAATGCATTTTTCAGATATTCTGCCATGCGAACCATGTCATCCTTATGGTCTGATAATGAAGATATTGAGGGAATGCGAATTGCCTCAAACAACTCATCCATAAAGCGTTCTTTATTATCTTCAATAAATTGTTTTACTTTTTCCATTTTTCGAATTTAAATTTAAGTGTGTAAAGGTAACAAGTTTATAGAATAATTATTGCAAATTTTCTCATATTTGATAAGGAAAATGCTTGTTTGTCATATTTATAAAATACGAAATTTATCAGAATTAATAAGTGGGATATACTGAACTTCAACCTTCAATACTCTTGACCACTGAGTACCTATGTTACACCAGTCGATAAAAGTTGCCAGATCATTATTATCTCCTTCGGCTTCAATATATACAGATCCGTCAGGTTTGTTTTTAACAAATCCGTGTATATTTAGTTCAACCGCTTTTTTATTAGTGTAGAACCGAAAACCAACACCCTGTACTTTTCCATAAACTTTAATGATTGCTGCTTTTCTCATTTATAAACCTAATCTTTTGTTAATTATGGAGTTCAAATTCTCAAATAACTGATCCGGTAAATACTTTCGCCACGGATAACCATTAAATTCCCCACTAAAGGAAATAAAATAATCAATACTGGCATTACCAAATTCTTCAACTACAAAGTCTCTGAAATTAAGCCCTATTATCCAGCCATCATCAATGCTGTTAAACCACTCTTCGTAGTAATCATTTGTATCGCTATGAAAATTCAGTACATTTTCGCCTATCACTATGAAATGCTTAATGTTGTTCTCAAGAAGAGTTTCGATAACGTCTCTGTATAGAAACATAATATCATTATAAAGCAAATCGTTCCATTCTCCTATCATTTCAATGATACAGTATTGCCGGTGATAGTTAACCATCAATATCTTAATGAACAAGGTTTGGGAACCGAACTCATCCCATTGTGGGTGTATTAAATAATCATATACTGAATTTGAGAATGTAAATTCGTTGTATTCCCTCCCGTAAAACGGGGAGTCAGGATCTTCTTCAGCAGTGTAATAGCCAAGCCAGTTGTAATATGGTTCAATTTCGTGCATTAAACAAGTCTGGATAAGTAATAACCTGCAAAAGCAAGTGATATACCAACAACGTTTGTAACAAGTATGTAAATAATAAGCAACTTAATGTTGCCATCTTTAGCCATGCTAAATATATCAAATGCAAATGTTGAAAAAGTAGTAAAACTACCAAGAATTCCAACAAAAATAAACAGTCGGATTCCGGGTGATATGTAGAATTTGTCAAAGTATCCCCAAAGAAATCCGATAATAAAAGAACCGATCAGGTTTACAGCAACTGTTGCCCAGGGAAATGCCTGGTGCCCTGACTTTTCGTAAAGATAAAACATCAAATAGCGCAGAATGGCTCCTATACTTCCTCCAAATGCAACAGCAATAAGTTTTTGTATCATAAGGCGAATTTTAGCCCAGGTACTTTTTTTAGTTCCTGATATAATTCTTCAAGTTGTTGTTTGCTTAATAAAGTCACACTGTAATTATAGCTAACATAGGTTCCTTTGCTACTTATTTTATTATTGATGTACTTATATTCCACATTTAACGAATTGAAAACCAATTCCAGATTTTTCATGTTTTCTCTATCTGTTTCGGTTTTATTCAAAACAGCTTTTAACTGAAATTTTACCGGAAACTCAAGTTCTGCATTTTCCATTGAACTATTTCCATCGGCTGGCTTGCCGTTTTTCCTGATATTCATATTCCTCTGTTATATTTTTAAAACAAGTTTAATTCTACCCCATCTGAAATCAAGAGCATTTTGAAATTCGGGTGATAAATAAAAATTTTCAAGTTCCAACCCGATATCTTTGTAATAAACTGCCATTCCCAGGCTAATATTATGTACTAACCTGTTTATTTCATTTGCTTTTAAAGTATATGAGTTTTGAGTATTGAACAACCCTCCCTGAAGTGTAGCATCATAAAAAACAATGTTTGATTTGTAGTTAACAAAAAACCAATATTGAAAGGTACTATTCTCATTACCAAACCTGTTATTTGCTACCAGTCCTCTGACAACTGGTATAAAATTGCCAACTCTAAAATACATGCCTCCGTATATCTTATTAAAAATTGTCCCTGCATTACCACCGGTAGTTATGTTTATCTCAAAGTGTGGAGTTGTAAATATTCCTTTTTCGATGTTCACTGAATAATCAATAACTAAATTATTACTAATTTGATTCTTCCAGCCAACCGGTTCAATATTGTGTATTGTTGACTGGACAACACCTCCAAGTGAGGCCGGACCAAGTACTCCAAAACTGATCCTGCTTTTAATAAATAATGATCTGTTGATATTGTAGCTTTCTCTAAACTGTCCTATGGTAAGGAAGGCTGAAAAGGGTCTGTCACCAACCGCAATTCCGGGGATGTCCGGATTGGTTGGGGTGTAAATATTCTGCATCAATGAAAATCCATATAAATTTATTTCAGATTTTCTGTTACCTGCTAATATTGATGATAATGGGGATTGTTTCGCTATTGGTGATATAAATTCAATATTGACTCCATTTGTGTAATAATAATCCGTATTGTTAAATATATCATTGTCGAAAACTATTTTAAGTATGCTGTTTCGATCAGATACAGGTTTTGTTTTATTATCAGTCCGGTATTCTATTTCAGATCTGTCATTTGTGTATAATACCGTCTCTTTTCTGTTGTTAATAGTTTCAATGTTCTCATCTACAAAGAAACCAATATTCGTATCCAATTGTAACTGATAGTGACCTGCAGAGTCAATCCTGTTATTCCGTATAATATAATGATCTTTATAATTAAGCTTTGAAACGATTTCTTTCGTAGTTTTCTTTCTCTGAGGCTTTTCTTTAGCACTTGTAATTATTTCGGCATCATTCGAACAGGATATTACATTCAATATAATAATCAGGCATGAGAAATATTTTAATAGCCTAAACATACTGCAAAGATAATTAATGTAATTATTCCCTGATGTATTGATTTGCAGTCAATAAAACAAAAATAATTATTTAAGTTTTTATGTATTTTAATTCCGGCACCAAAGCTATTCGGGTGATCCTATACCATTGACAATGTTTAAATGCTATCCGTTGTATTAACTCCGATTGTTGATACTTCTAAAATATTTTTGGATACTTTTCAGGATTATAATCATTCATCATATTATAAATAGTATCAAAAACATCTTCAGCATTTGGATTTGAAAAATAGTCACCATCAGTACTGTAGGCAGCCCTGTGTGCTTTTGCAGTGAGGGTTCTTGGAAGTGCGTCAAGGTGGTAATATCCTTCATGTTCTTCCAGTACAATCTGCATCATATATGATGTAGCCCCACCCGGTACATCTTCGTCAAAAAATACAACTTTGTTTGTTTTACTTAATGATTCAACAATGACTTTATTTATGTCGAATGGTATAAGTGTCATAACATCTATGAGTTCAACACTAATGTCAAATTCTTTTAGTTGATTTACAGCATCCTGTGCAATCCTGACACATGAACCGTAAGTGACCAGTGTTACATCGCTACCTTCATGTATCTTTTGAGGAATACCAACAGGAGTTCTGAATTCACCAATATTATCAGGTCTTTTTTCACGTAAACGATAGCCATTAAGAGGTTCAATTATCAGCACTGGCTGATCAGATTCAAGGTATGTATTATAAAATCCGGCAGCCTGAGTCATATTGTGAGGTACTGCTACATGAACTCCCCTTATTGAATTGATTACCATACTTAATGGTGAACCTGAATGCCAGATCCCTTCAAGTCTGTGTCCCCTGGTGCTAATGATCATCGGGGCCTTCTGACCACCTCTTGTTCTGTAATGTGTTGTTGCCAGATCGTCGCTAAGTACTTGTAAACCGTATAGAAGATAGTCGAAATATTGAATTTCGGCAATGGGTCTTAACCCTCTCAATGCCATTCCCAATCCCTGACCTATTATTGTAGCCTCACGGATCCCGGTATCGAAAATACGGTTTTCGCCGTATTTTTCCTGTAATCCTTCATAAGTTTGATTTACTCCGCCTATTTTTCCAACATCTTCACCAAATGCCATTACAAGAGGATTATTTTCAAATATATAATCAAAGTTATCTCTTAATATTTCTCTTCCTGGTACAACAGCAGAACCCTGTGAAAAAACCGGTTCAATTATTTCCACACTGAGAGCAGATTGGGCTGATTCACTGTATAGGTGTGAACTGTAGCGTTTGTTATTCTCAACCATTTCATTGGCAAGCCAGTTAGTTACATTTATCTTTAACGAGTTGTGAGGATTACTGCAACTATTGCAAATAAGACGAAGTATTTTTTTAGCTGATGATATTATATCTTTATATATCGGTTCTCCAATTTTCTGAAGGCTTTCCTTAATTGCACTAATATCGCTGGTTTGTGCGCAATCACAGGTTGTAATATCAACTAAATTAAGGAATTCATCTTTTTTATCAGATATGGGTTTTTGATAATTGTTCCATGCATTTTTCCTTGCCTGTCTTGCTCTTTTGAGTGCGTTTTTCTCAATATCATTTAATTCTTCTTCAGTTGCTATCTTCTCATTAATGATCCACTTTCTCATTAATGAAATACAGTCGATATCATCTTCTTTCTTTAATTGATCCGCAGTCTTATATCTCTCATGTGACCCGGATGTAGAATGTCCCTGGGGTTGAGTACAATTTGTAATGTGGAATAATACAGGAACCTGCTCAGTCCGGCACTTATGTATTCCTTCCTGATAAATATTTAAAAGGGATTGATAGTTTCCACATTCCTCTCTGTAAATGTAATATCCGTCTGAGTTCTTACCTTTTTCAAATCCTGACAGAATCTCACTTATGTTTTCTTTGGTTGTCTGATATTTGTTAGGTACTGAAATACCCCATCCATCATCCCATATTGATATTGCCATAGGTACCTGAAGTACACCTGCTGCATTTATCGTTTCAAAAAAGTGGCCTTCAGATGTTGATGCATCACCAATTGTACCAAATGCTACTTCATTTCCATTATTACTGAACTTTGTATATGTCTCTAACTCTTTTGACTGTTTAAAATGTTTTGATGCACATGCTAAACCCAGTAATCTTGGCATCTGGCTTGCTGTAGGTGAGGAGTCAGCTGACGAATTTGGCTGTTCAACTGTATTTTTCCATTCACCATTTTCATCAAGGCTGCGGGTAGCAAAATGGTTATTCATTAACCTTCCTCCATTTGCCGGAGATGCTACAGGATCTGTATCACCGTATAGTTGTGAAAAAACTTCTTCAAGACTCATCATTCCTGCAGCCATCATAAAAGTCTGGTCCCGGTAATACCCTGAGCGCCAGTCTCCGTTTTTAAATGCTCTTGCCATAGCTAATTGGGGTACTTCTTTTCCATCACCAAAAATGCCAAACTTTGCTTTACCTGTAAGTACCTCTCTTCGACCAATTAAACTTGCCTGACGGCTTTCATTTGCAATTCGGTAATCGTTGAGAATTTCCTCTTTTGTCAGGATTATTTCTTTAGGTGTTTTTGTATTCTTACCCATTGATATGTAGTAATTATTGTTAGTTTAATACATTAATATAAAAGACGTTACCTATACTCAAAGGCCTTAATTACTTTGAGTTTGCAAAAGTAATTAAAAATGAATCTAAATAAAAGGGGATTAGAAATTGATAGTAATACCCACAGGACAATGATCTGAACCCGTAATATTTGGGAGAATAAAAGCATCAACAACTTTTTCGGCAATACTTTGACTCACTAAAAAATAATCGATTCTCCAGCCTATGTTTCTTGCCCGTGCATTAAATCTGTAGCTCCACCAGCTATACCCAATTTTTGTAGGATATTTCATGCGGTAGGTATCAACAAATCCGCTATTGATCATATTTGTCATACCATCAATCTCAACCTGTGTGTAACCCGCAGTTTTATTGTAATTGTTCTTTGGATTGGCCAAATCAATAGGTTGATGTGCAACGTTAAGATCACCACAGAGAATTACCGGTTTTTTCTCTTCAAGTGCTTTTAAAAATGATAAAAAGTCAATATCCCATTGTTTTCTATAGTCGAGGCGTACCAGTCCTGATCCGGAATTTGGAACATAAACATTTACCAGATAGAAATCATCATATTCAGCAGTTATTACACGCCCTTCCTGATCATGATTATCAAGTCCTATATCATGAGATAATTTCACAGGTTCCTGTTTTGTCAGTATTGCTGTTCCCGAGTATCCTTTTCGTACTGCTGAATTGCTGGTGAATTGATAGCCAGAATCAAATAATACTGTACTTACCTGATCATCCTGAGCTTTTGTTTCCTGCAGACACAATATGTCGGCATTTAACTCATTTATTGTTTCATTGAATCCTTTCTTCTGTACGGCACGAATACCATTTACATTCCAGGAAATTATTTTGAGTTCCATAATATTTCTGTTTTAATTACCACAAAAATAATTTTTATGGTGAAATAAGTAATACAATACCTAAATTATTATTGGTGTAAACAGAGCATTTGTTCAGGAATACGGTAAGGACAGATTGCTTTCGTTATCAGGGTCTGTTTTTATTTTTTAGATATTCCTTACATCTGACACCAACATTCTCTGCAATGTTATAAAAGAAAAAATCATAATCATAAGGATGGAAACAATCTGGCCCCATTGGCATTTTTAATCTGCTAAGTATATCATAATCTGGGATAGGAATTTCCAAACCTCCATATTCATTGATCTTTGCAGAGGTAAAATTATCGATTCTTACATCTTCAAGATCAGTGAAAAGAATCTGAGCCCCAATGTTCAATGAAGAAGTATATGTACTTTGATCTGTAGTCCATGTTAACGGATTAACACACCTTGCTCCATATTTTAAGGTTGGTGATTTTCCGGAAGGACCAATGGTGTTCCAAACTATAATGCAACCGGTTTGAGATGGTGATGTTGCCAGCTCAAAACCTGTTTTCTTTATTACCTCATCAGTAAAAGTCCATCCGGGCAAATAGGCAGCTACGATTTTTTCTTTGTCAAACATCTCATTATTATTTAACAGGAGAACCTGTAATACATTTGACCCCTGACTATGGCCTGCAATTATAAACGGACGCCCATCGTTATGATTATCAAGGTAATAATCCAGTGCAGCTTTTACATCAGAAACAGGAATCTTAAGGTAATTATTGATTTTATCTTCCGGCATACTCAATACCTCAATATTCATCTGTTGATATCTTGGAGCATATATATTACAGTACTCTGAAAAGGCGGAAGTTATTCTGTTAATACTATATAAATCAGTTTTCTTATTGAGTTTATTGTCCTTTAAATCTGCAATATAGTTCCCATTGGCTGGCGGTCCGTAAGTAGTTGGATGCACAAAAAATAAATCTATTTCTTTGGTTATGCTATCAGGTATAATTGACCAGTTATCCACATCAGAATAGTCGGTTATACTGTATTTGTTTGCTACCTGGGATTTACAGCTTAATACTATGAAAAAATTCAGTGTTACTATTATTAACAGATATTTTCTGCTTCTCATATTAATCTGGTTTAAAATACCAGGCAAATTTATTATTACTATTGTATGTTAACAAGTTTGAAACTTATAATGTTTATTATTCTAATACAGTTGGTTATTGGAATGAAACAAAATCAGTGATGTATGAGATTTGATTTTAGAATAATGGTACTCTTTAACATTTTTTGTATGTTTTGATCTAATAATGAGTATACAGGATGTTTTAGATATCAATTAAATATGTAATATTGCAACTGAATACCCGATAAACCACATGGCGAAGATTGTTAATATAACGGAAGCGGTTACAATTGCACTTCACAGTGCAGTTTTAATAACTAAGAATGAAGGGAAGCAGGTAAATGTAAATTTTATTGCCAATGCTACAGGAAGTTCAAAGTTTCATATTGCGAAAGTTTTGCAAAAACTTGTGAAAGATGGATTTCTGGGATCTAACAGAGGACCGTCCGGTGGATTTTATTTGCTGGATAAACCTGAAAATATTACGCTACTGGAGATTTATGAATCAATTGAAGGAAAAATAATTGTTTCCAGATGTCCGTTAAATAAGGATACCTGTCCTTTTGGCAAATGTGTATTCGATGACCTTACTGTTGATATGACAAAGAAGTTCAGAACCTATCTTGAATCAAGGACCCTTGCAGATTACATCGAAAAAGAAAGTAATCAGAATGTATAACGGAATGCAACTATGAAATTTCTTCCGGGCGCTGTAATTCCAGAAGAGTAAGCTCTGTATCTGTAGTTAAGTATGTTATCAATACCAAATGTTGTTATAAGTTTCTCGTTGAATGCATAACTTCCTTTGAAATTCAATGTCCACCAACCAGGGGAATATGTATTACCATTTACGTCTGTAGCGTATAGATATGCTTTTTCCCGTTCACTTGGAGCCAGTTTATCATAACTTATTTCAGTGTTGTAATCAGCACCTATTTGAACTTTTAACCTATTCTTTTCAAATATAATGTTTGTACTTCCATATACAGGAGGTGCATGTCGAAGAGATTCGCCAGTATCATCTTCTCCAATAATGGCAGTTATTACAGAATTGAAGGCGAGATTTCTTAATAACTTGAAATCGATCATTGCACTACCTCCGTAAATTATAGCACTACCGGTATTTACAATTGCCTGAACTTTACTGAGCTCACCATCATACATTATAGAATCATGACCGTTTAATGTAAAATCACTCCTAACCATGGCATCTACAAGATAAGAATAAAAACCTGTAATTTCTATTCTGGCAACAGCGTCAAACTTTCTAATTACACCAAGGTCAATATTATACAGATACTCAGGTTTAAGGTCTTCGTTAGGTACAATTACGTTTCCGGGCTCAGAGTCAAATATTTTTGCAACATCGTCCAGATTTGGTGCCCTAAATCCCGATGACAGGTTAATGTTATATTGCCATTCACCCGGATGATATACCAATCCTACGCTACCTGTAAGTGCCCCATTATTTATTTTTATATTGCTATATGGTAACTGATAAAATGTAGTATCAATAAATTTCGAATCAAGTCCTACAAATGAATACCTCATTCCGGCAATAAAAGTCATAGGGATCTTTCTTAAATTATTCTTGTAAGTTATGTATGCGCCTGCTTGATAAAACTTTGTACCGCCATCAGGATAACGACTTGATATATTACCTGTTTCTCCGGTATATATATTTTCCTGAATACCATCAGATTGCACATCATTATATACCGCTTCCAAACCGTAATAAATGAAATTCCCATGATTCAGTGTTTTATCGAAATCTGTATTTAATGAAAATATGTTAACCTGTTCTTCTCTTTTTCTTAGTAGTTCACTTTTATATTTTCTGTCGTTTCTGCCTTCTTTTATATTTTGATAGGCCAGTGTTATAACAGAATTATCATACCATGAAATATCATCATGTAAGTTAATGGTTAACTTATTCATTAACCATTGCTGTGGATCATAATTCCACACTGCGTATTTTAAGTCATCACCACTATATTGTATTAGCCGGTCGTACCTTGGAACCGCAGATGTGGTGGTAAGGTATAAGCCATATTCCCAGTCGAGGTTCTCATTATGTTTATGAGCTATTTTGGTCATTATACTGGTTTGATCATAACCTGAAAACTTCTGTGTTTCAGGATTGGAGTTTGGTACAATTGAATCAACACCATCAATAACTTCTACATATTCATGTCTCAGATTATAATCATTGTGAATGGTTCCCATTTTCAGATCATCAAACCTGCTAAATGTAAGATTTGCCATAAATGCCCATTTGTTATTGGCAAAATTAACATTGGCATTTATTGTTCGTTCAAAATCAGCAGTTGCTATTCTTGACATTGCACTTCCTGAACCGATCATTTTATCGGTATAAGAAAACTCCGGTTTAATTGTGTGGAAATCAATAACTCCTCCCAATGCATCACTGCCATAAATATTGGTACCGGGACCAAAAATAATTTCAGCATTTTCAATACTATTCACATCCGCCTGAAGTACGTTATGAAGGTTACCACTTCTGTAAATTGCATTATTCATTCTTACTCCGTCAACAACAAGAAGTATCTTGTTTGCTGCAAATCCTCTTATCATCGGACTTCCACCGCCAAGCTGACTTTTTTGAACAAAAACCTGGTTTCCGGATGCAATCAGATCTGCAGAAGTTGCCGGATTGTTAAAAATAATATCCTTTTGCTTTATTTGTTCTATCTTATTGGGAATCTCATTGGCCTTGGTTTCCCACTTACTGGCTGCAACAATTACTTCATCAAGATTTATTAGTTTCTCATTTAACGGTATTTTGAACTTGAAACCTTTAATGGTTTCAAAATCAAGTGATATGGTAATGTATGACGGGTGTTGAAATGTAATTGTGTCATTATCAGAAAAACCAGATATATCAACTATCCCGATATTATTGGTCAGCCCGGTTTTAGAACGGTTATTATTAAAAATAACAACATCACTAACCGGATTACCAGTTTGCTGATTGTATATAAAGATATTTTGCGATTCTAATGTTAAGGACAACGCAATAAACAAGAATGCCAGTAAAAGAGACTTTCGTAAACTCATAGTTGAATTTAAATAAACTAATCTAACAAAGAGGTTCCTTAGCGTTTTTGATTATAGCCTTTTTGTTTGGCAGCTTCTTCCAGTCGCTTCTGGAATGCTGATTTCTTTTTAGGCGGTTTCTTTTTATTTTGTTCAATCTTTGCACGCAATTTATCCTCATTAATGGCATATCTGAATACAAACATCTGGCCAAAGGTGATTACGTTGGCAAGAAAATAATAATAACTCAGACCTGATGCATAACCGTTGAAGATTCCAAGGAACATTACCGGCATAATGTACATCATAGTTTTCATGCCGGGCATTTGATTGGTTTGTCCTGACATCATCTGGTTATTTAAATATGTGTACAATATTGTGGATATTGTCATTAATAGTGTGAACAGACTAACGTGGTCGCCATAAAATGGAATAGTAAATGGTAAGCTTGCGATTGAGTCGTAGCTGGAAAGATCGTGAGCCCATAAAAACGGTTGCTGACGCAACTCAATAGATGCCGGGAAAAACCGGAACATAGCAAACAATATAGGCATTTGTAACAGCATTGGTACGCAACCGGCTGCAGGATTAGCACCGGCCTTTTTATAAAGAGCCATAACAGCCTGCTGTTTCTTCATTGCATCTTCCTTTTTAGGGAATTTTTTTGAAATTTCATCAATCTCAGGTTTAAGAACCCTCATTTTTGCAGATGAATAATATGTTTTATATGCAATTGGAAAAAGCAGTGTTTTTAACATTATCGTCAGCACAAGGATAACTATTCCATAATTCCAGCCATATCCTCCCAGCCAGTCGAATGTTGGAATTACAATATATTCATTAATCCATGCAAGAATAAAAAATCCCCAACCAATAGGTATTTGTCTTTCCAGGTCAATATCATAAGCTTTGAGGGTATAAAATTTGTTTGGTCCGAAGTAGAATGCCAGGGGAATACTGGTATTACCATTAAGGTTAACAGGTAATGAAAAATCAGATACCATCGTTTTGAGATATCTGTCGGACCCGGGATTTTCCTTTTCAAACACTTCTAGGTTACCATTATCAAAAGAATTCTTAGCAATAATTGTAGATGCAAAGAATCTTTGTTTGTATGAAACCCATTTCAATTTGGTAGTGATCTGTTCTTCATCGTCATCACTTTCCGACATGTAATCTACTTCATCCTGATAGAATTTATAATAAATGGTTGAACCATTGAATTGATCTACAGTTTTCTCCTGTTTACGTAAGTCAGCATACCAGCTCATATCAACGAAACTGGAGTTGGCTGAAATAACATTGTTCATTCCAACCATGTTTATTGTAAAATCAAACATATAATCGTCACCACGAATATTGTATAAATATTCTATATAGCTGTCTTTATTAACAACACCTTCTTCCTTACCGGTATATAATCGCATGCTGAATGTCAGCGTGTTTGATCCTGATACTTTTAAATTGGAGGAAACATTATCTCCCGGAGTGAAATAGAAATTCTCTGTATTGATAATCCTGTTGTTGGAAAAGAATGAAAGCCCAAATTTGGATGTTTCAGGATCCAATAATATAACAGGCAGAGAATCGTATGTTTGATAATCTTTTAATTCAACGGTTTTTACATAACCACCTTTATTGGTGATCTCTAATTTAACATAATCGTTTTCTATTATATATAGCTTTTCTTCCCCGGTTGCTGAGTTTGCAAACTGATCATATTTGCTTTGTAACTCAGAAAAATCGTCAGATGCTGTTTGGGATATTGTATTTGTAACAACTTCTGAAGCCTGTGACTCTTCAAGAATTTCATTAGCTTTTTCTAATTCTATGGCATTTTGTTTTTGCACTCTGGCAATGGAATCAGCTACAAATTTCTGTCGGGCAAGCTCTTCTTCAGATGGTGACATCCAATAGGTATAGCCGATCATTATTCCTGCAATGAGGATAAAACCAATTATTGAGTTTTTATTCATTTGTTTAAATATATTTCTTCCCTGCCGGGAAAATAAGTTTGCAAATATATTGAGAATTATTGAATGAATGACAAATAGTATGCCAGTTAATTGCCAGCATAATATCCAGATAATGAGGTGTGTAGCCACGTCGTTTTGTCGTGTTTGATATTCCATTAATCGTTTGGAATAAAAATAATTGAGATTTCACTTGACACGTGACAGGATATATATTACATTTGTGATATCAAAATAATATCATAATAATATAAAAACAAAAAAATGAAAAAGGAAGTTGAATATCTACCAATGTCAGGTTATCTGGCTCTTTTTGTAATAATAATACTTGTTATAGCACCTGTATTTGCTATTATTTTTGCAAAATTGATCTGGACAGTTATTTTTATTTTGTTAGGACTTTTTGGAATCGCCGGACTAATGACAGTTAATCCAAATGAGTCGAAGGTTTTGGTTCTGTTTGGAGCGTATAAAGGAACTGTTAAAAAGAATGGGTTCATGTGGGTAAATCCGTTTTTTACAAGGAAGAGGATTTCACTTCGTGCCAGGAATCTGGATAGTGAACCAATAAAGGTTAATGACAAAATTGGTAATCCGGTAATGATAGGTGTGGTAATGGTCTGGAAAGTTGAGAATACCTATAAGGCAGCATTTGATGTTGATGATTATGTACACTTCGTAGATATTCAGAGTGAAGCAGCTATCAGGAAACTAGCAGGTCATTACTCATATGATAATTTTGAAGATGAAGATGCAAATATTACCTTGCGAGGTGGGGGAGAGTCTGTAAATCAGATGCTTGAAGATGAGATTACGGAAAGACTTGCCATTGCAGGAATCAGAGTGATCGAGGCCAGAATTAATTATATTGCATATGCACAGGAAATTGCCGGTGCTATGTTAAAACGTCAGCAGGCAACAGCAATAGTTGCAGCCAGGTATAAAATAGTTGAAGGTGCTGTTAGCATGGTTGAAATGGCTTTGGAGGAATTGTCAGAAAAAGAAATTATAGAACTGGATGAGGAGAAAAAGGCTACAATGGTTAGTAATCTGATGGTAGTTCTTACTTCGGATAAGGATGTTGCTCCTGTAGTAAATACCGGGACCCTGTATTCATAGTAATTTCCTGACCTTTAATTATTAATATTGCTTAATTACTGTCAATATAAATGAAATAAAAGCTATTATGAGTAAGTTGCTGTTCAGAGAAGAACAAAAGTTTGGTTCCAGGGTATTATACCTCAGCATGGGTGTGATATATTCCATACCTGTGGCAATTTTTGGTTCAGCATTTTATTATCAGTTATACCTTGGTATACCCTGGGGTGATAAACCAATCAGTGATGGTGGCTTAGTAGTAATAGCTTTTTTTGTTTTGTTTATTCTTGCCGGTTCAGCTTATTTGATATTTGGTTCGAAGCTAGTAACGGTTGTAACAGGCAATGAAATAAGAGTTACTTTTAAACCTTATTTTTACAAACCTGTAGTTTTTGATCCTGAGGATATTGACAGGTTCGAAATACGCACCTATAAACCTATTAGAGAATATGGTGGCTGGGGTGTTAGATATGGAGGAAAAAATAATGGTAAGGCTTATAACGTTAGAGGTAAAACAGGTTTACAATTGTATTTGCAGAATGGTAAGAAGGTGCTTATCGGAACACAGAAAGGAGAACCCCTTAACAAGGCGATGAAAAAAATGATGGAGAGATAGAAATGAGTAAGAAGAAAGCATTTGTATTAAGGGTTCAACCTGAGATTCTTGAGGCTATTGAAAAATGGGCACAGGATGAGTTTCGCAGTACCAATGGCCAAATTGAATGGATTCTAAACAATGCACTAACAAAAGCCGGAAGAAAGAAAAACCCTAAAAAAGAGTAGTTACTGCTTTATCTGATTACGATACTAATTACCAAAAAACCTTTATTTACCATATTTAGAATAATTTATTGCAGCCCGTACAAATCCAACAAACAATGGGTGAGGTTCTTTAACTGTACTTTTATATTCCGGATGGAACTGAACACCAATGAACCATGGATGGTCTTTGATCTCAATAATTTCAACTAGATCTTTTACCAAATTAATCCCTGTCAGATTCATTCCATTATCAACAAATAATGTTTTATAGTTGTTGTTGAACTCATATCTGTGTCGGTGTCTTTCCTTAATATCCTGCTTTTTGTATTCTTTATAGGTTAAGGAATTTTTATCAATATGACAATCATATAGCCCTAATCTCATGCTTCCACCTAGATCTGTAACATTTTTCTGTTCTTCCATTAAATTAATAACCGGGTTGGATGTATTTTGGTCAATTTCGGTTGTATGTGCATCTGATAGTCCAAGTACATTTCTGGAGAATTCAATTACAGCACATTGCATTCCGAGACATATACCCAGGAATGGTATTTTGTTTTCCCTTGCATATTTAATCGCCCTGATTTTTCCTTCTATACCTCTTCCACCAAATCCGGGAGCCACGAGGATACCATCCAATCCCCGGAGTTTATCAACTACATTGGTTTCATCAAGTTTTTCCGATTGAATACTTATGATGTTTACCCTGTATTCATTCTCGGTTCCTCCATGAACCAGGGCTTCATTTATTGATTTGTATGCATCTTTAAGTTCAACATATTTACCTATCAGACCTATATTTACCGATCCGACAGGATTTTTTAATCTGGTTAAAAACCTCTCCCAGTTTGTGAGATCAAGTTTTTCGGGGATTTCAGTATTTGTTACAGATAATACTTCTATATCTAGTTTCTCTTCTCGCATCAAAAGAGGAACATCGTATATGGTTTCAGCATCAATAGATTCGATAACAGAAGTTGGTGAAACATTACAAAACTGAGCAATTTTGCGTTTGATTCCATCATTTAAGTGATGTTCTGTGCGACAGACAATAATATCCGGTTGAACACCTTGTTCCAGCATGGTTTTAACAGAGTGTTGGGTTGGCTTAGTTTTTAGTTCTCCTGCTGCACTTAGATATGGTACCAAAGTAAGGTGAATTACTGCGCAGTTTTTCCCAAGTTCCCATTTCATCTGTCTCACTGTTTCCACAAACGGAAATGATTCAATATCACCAACAGTTCCACCAATCTCAGTTATTACAAAATCATAGTTATTGGTTTGACCAAGGATCTGAATACTTCTTTTTATTTCATCAGTTATATGGGGTATTACCTGAACTGTTGTACCCAGGTATTCTCCCTTTCTCTCTTTGCTTATAACATTTTGATAGATTCGACCTGTTGTCACGTTATTAGCCTGTGAGGTTGGGGTATTGGAAAATCGTTCATAATGCCCCAGGTCAAGGTCTGTTTCTGCCCCGTCGTCTGTTACATAGCATTCGCCATGCTCGTATGGATTCAGTGTTCCGGGATCGATATTTATATAAGGATCAAGTTTCTGAATGGTTACAGAAAACCCTCTGCCCTGTAAAAGTTTTGCAAGAGAAGCGGAAATGATTCCTTTTCCAAGTGATGAGGATACTCCTCCGGTTACAAAAATGTATTTTACATCCTTCTTCATCAATTATATTTTTTAACCATTCAATTATAAAAATAGTAATTTCCGTTTAAACTACAATTGTTCTCTTATTTTGGTTACAGTAATTCAAACAGGAAATGAAAATGCAAATATAATAATCATGCAAATGTTTCATATTCATATTCAGAAAAGTTTTGATTGAATAAATCCCTGAAATACAGCGTTATATTGACTTATGAAAAAACCAGAGCAGTAATTTATTTTACAACTCTGGTTAATTATAAAGTTCAATATTAAAATAATATTAATAATACGTTGGTCGTTTCACACCTGCCATATTTTTCGCCACACGTATAACCTGTAGAGCGTATCCAAATTCATTATCGTACCAGATGTATGCTACAAGTCCCTTTTTATTTGGAGATACTATTGTTGCTTTACTGTCAAATACTGAAGTTGCAGGTTCGCTCATGAAATCTGATGAAACAGCATCAGCGGAAGTCGAGTATTTAACCTGTGCAACCAGGTCTCCGGACAAGGAAGTCTGTCTCATTAACTCATTTATTTCTTCAACACTGGTTTCTTTGTTCAGTGTGAGTTTAAGAACAACGAGCGATACGTTTGGTGTGGGAACACGAATGGCATTACCAGTAAGTTTTCCCTGTAAGCTGGGAACTATCTTAGTTACAGCTTTTGCTGCACCTGTTTCTGTAATTACAAGGTTTAAAGGAGCAGATCTTCCCCTGCGGGTTTTCTTGTGCATGTTGTCCAGCAAATTCTGATCATTGGTATATGAATGAACAGTTTCCAGATGCCCCTGAGCAATACCATATTCTTTTTCAAGAACTGAAAGTACCGGCGCTGCGGCATTTGTTGTACATGATGCTGCTGATAATACTTTTTCTTTTTTATAATCTACGCTACGGTCATTAACACCAAAAACGATGTTAGGAATATCACCTTTTCCCGGGGCGGTTAATAATACTTTAGCAATACCCCTTGCTTTTAAATGCTGACTTAATCCTTCACGGTCACGAAAGATTCCTGTGTTGTCGATTAAGATTGCATTGTTAATTCCATATTCTGTATAATCTATTTCATCTGGTTTGCCGGCCGACAGCATTAACACTTTATGTCCGTTGATATAAATTGTTTTATCATCAAAGTTTTCAACGGCAACACCTCTGAAAGGACCATGTACTGAATCATGACGGAACAGGGAGGCACGCTTGGCAATCTGGTCATCAGAGTTGCCTCTTGTTACAATTGCTCTTACTCTCAATTGGTGGCCATTACCCTGGATAATCAGCTCTCTTGCCAGTAATCTGCCAATTCTTCCAAAACCATAAAGAACAACATCAACCGGTTGTTTAAATTTTGATTCCAGGCCAATGTAGTTTTTCAGTTTTATCTTGATGAAATCTTCTGCATCAACATAACTATTTTTTTCTTCTATCCATTCACCATTAAGTTTACCAATATCAATTTTTGATGGTTTTACATTACAATGGAGGATAGCTTTTGCCAGTTCGAGAGAATCTTCTATTTTTAACTGGGTATTAATAATATTCTCGGCATATGAGTGTCGGTACAATATTAAACTTGCACTCCTGTCGACGAGCTGGCTTCTGAATAATACCAGTTCAATTGATTTGTTGTAAAATAACTTGGATAGTACGCTAATAAACTCATTGGCAATCATTTCCTGTCTTGCCCAGTCGTTTAGTGAGTCTTCGTAACTACCATTCATGTTTTTTTTATCTGTCATGTTCATTATTTTTAATGACTAATAAGGAAAGTAATACGTAAGCTGTACCTGCAAAAATAAAAAAAGAAGATAACTCTATGAAAGAATCTATCTTCTTTATATGCATTCTTAATAATATGTTATTAAAGCTCTACTGGCCCAAATAAGCTTTAAGTAAACGACTTCTTGCTGTATGACGGAGTCTTCTGATGGCTTTTTCTTTTATCTGCCGAACTCTTTCCCTTGTCAAATCGAATTTGGCTCCAATTTCTTCAAGAGTGAGGCTGTAATTTCTGCCAATACCATAGTACATGTTGATTATTTCTCTCTCTTTTGTACTTAAAGTTGCCAAAGACCTTTGGATTTCATTGCCAAGAGATTCTTTCATCAGCGATTCATCAGTCTCTTCATTGTCGGTTGGAACAAAAAAGTCAAGGAATTTGGTATCTTCATCATTTGGCATTGGAGCATCCATTGAAACATACCTGGTAGCAATATTCATGGCAGAATTTACCTTATGCTTCGACACCTCCATTTCATCTGCTATTTCATGTTCTGAAGGAGGGCGTTCAAACTGTTGTTCAAGCTGGGAAGATACCTTCTTTATTTTGTTTAGTGAACCTACCTGATTTAAAGGTAAACGGACTATTCTTGATTGCTCTGCAATTGCCTGTAATATTGATTGGCGAATCCACCATACTGCATATGAAATAAATTTAAATCCCCTGGTTTCATCAAATCTTTGAGCTGCTTTTATAAGCCCAAGGTTTCCTTCGTTAATCATATCAGGAAGACTAAGGCCTTGGTTTTGATATTGTTTTGAAACAGATACAACAAACCTTAAATTTGCTTTTGTTAATTTCTCAAGTGCTTTTGTGTCTCCGTTTTTTATTCTTCTGGCAAGCTCAACTTCTTCTTCGGCTGTAATTAACCCTTCTCTTCCAATATCCTGCAGGTATTTATCAAGCGAGGCAGTATTACGGTTAGTAATTGATTTAGTTATTTTTAGTTGTCTCATGATTTGAGATTGAGATTAGACGGTAATTTCAGAAAATGGCCATGCAATTTATTAAAAATTTTCTAACTAACAAATAATCAGAGCATAAATTCATATGAAACTCTGACTCCATTTGGGTACAGCCCCTTAAGGCGTATTATATTTCTTCTGGAATTATTTAGTGCTGACAAAAGGTTGTCCTGCGTATTAACTCTTTCGCCGTTTATTTCAGTTATAATAAACCCTTCATTTATTCCGCTTCTTTTAAGGATTCCATTGTTAAGTTTATTTATTTTTAATCCATTGGTTATATCAAGTTTGTTAAGCTCTTCAGGCGTTGCCTGTTGCAGGTCAGCTCCTAGCAGGTCGTTATAAAAGGAATCGGTTGATTTAATTGCCAGTGTGTTGCCATTTTTATTTTTAAGAGTAACATCAAGGTCCATTATTTCATTATCACGACTGATCTTTACTTTTACAACAGTTCCAGGATTATATTGGGCAATAAGTCCAAGTAATGATGACAGACTATTGGTTTTGGTATTATTAATCGATAATATTACATCTCCTTCAGTAATACCTGCATCATAGGCACCACTGTTTTCAACAACACCTGCTACATAAATTCCATCAACGTTTTCAAGATTTATTGCTTCTGCAAATTCAGCATTAATATCCTGTATCTGAACTCCCAGGTAACCACGTTGTACATCGCCATACTCCATCAGGTCATTTACTACTTTACGCACAATATTAACCGGAATTGCAAATGAATAACCTTCGTAAACACCTGTGTGCGATGCAATTGCAGCATTTATCCCCACCAGGTCACCATTTGTATTAACCAGGGCTCCACCACTGTTACCTCTGTTTACCACAGCATCGGTCTGGATAAATGATTCTATCGACGACTGACCCCCAAGTATATTAATATTCCGGGCTTTTGCACTAACAATACCTGCTGTAACTGTAGAGTTAAGATCGAAAGGATTTCCCACAGCCAGCACCCACTCTCCGATTTTTACATCATCAGAGTTACCGAAAGTAATAAACGGCAGATCTTTCTCCTCAACTTTAATCAATGCAAGATCTGTACTTGGATCAACTCCAACAATCTCAGCTTCTGTTTCACGTTCGTTATTAAATGTGATTGTGATGTTATCAGCACCATCAATTACATGGTTATTGGTTACAATATAGCCGTCATCAGAAATAATTACTCCTGACCCAAAAGCAACATAACTGTTTCGGCGTTGCGGATGTTGATGGAAGTATTCTCTGAATTGCCCAAAAAAATCATCATATGAGTTAGTTCTTGCATAAATTCTTGTTTTAATATGAACTACAGCATCCAGTGATTTTTCAGCTGCATATGTAAGATCAACAGCATGTTGAGGTGAATAATTTGTATTTATAACGGGTGGAATAAGATCATTTTGCGACTGAACCGTATTATAATTATTGGTTTCCAATGAAGTATTATCTTTGTGGAAGTTAAATATCATAAAAGTTAGCAGTACAAATAATGCACCTACAGCTCCGCTTATAATACTTTTAGTTGTTGATGTAGCTTTCATATTTATCTTGTGTTTTTTGTTTTTATAACGCAAAATTATTATGATAAATTTTTTTTTCAAGGTTAATATATGTTAAATAGTATTTCATGAAGATCAGGTTTTTCAAATTCCACGGTAATGGTAATGATTTCATAATAATTGATAATCAGAAAGGTGATGTGGTACTAACAGAGAACCAGATACAGAATTTATGCCATAGGAGGTTTGGCATCGGAGCAGACGGATTAATGTTTTTGAATAAGTCAGATAATTATGATTTTACTATGGTTTATTTCAATTCTGATGGAAAGATCGGCAGTATGTGCGGAAATGGTGGAAGATGTATTGCCGCATTTGCATCATTATCAGGGATTGTAAACGATGAATTAATTTTTGATGCTGTTGATGGAATCCATCATGCCAAAATTATTAGCAGGCATCCTGAGAAGAATAACTGGCATGTAAGGTTAAGCATGATGAATGTAACCGATGTTGAGAAAAATCCCGGTTATTATTTTCTGGATACCGGGTCTCCTCATTATGTTGAGTTTGTAGATAGTTTGGCGGAGCTGGATGTTGTAACAGAAGGAAGAAAAACCAGGTACAGTGAGAAGTTTGTTCCCGGAGGTACAAATGTTAATTTTGTTGAGAAGGACACAAACAGAATTTTTGTCAGAACCTATGAACGAGGTGTTGAAGACGAGACATTGTCATGTGGAACAGGTGTTACTGCTTCTGCTATTGCTTATTATCTTGAATCCGGTGTAAATCCGGTAAATGTTCATACCATTGGAGGCGATTTTACAGTGAGTTTTATCACAAACAAGACATCTCCTCACAGTTTTGAGAATATTTGGCTACAGGGACCTGCTCAATTAGTTTATTCAGGTGAAATTGATTTGTAAGTAAGAAATAAACATTTAACTATCACAATTAACTGCTATTCACCATCTTCACTCAAGCCGTGAGGGCTTTCCCTTTTTTTCTTGACAAAAAAAGGGAAGAAAAAAGTCAAGACTTATTTTAATTTTCACTGAAATTTACAATACAAGCAAAGTGCGTGCATGTGATCTCCTCATTCTTCGGAGCTTCATGTACCCTGCCTGTCGGCCTTTAGGTTTCTAAGCTTATATTGCAAATTACAGCTTAATTAAAATAGGCCGGAGCAGGAAACAGTTGACCAGTAAGTACAATGTTTTTAACCCGAAAATAATCTGTTTAAATTAAAATGTAACATATTATTTTAAACCCTGTTACAATAATAGTTTCATCTTAAATATGGGGTGCAATTTTCATTATTGCCTCCAATTTTTCTGCTTGATCCTATTTCTTTTACTGTATTTTTTACCTTTGATTTTTAAACGGTCTTTTAAACACGTAATAAAAATTTGAAGGAGTCATCAAAAAATAGCTGGTTACCGACCACTCTTAAAGAAATGAAAGAAAGAGGCTGGGACAGACCGGATGTTATACTATTCACAGGCGATGCATATATTGATCATCCTTCATTTGGTGCTGCTGTAATTGGACGTGTTATTGAATCAATGAACCTTAAAGTTGCCATAGTTCCGCAACCAAACTGGCGCGACGATCTTAGAGATTTTAAAAAGTTAGGTTCACCACGTTTGTTTTTTGGTGTAACTGCAGGTGTGATGGATTCAATGGTAAATCATTATACTGCAAACAGAAGGCTGAGGTCAAATGATGCGTACACTCCAGGGAACAAAGCAGGTTTTCGTCCTGATTATCCCACGATAGTTTATACGAAAATTTTAAAGGATTTATTTCCTGATATACCTGTAATAATTGGTGGTGTGGAAGCCTCAATGAGAAGATTTACTCATTATGACTACTGGAAAAATGAGTTGCAGGCAAGTATGATATGGCAATCCGGGGCTGATCTGATGGTTTACGGAATGGGAGAGAGGCCAATTAAGCAAATTGTTAACCTTATTCTTAAAGGTGTCCCGTTTCATAAGATTGATACCATATCTCAAACTGCATTTATTGTAGAATCTGAAAATGATATACCGGTGAATAAAAAGTGGGAAACAGTATATCTATCATCCCACGATCAATGCCTGGACGATAAAGTATCTTTTGCAAGAAATTTTAAAACAATAGAGGTTGAATCCAACAGAATTCACCCGAACAGGCTTATACAACAAATTGGTAACAAATTCCTGGTTGTGAATCCTTCAGTTCCGTATTTAAAAGAAGAAGAAATTGACAGTATTTATGATCTGCCGTATACAAGGTTACCACATTTTAAATACAAAAACAAAGGCCCGATACCTGCCTATGAAATGATCAAGTTCTCAGTTAATATTCATCGCGGATGTTTTGGGGGATGTAGTTTTTGTACAATTTCAGCTCATCAGGGTAAGTTTGTTTCATCACGTTCTGAAAAATCCATATTGAATGAGGTTAAAAAAGTAACCCAACTACCCGGATTTAAAGGCTATCTTACAGATCTGGGCGGACCATCTGCTAATATGTACAAAATGAAGGGTGTTGATTTATCAATTTGTGAGAAATGTAAACGTTCGTCATGTATTTTCCCGGCGATTTGTAAGAATCTGAATACATCTCACAGTCCGTTACTATCACTCTATGAGAAAGTTGAGGCCATTGATGAAATTAAAAAAGTAACAATTGGTAGCGGAGTTCGGTATGATCTTTTGCTTAAAGAAAGAAATATGAATGGTGGTAAAGACCTTGATGAATATACCAACAGGCTTATTAAGAAGAATGTAAGTGGCAGACTTAAAATAGCGCCTGAACATACATCTGATACTGTTTTGAAAACTATGAGAAAACCTTCTTTCAGTTTATATGACTCATTTAAGAAAAAGTTTAATTCGATCTCTGGTAAAGCAGGCTTAAATCAACAGATCATTCCTTATTTTATTTCCGGCCATCCGGGAAGCAAAGAAGAGGACATGGCACAATTAGCAGTCGACACTAAGGCTGCAGGCTTGCAGTTGGAACAGGTACAGGGTTTTACACCAACTCCAATGACAAATGCCACTGTTATGTATTATACCGGTCTTGATCCTTACAAATTAACTCCGGTATATTCTGCAAAAACGAAAAAAGAGAAGGATAACCAACATATGTTTTTTTTCTGGTATAAACCTGAGTACAGGAAAAGAATAATGGATAGTCTTCGTCGAATTGGAAGAACTGATCTGATAAATAAACTTTTGGGTAAAGGAAGTAGCAGAGGTCGTTATTGATGTAGTTTTTTGAGAATGATCTTCAATGAGGAGTTTGATTTAGGCACTTTCAGGAGTACGCTTATTTTAGGTTATTAAAATGAATCACCTCTAAAAACTTGTCAAAATTGGATTCAGGCTCTGTATTTTAAATGGCTGCAATGCTCAGTTATTAGCAATTGCTGATTTTATTCACTCAATCTATTTTCAACATCCATTCTTTGGTGTAATATTCTAATGATTTCAATAATATTATTTTTCTTATTTACTTTATAGAAAATAAAATGAGATTTAATTCTCGAACGGAAATAACTTTTTCTCACAGAACCGAAGTCGGATCCTGAGTTAGGATTCTCAGCAAGATATTCTATCTCGTTCATGATTAAGTTGAAATATCTGTCAGCTTGTTCAACTGACCAATTCTCTAAAGTGTAGAGCCAAATATTTTCTAAGTCTTGACTTGCAAATTGACTGATTACATATTTCATTATTCAGTCATATGTTTTTTGTGAATATTTTGCAAAAATGATTCTCGGTCAAAATCTTTGATAAATCCTGATTTTTCTCCTTTCTTGAGTTCTTTGATCAGTTCAGATTTTTTTGACTCTTCATGCTCAAAAAGTCTTAAAGCTGCTCTCACAACCTCACTTGCTGAACTGTATTTACCAGATTTAATTTGCTGATTGATGAAGTTGTCAAAATAATTACCTAATAATATGGATGTGTTCTTGGCCATAAGTAAAATATTTTTCTGCAAATATACCAATTCTTGGTATCAAATCAAAATTAATGTTTCCCTTTGTTGTAGCCAAAATTTGATTTGAGAATTAATCAGGGTGACCTGTTCTTTATTAAATTCTCTAATAAAATACCTGTCACCTGACATGGGCTAATAGCTAAAAACTATCAAAAATAGCAAGTTAATTTAATAAGCATTAGCATAAACAATTGTTGATCGGTAAACATACGAAACAATGTAGGAATATTTTAATCACGCATAACACGAATGCACGAATAGCTGATAGCCCTCCTTCTGCCCCTATAATTTTATACTCTATTACCTGGTCCATCAAAGAAATGGCTGCCAGAAGAACAATATCTAAAAAACCAATTAACTGATAATCGCCTATTTGAACGTTGTCTAAATTACCAATTTATCTCATGATTACGATTGACTGGTGCAATAATTTTGTCGATATTCGTCATTAAGTTAAAGACTAAAATATGAAACGAAAAACCATTTACAGGATACTCATTGTCCTTGTGATTGTCCTGGTCGCAGGCGGAATATATGTATATGATACTTTTCAGGCCATGGGCCTGCAACCTGTATATGTTGATGAAACAGCGGCAGCAGCTGTACCGGAAGCAGGAACCGGGCTGAATGCTGTTGCACCTGGAGCGTCGGACTGGCTCAACTGGCGCGGTCCTGATTTCTCAGGGAAGAGTAGAATGACAGGACTTAAGACCGATTGGAGCAATGGGTTAACAAAACTGTGGGAAGTTGACTATCTCTGCAGTGGTAAAGAATCGATGACCTGGGCGGCCCCTGTGGTAAAAGGGAATCATCTCGTCGTACCGGGAAGGAATACCAGCCATGATCAGTTGTTCTGCCTGGATGCTGTATCGGGGGAGCTACTTTGGAAAGCTGAGATAGCATGCAAACCAGGTGATTCGTGGGGAACAGGAGCCCGCGCTACACCAACAATCGTGGACAGCCTCGTGTACTCTTTCGGTCGTTCGGGCATTCTGGCCTGCTGGATGCTGGAGGATGGAAACCTGGTCTGGAAGAAAGACGTGATGGAGGAAGGCGGAAAAACACCTGAATGGGGCCACACCTCACCGCCACTCGTGCTGGGTAATAAAGTCATTGTCCAGGGAGGCGGCGAAGCACGACTCATTGCTTATGACCGGTTGACAGGAGATGTAATATGGAAAACACCTGGTGAGGAAGCCGGCTACGCGGCCACAATACCTACAGAACTGGAAGGGGAAATGATCCTTCTGAATTTTCATGGCACCGGGCTTGCTGCTGTCCGTACCGATGATGGCACAGAGTTATGGTCAGCACCCTGGGAGACCAACTATTTTGTCAACTGTAACACACCAATTGTAAGAAATGACACGGTCTTCATCACCTCCGGGTACAACATGGGAGGCCAACTATTGAAGATCAGCCTTTCGGGATTCGAAGTGGTCTGGGAAAACAAGGTGATCGCTTCTCACCTGTCGGACCAGATCTTAATTGGAGACCACCTTTACGGCTATACAAAGAATGCAGGTAACCGTGGGCCTTTTTCATGTGTCAATTTCGTTTCCGGGGAAGAGGTCTGGAGTACCAGGGATATTGGCGGAGGATCCATCGTGTGGGTGGATAACCACCTCATAGCCCTGGGCGTGAAGGGGGACCTGTACCTGATCAGGCCCGATGAAAAAGAATTTATCCTCAAAGGATCGCTTGAAGATGCCCTTTCGGACGTCCCCAAGTCGGCCTGGACACCACCGGTGGTTTCCAATGGGAAATTGTACCTGAGGTACCTGCACAAGCTGGTGTGCTATGATATCTCCGGTTAGGTGTTGGGTTACTTTGCAGCTTCCACAATCTTACCAACAGGAATTTCATCCACAACCCCAGTAGTATTTTTATCTTCGGGAATACCTGTAGTTTCTATATTCGACATTGAATCCTCGCGCATCTCGTCACAGACGAGGACGAGAGGGGGATTCAATACTTAACCAATTGAAAGGAACAAAAGGAGAAGATGAAGAAGGGTACAGGGCTGAGTTTATTCAATTGGTAAAATTGGTTAGGGATATGCATGTTGGTGGGACGCAGCAGGATGTTGGAATGAAGCCAAAACAAATCAGTTTGTCCTTAAAGCCGTTCAAACTGATTTGTTTTTATTTGATAGGTATCTGACAGTTATGATAGAATTTTTAATAAACTGGTAAAACAATCCTTTGCTATTGCTAAATCAGGTTTAAAGTTTGATCAGAAATATTTAAATGTTAAACCTCAATAAAAAACATTCTTTTTTCCAGATTTTTATCACAGTCCTTTTTTTTAGGTTTTCGTGTTTTATTGAGCTTTTTTCAGATAGGTCTTATTTTATGATGTATTGTATTATAAGTCCCATTATTATTGCCAAAAGAAAGCTAATAAATGTCCCAATAATGATATATTCGGTCTTCTTTTGATCTGTTGAATCTTTTAAGTCTCCAAAACGGAAGACTGATTTTGCAGCAATTAAAAAACCAATTACGCTTAATTGATTTACAATAATAAATGTAAAAATTAGAACTCGTTCTATTATTCCTATCCACTTTCCAGCATTTTCTAAACCTTTTGTTTTATTTGAGCCAGATAGCTCATTACTCCACTTATTTGTCATTTTACCAATCAATACTGATGATGGTATAGTTAATAATGTATAAGCCAAAAGCAACCACCAGAATTTTGGGTTATTAATATGTGAATTTAACAAATCAAAAAACTTTTCACTTTGATTTGTATAAACTAACCAAACTGCAATTATAATTAGAAGGTGAAACAATTGATCTGTGACAAAAATCCAGATATTTGTTCGTTTAATAGAGCTTTTTATAAGGTCAATAATGAAATGAAATAATGAAATAATCAAAACTAAATACCATAATTTAAAATCCCAGAGGCATATAAAAAGAGTTGATGCTGTTATTATTAGATGAACATATAAATGCCATGACTTGAATCCATGTTTATCTTTTTCTGTCGCCCATTTATTTGGTTGAAAAATAAAGTCAGATAAAAAATGTGCAACAAGAATTTTTAGTAATAAGTCTACGTTTAATGCGTCCATATTTATTTAGCTTTAGTAATGAGTTCAAGATATCTTTCTACAAAGGCATTTATACTTCCAATATTTCCGTAAGTAACCAATCGTTTATGAGTAGCTGGTTGAGTTATATTCAATTTACGTGCTAACTCACTTTGGTTCTTTTTTTCTAAAAGGTGAATAAAAACAGCCATTGCAGTATTTGCTGTCCAACGACTGATAACAGCATCTGCAAGTTTTGATTCTACATAAAACTCTTTATTAACACTTTCCCATGGCGTGTCCACTCCTAATCTTTCATTATCCTTTTTTAACTTATCAAGTAAATAACCCGATTTTCGAAAAGCTTCACCTTGTGACTCTGATACTTTATTTCCCATATAGCTTACTTCCCCAATCCCTATTGCAATTCGTGCATCTGTATAGGCGTAGTTGATAGGTTTATATGATCTTCCTTTTCCCGTTAAACTATGGTTTGATTCAAATGTGCGTAAATGAGCTCTTATTATTATTGCAGATATTAGGGCTAATTCAGGATCAGGAATTATTGCCTGGAAACTGTCTCCTCTAAAAATCTGAAATGAAGCTTTGTTTAATAAAATCTTATTGTTAAGCTCACTGAAAGTTTTTTTAAGAGAACTAATTACTGTTTCTATTTCTCCACCTTTAATAGTTCTAGATTTAACAAGATCTCCTGTAAGTACTGCAACTTTTTCCATGCTATTATCATTTTTAACATCATAAACAATTATAACCACTAGAGGTTATAAAGAGCAAATATAACCTCTATTGGTTATACTTGCAAGAAATATTTGTTTTGTCAATCATTTCTAATTGATTTTCATTGAAACGTACTATCTCCAGAATCATCAATTACTATAACTTATATAGGTTATAAAGTGCCACTATAACCTATATAGTTTATATATTCTATAACTAATTATTCTATTACATGCTTTAGCTATGAGTTTGCAACTCATAATTCATATCTTTTCAATATTAACATATCCAATATATTTAGCCAAAATTTGATATGATAATTAATCAGGTTAATCTGTTCTATGATCTTTTATTCTGTAAACTTCCTGATCTCTAATAGTATATCTGTCACCTGACATGGGCTAAAAGTTAAAAACTATCAAATATAGCAAGTTAATTTAACATGCATTACAAATGCTTTTTCTCATGCATCCTCGTCACAGACGAGGACGAGGGGGGTATTTCATACGGCCAGAATGCTTAGTTATTACCACACGTATTTTTTTAATTTTTATTCAATCCGAATGTTCTCGTTCCGAGTTTCTCTTTCCATAAGCTTTAAGCATCAACACATTCATTCTGTGAAGCATTTTTTGAAATTTCTTTTCGAGTAAATTCTTGTTGAATTGTCATCCAATCATTACTTGTCAAAGTTATATATCTTTCTATAAATTCCCTAAATGCTTCCATATCTATCTTTTAACTATCTCTTCTTTTGCGATTACAATTTCTATTTTTATAAAACACTAGAGATAAAATACTTTCCAGTCACGAATTTAATTAGGTTTTCTCTAATAATCTTCAAAAGTTTTGTAAAAAAAAGAGATATATCAAAAAAATGTATATTTGCGGTCGTAAAATTATTTGATGATTAAGATTATTCTGGTTCGTGTTAAGTAAATAATCATTGTTGTAACAGACTTTGATTATTCCATTTGTACTCAGGCAAATTCTTGCCAGAGTTATTTCTATATAAATATTCTTAGTGTTTATATTGGCTAAATTGCTAAACTCAATTAGTAATTGTGCTTAACGCAAAAACAATGTCACGTAATAAAATAATATATGAAAATCCTATGGAGTCATTTATCTGTGCCTCTTGTGGAAAGGCTGTACCTCCTGTAGAGTTTGGAGGGAAACAAAGAAATCACTGTCCTCATTGCTTATGTAGCATTCATGTGGACATAATACCCGGCGACCGACGAGCGAGTTGCAGGGGAATAATGAAACCAATAAGCATTTACGTTCAACAAAATAAAGAATGGTCGATTATTCATCGATGCACCAAGTGCCATACCATCAAGCTAAATCGGATTGCGGCTGATGATAACGAGTTGCTTTTATTGACAATGGCTGCCGAACCATTGATGTCGTTACCATTTCCATCAAAAACAATGATTTCGACTTTACATAAAATAAGTATGGAGAAAGGAGGAGAAGATGTATACAAATAATAAAAAAGGTTG